>DATKCQ010000001.1:0-12938 GCA_035513135.1 Thermohalobaculum sp.
CCTCGGCCATCCGCGCCCGCTGCTCCGGCGCGGCGAAGAGCGCCGCCACCGCCTGCGCCAGCTCCTCCGCCCCGCCCACGGGCCGCGCCCCGCCGGCCGCGTCGAGCGCCGCGTAGGCCAGCGCGAAGTTCCGCGTCGCCGGGCCGTGCAGGATCGCCGCGCCCAGCGCCGCCGCCTCGAACGGCGTGTGCCCCCCCGCCTCGCCCGCTCCCCCGCTTAGCGATCCGCCGACAAAGGCGACCGGCGCCAGCCGCAGCCACAGCCCGGTCTCGCCCAGCGTGTCGGCCAGCCAGATGTCGGTCTCCGTCCCGGGCGCCTCGCCCAGCGCCCGGCGCGCCACCCGCAAGCCCCGCCGGCCGAGCGCCGCGGCGATGGCGCCGCCGCGCTCGGGATGGCGCGGCGCGATCAGCGCCAGCAGCCCCGGCACCGCCCGCGCCGCCAGGCGTTGCGCCTCGGCGGCGATCTCCTCCTCCGGCGCATGGGTCGAGACGGCGAGCCAGGCCGGCCGGCCCCCCAGCGCCTTGCGCGCCGCGCCCAGCGCCGCCGCGTCGCAGCCGGGCGGCGCCACGGCGGCCTTGAGATTGCCGCCAACGCCCACCCGCCCCGGCTCGGCCCCCATGGCGACGAGGCGCGCCGCCGTCTCCGGGTCCTGCGCCTCGATCCGGGCGAACAGGCGGACCAGCGCCCGCGCCATGCCGGGCGCCCACGCCCAGCGCCGCGCGCTGCGCGCCGAGACCCGCGCATTGACCAGCAGCATCGGCACGCCGCGCCGCGCCGTCTCGAGCAGCAGCCGGGGCCACAGCTCGCTCTCGGCCCGGATCGCCAGATCGGGCCGCCAGTGCTCGAGGAACCCGCGCGCCGCGGCCTGCGTGTCGACCGGCGCATACTGGTGCAGGCAGCCGGCGGGCAGCGCGCCCTCGAGCCGGTGCGCCGCCGCCACCGTGCCCGCGGTCAGCAGGCAGGTCACCGGCGCCTGCCGCCCGAGCTCCGCCGCCAGCGGCAGCAGCGACACCGCCTCGCCGGCGCTCGCCCCGTGCAGCCACACCAGCCGCCCGGCCGGCCGTGCCGCGCCGGCCCGCCCCAGCCGCTCGCCCAGCCGGCCCGGCTCCTCGCGCCCGCGCGCGGCACGCCGGCGCAGCCACCATGCCGCCGCCGGCCCGGCCAGCCGCGACAGCGCCAGGTAGCAGGCCAGCGCGGGCGAGCCCCTCTCGCCGGCCTCGCCGAACCCTTGGGCCGCGCCGTCATGCAGTGAGCTGTCCCCCGCCCCGGCGCGCCCCGCGCCGCTCATCCGGTCTCGGGCTTGTCGGCGGCGCTCGCCGGGTTCTCCTCGTCGTGCAGCCGGTGCAGGTGGGCGATGAAGTAGCGCATGTGGGCGTTGTCGACCGTCTGCTGCGCCTTCGCCTTCCAGGCGCGGTGCGCGCTTTCGTAGTCGGGGAACATGCCGACGATGTCGATCTCCTCGACATTGGCGAAGGTGCTGCCCTGCGGGTCGACGAGCTCGCCGCCGAAGACGAGGTGCAGGCGCTGGGGCATCGGAGCCTCTCTCGCTGCCGGATCGCGGATGCCGCGCACCATATCGCGCGCGCGGCGCCAGTCAATCGGCGCGCCTGAGCGCCAGCACCGCCCGGTGCAGCGGGGCGGGCGCCGCGATCACCCCGGCCGCCCGCGCCGGGTGGCGGCTGAACTCGAGCGGCCCGCCTTCCCGGTCGGTGACCACCACGCCGGCCTCCGTGGCGATCAGGCTGCCGGCGGCGATGTCCCACTCCCAGGCGTCGCGCAGCGTCACCATCAGGTCGAAGCTTCCCGCCGCCACCAGGCACAGCCGCCAGGCCAGCGAGGGCCGGAAATGCCGCGCCACCGGCGGCGGCCCGCCGGGCCACAGCTCGGGCTTGAGCTGCGACGAGGCGACCAGCGTCCGCGCGCCGCGCAGCGCGCTGCGCGCCGAGGCCCGGATCGCGCCGCCGTCGAGCGTGGCACCGGCGCCCAGCGCCGCGGCGTAGGTCTCGGCCCGCGCCGGCAGGCGCATGGCGCCGGCGATCACCCGGCCGCGCTCGGCCACCGCCAGCGCCGGGCCCCAGCCCTCCTTGCCGGCCATGAAGGCGCGGGTGCCGTCGATCGGGTCGAGGATGAACACCCGCTCGCGCCCCGTCAGGTCGGTGTCGCCGCGGCTCTCCTCGGACAGCCAGCCATAGTCGGGCCGCGCCGCCATCAGCTCGGCCCTGAGCATCCGGTCGATCTCGAGGTCGACCGCGGTCACCGGCCCCTGACCCGGCTTCTCCCAGCTCTCGTAGATGCCGCGGAAGGCCTTGAGCGCGATCTCCCCCGCCGCCTCGGCCGCCGCCACCAGCAGGCGCAGGTCCGCGCCGAACTCCCCGCCCGGCTCAGGCGCCAACGGTCAGCCCCTCGACCAGCAGCGAGGGCACCGACACGGCCCGGTGCGGGTCGGCGTCGTCGGCCGGGATCAGCGTGCGCACGATCTCGGGCAGGCTGCCGGCGATGGTGATCTCGTTGACCGGGTGGGCGATCTCGCCGCCCTCGACCCACAGGCCCGAGGCGCCGCGGCTGTAGGCGCCGGTGGTGGGGTTGATCGAGGCGCCGATCAGCCCGGTCACCACCAGCCCGGTGCCCATCCGCGCGATCAGCGCGTCACGGCCGACATCGCCCTGCGTCACCCGGATGTTGCTGGTGCCGGGCTGCGGCGGCCCGCCGGTGCCGCGCCGGGCGCTGGCGGTGCTCGCCAGCCCCAGCTTGCGCGCGGTGGCGAGGTCCAGCACCCAGCTGCGCAGCACGCCGTCGGCGATCAGCGCGTTGCGCCGCGCCGCCAGCCCCTCGCCGTCGAACGGGCGGCTCGCCGGGCCGCGCCGGATCAGCGGATCGTCGGCCACCTCGAAGCCCGCGGGCAGCACCTGCGCGCCCATCGCGTCGCGCAGCCAGCTCGCCCCGCGCACGATGGCGAGGCCGTTGATGGCGGCGAGCACGTGGCCGATCAGGCTGCCCGCCACGCGCTCGTCGAACAGCACCGCAAAGCGTCCGGAAGGCGGCTTGCGCGCGCCCAGCCGCTCGACGGCGCGCCGCCCGGCCCGCTCGCCGACCCAGGCCGCGTCGGGCAGGTCGGCGCGGAAGCTGCGGGCCTCGTACGCATGGTCCGACTCGCGCCCCGGCCCCTGCCCGGCCATGGCCGAGACGCCGATCGAGGCGCTGGTCCGCGCATAGCTGCCCTGGAATCCGTTCGTCGCCATCAGGGTGATGCGGTCGCGCCCCCAGCCGGCGCTCGCCTGATCGACCTGGGTGACGCCCGCCACCGCCAGCGCCGCCGCCTCGGCGGCCAGCGCCAGCTCCTCCAGCGCCTGCGGCGCCGGCGGGTGCTGCGGGTCGGCCAGTTCCAGCGCCGCCGGGTCGGCAGGCGTGCCCGGCTCGTCCAGCCCGGCCAGCCCGCACCACGGATCCTCGGGCGCGGCGCGGGCCATGGCCACGGCGCGCTCGGCCATCTCCCCGAGCGCCGCGCGCCGGATGTCGGAGCCCGAGACGCAGGCCTGGCGCCGCCCCATCAGCACGCGCAGCCCGAGGTCGCGCCCCTCCGAGCGCTCGGCCTCCTCGAGCCGCCCGCCGCGCACGCCGACGCCGAGGCTGGTGGCCGAGACCACCAGCACGTCGGCGGCTTCGGCGCCGGCGCGCCGGGCCGCGTCGATCAGCGCCTCGGCGAGCTCCAGATCGTGCCCGTCCCGATCGTACCCGTCCAGATCGTGCCCGTCCGGATCGTGCCGCTCCATCGCCCGCTCCTCAGAAAAGCGCCAGCAGCGCCTGCAGGACCAGCGCCAGGCCGAGCCCGCCGATCATCACCACGGTCAGCATCATGCCGGTGAAGCGCAGCCTGAAGCGCCGCGCCCCGGCCAGGAAATAGGCGCCGTGCATGCCGCGCCCGGCGACCAGCATCAGCCCGGCGAGGTGCAGCAGCCAGCCCGGCGCGCCCATGCCCTCGGCCAGGCCCATGACGATCAGCGCGATCGGCACGTATTCGCAGGCATTGGCATGGGCGCGCACCGCCTGCTCGAGCTCGGCCACGCCACCGTCGCCGTAGGACACGTCGTGCCGGCGCCGGCGCCGCGACACCTCGAAGCCCAGGGCCACCAGCCACAGCGCCATCAGCCCCGCATAGAACGCCGTCACCGCCAACAGCATCGCCCGCGCTCCCCGTCCGGCCGCTCCGCCTCGGAGCACCGTTGCCGACATAGCGCCGCCGCACCATATTTGAAAGGGACGAGGGCGAGGTGCCCGCCATGCGTGCCCTGCTGTGGCCCTACTACGCGCCCGAGGAGGTGGCCGCGGCCGTCGAGCACATCGACGTGCTGGTCGGACGCGGCGTGCCGCCCGAGGAGGCCGCCGCCGACGCCGCGCGCATCTACCGCGCGCGCCTGCGCGATTTCCGCACGCCGCTGGTCGCGGCCCACCTGGCGACCCAGTGGCGGCTGAAGCGCCGCGGCGGGCCCGGGCCGTTCCCCGGCGGCCGCCCCGGCGCCGCGCCCGGCTGGCGCCCGCGCCCCGGCAAGTACGGCGACGAGGTCAGCCTGCGCGCCTTCCTGCACCGCCTGCTGCACGAGTGAAGCCGGCGCGCACCGGCGCAGCCGCGCGAGGCCTGCCCTACTCCCGCGCGTAGACGTCGTCGTAGCGGGTGATGTCGTCCTCGCCGAGATAGAAGCCGCTCTGCACCTCGATCAGGTGCAGCTCGGCCTCGCCCGGGTTCTCCAGCCGGTGACGCTCGCCGATCGGCACGTAGCACGATCGGTCGGGCCCGATCGCGCGCACATCCTCGCCGATGCTGACCCGGGCGGTGCCCGCCACCACCACCCAGTGCTCGGCCCGGTGCACGTGCGACTGCAGCGACAGCCGCCCACCCGGCCGCACCATGATGCGCTTGACCTGGAAGCCGGGCCCGCGCGCCAGCACCTCGTACCAGCCCCACGGGCGGTGGCAGCGCGGGTACTCCTCGGCCTCCTCGGCGCCGGCGCGCTTGAGCGCCTCGACCGCGTCGCGCACCTCCTGGGCGCGCGCCATCGGCGCCACCAGCACCGCGTCGCGCATCGCCACCGCGATCATGCCCTCGAGCCCGAGCCCGACCAGCCGCGGCCCGTCCTCGGGCGCCACCAGCAGCGAGTCGCGGCAGCCGATGGACAGCGCCGCGCCTCTCGCGGCGGTGCCCTGCGCGTCGCGGGGGCTCTCGCGCCACACCGTGTCCCAGGCGCCGAGGTCGTTCCAGCCGCAGTCGAGCGGCACCGCCGTGCCGCCGCCCAGCCGCTCCATCACCGCGTAATCGAGCGAGATCGCCGGGCTCGCCCCATAGGCCGCCGCGCCCGGCCGGAAGAAGCACAGATCCTCGCGCCCCTGCGCGAGCGCCCGGCGGCAGGCGGCGAGGATCTCCGGCGCATGCGCGTCGAACGCGGCCAGGATGTCGCCCGCGCGGAACAGGAAGATGCCGGCGTTCCACAGGTGGCGCCCGGCCTCGAGCATCGCCTCGGCGCGCGCGCGGTCGGGCTTCTCGACGAAGCGCAGGAAGGGATGCGGTTCGGGGTCGGGCCCGGCGCCCGCGCCCGGCGGCCCCGCCAGCTCGAGCCAGCCATAGCCGGTCTCGGCCCGCGTCGGCCGGACCCCGAAGGTCACCAGCTGCCCCGCCCGCGCCGCCGCGGCACCCGCGGCGACCGCCCGGTGGAAGGCCGCCTCGTCGCGGATCAGGTGGTCCGCCGGCAGCACCAGCATCAGCGCCCGCGGGTCGCGCGCCGCCAGCATCAGCGCGCCGAGGCAGACCGCCGGGCCGGTGTTGCGCATCTCGGGCTCGATGACGATGCGCCCGGCCTGCTCCGGCTCGACGCCGGCCGCCTCCAGCTCGTCGGCGGCGATGAAGCGGAACTCGCTGGTGGTCAGCACCAGCGGCGGCGCGTAGCCCGGCGCGGCGACCCGGCGCACGGTGCGCGCAAACAGCGTGTCGCCGTCGAGGATCGGGCCGAACTGCTTGGGATAGCTGCGCCGCGACACCGGCCACAGCCGCGTGCCCGAGCCGCCGCACAGGATGACCGGAACGATTTCGGACGGCCCGGCCACGCTGCGGTCTCCCTGCTCGGCGGCTCAGTGGGTCCAGCCGAAGCGCCGGTTGTAGGCGAAATTGCCGCCATAGCCCATCGGCCGCACGTTGGCACGGCGCGGCTTCGGCTGCTCGACGACACAGGCGATGCCGTGGCGCCGGGCGTAGTCGACCGCGTCCTCTTTCGAGTGGAAGCGCAGGCGCAGCTGGCGCTGCATGTCGCCCGATCCGGTCCAGCCCATCAGCGGGTCGATGCGGCGGGGCTGGCTGGGCGTGTACTCCAGGATCCACAGCCGGGTGTTGGCCATGCCGGACTGCATGGCGTTCTTCGGCTGCTGGTAGATGCGTGCGTCCATGGCCCCTCTCCCGGGTCGCGTCGCTGCCGGCGCCTCCATATCGCGCGGAATACGGCCGCCTGGCAAGGCGCTTGGCGGAAAATCGGGGCACGGCGATGGCTTGCGGCCCGGGCTTGCGGCCCGGGCTTGCGGCCCAGGCTTGCGGCTCGCGGCGCGATGGCGGCATACTGCGCAACCGTCCAGCAAGCGAGTGCGCGCCTCATGAAGCTCATCATCGCGAGCCCGAGCCCGTTCGCCCGCAAGGTGCGCGTGGCGCTGATCGAGAAGGGTCTCGCCTTCGAGGAGGTGATGGACGAGCCGTGGTCCGCCACGTCCATGGCGCCCGACTGGAACCCGCTCGGCAGCATCCCGATCCTGCTGCTCGACGACGGCCGGGCGCTCTATGACAGCCGGGTGATCGAGGCCTATCTCGACACCGTCGCCCCGCCCGCCCTGATCCCCGGGGACCCCGCCGCCCGCATCGCGGCGCTGCAGGCGGAGGCACTGGCCGACGGCATCGCCGACGCCGCCGTCCTGCTGGTGCTCGAGGAGCACCGCCGCCCCGGCATGCAGAGCGCCGAGTGGCAGGCCCGCCAGCGCCGCAAGCTCGAGCGCGGCACCGCCGAGCTCGCCCGCCTGCTCGGCGAGCGCGAACACTTCGTCGGCGACACCTTCACCATCGCCGACATCGCCGCCGCCTCGACGCTGGCCTATCTCGACCTGCGCCGGCCCGAGTTCCACTGGCGCGCGGACCATCCGGCCCTCGCCGCCTTCTCGGACCGCCTCGAGGCGCGCGAGTCCTTCCGCCGAACGCAGCCCTACGCCCAGACCATCACCCCGGTCGGCTGAGCCGCATCCCGGCGCGGCACAAGGCGCCGCGGCCGCCGCAGGCCAGCCCCTCTCCCCCCGGGAGAGGGGTTTGGGGAGAGGCCGCGGCAGCGCCCCCTGCCCGGCGGCGCGGCTCCGGCGCGGCTTCAGCCTTGCGGCTCCACCGCGTACTGCGCGTCGGTGACCTTCTC
Source organism: Thermohalobaculum sp. (assembly GCA_035513135.1). Classification (GTDB taxonomy): domain Bacteria; phylum Pseudomonadota; class Alphaproteobacteria; order Rhodobacterales; family Rhodobacteraceae; genus Thermohalobaculum. The sequence goes on from DATKCQ010000001.1 coordinate 7,428, forward strand.
CATCCACTCGACGTGGGAGCCGTCGAGCGACTCCTGCATGGCGACGTGCACCATGCCGTGGCCGGGCGTAGCGCCGTGCCAGTGCTTCTCGCCGGGCGGGATCCACACCGTGTCGCCGGGCCGGATCTCGCGCACCGGCCCGCCCTCGGCCTGCACCCTGCCGACGCCCGAGAGCACGTGCAGGGTCTGGCCGAGCGGGTGGGTGTGCCAGGCGGTGCGCGCGCCCGGCTCGAAGCTCACCCGCGCGGCGCGCAGGCGGGCCGGCTCCGGCGCCTCGACTATCGGCACCTGCCATACCGTGCCGGTGAACCAGTCGGGGTTGGCCTTGCGCATCGGCGTGTCGCCGATCCGGCGGATGTCCATGTCGCTCTCCCTCTCTGCCGCGGGGGCATTCCGAGTCGGGGCAGTCCAGTCGTCGGGGCAGTCTAATGCAGAACGCCCGCCCTGCCGACCCCCGGCAGGGCGGGCGCGGCTCTCGCGCCGCCTACTTGGTCAGCTCGGTCCAGATGGCGGTGTAGACCTTCTGCACCTCGGGCGGGCAGGTCTGGTTGAACTTCCCGGCGCCGGCCAGCTCCTCGGGCACGACGATCTCGGGCGCGGTCTTCATCTCCTCGGGCATGAACGGCTCCGATCCCTTGATGCCGTTGGCGTAGCGCGCGAACGACGAGATCAGCGCCGCGTTCTCCGGCTCCATGATGAAGTTCATGAACAGCTTGGCGTTCTCGACGTTCTGCGCGTCGGCGAGGATCGCCACCGAGTCCATCCAGACCGGGTAGCCCTCCTGGGGATAGCCGTACTCGACTGACGGGTTCTCCAGCCGTGCCCGGAACGTCGAGCCGTTCCAGTTGACGCTGGCGCGCCACTCGCCCGAGCCGAGCTTGTCGGTGGTGCCGTAGTCCATCGACAGCCACTTGGGCTTGGCCGCCATCAGCACGTCGCGCGCCCGCTCCAGCGCGTCCATGTCGTCGGTGCAGCTCTCCGAGCCCACATACATCAGCGTCAGCGCCATCATGTCTTCCATCTCCGGCACGACGTTGACCTTGCCGACCAGCTCGTCGGGCGGGTCGAGGAAGATCGCCGAGGTGTTGATGTCGCCCTGGTAGTCCTCGCGGTTCACCGCCACCCCGGTGGTGCCCCACTGCCACGGCACGGTGTAGCGCCGGCCCGGGTCCCATTCGGGATCGCGCCAGCGCTCGGCGACGTGCTCGAAGTTCTCCATCTGGTCGGGCCGCGCCTCGAGCAGCAGCCCCTCGGAGACGAAGATCGGCACGTAGGAATGCGACGGCACCACGATGTCGAAGCCGTGCCCGCCGGCCTTGACCTTGGCCAGCGCCGTGGCGTTGCTGTCGTAGTCGGTGATGGTCACTTCGACATCGTGTTCCTGGGAGAACTTCTCGATCAGCTCGGGGTTGGTGTAGTTGCCCCAGTTGAAGATGTTGAGCTCGCCCTCCGCCGCGGCCGGTCCGGCCGCGAGCACCAGCGCCAGCGCGGTTGCGCTGCCTGTCAGTCGTGTGGTCATGGGGTTTCCTCCGTTGTTGTCGGTTTTCAGTCTAGAGCCGTTTCGGTGATTCAGGAACCACCGAAACGGCTCCAGCAGGTTGAGTCACCGCGATTTCCGAGCCGCAAAGTGAGGCCACTTTGCTCGAAATCGCTCTAGGCTTTTCTGCGGTTGAGAAGGAAGAAGATCGTCACCGTGACGATCGAGATCGCCAGCAGCGCCGTCGAGATCGCGTTCACCTCGGGCGTGATCTTGCGGCGCAACTGGCCCAGCATGTAGGTGGGCAGCGTGTCCTGCCCGGCCGACTTCACCAGCTCGGTGATCACCACGTCGTCGAGCGAGATGACGAAGGCGAGCATCAGCCCGGCGAGAATGCCCGGCATCAGGAGCGGCAGGGTGACCCGCCGGAAGGTGCGCCATGGCGTGGCGTAGAGGTCGCCCGCGGCAGTCTCGAGCGTCAGGTCCATGCCCTCGAGCCGCGCCCGGATCGGCAGGTAGGCGAACGGGATGCAGAACGCCGTGTGGGCGATGATCAGGTAGCCGAGCCCGGTGTAGCCGGTGACGATCTTGATCTGCGCGAACATGATCAGCAGCGCGATGCCGGTGACGATCTCGGGCACCATCAGCGGCTCGTTGATCAGCGCATAGACCATCGTCTGGCCGCGAAAGCGCCGCCGCCGCGTGGTGCCCAGCGCCGCCATGGTCGCCACCAGCGTCGCGGTCAGCGAGGCGCAGGTCGCCACGATCACCGAGCGGACGGTCGCGTCCTGCACCTGCCGGTTCTCCCAGGCCGCGGCGTACCATTGCAGCGAGAACCCCTCCCAGTTGGCGATCGACACCCCGGCGTTGAACGAGAACACCACCAGCACCAGGATCGGCGCGTAGAGCACGAAAAAGACCGCCAGCGCCACCGTGGCGAAGCCCGGCATGCGCCGGATCGAGAAGCCGCCGCGCTCACTCACGGCCGGCCTCGTTGCGCGCCGCCATGCGCACGTAGAAGATCAGCGCCGCCATGACGATGGCGAGCAGCGTGATCGAGAGCGCCGCCCCCAGCGGCCAGTTGCGCCCCGCCCCGAACTGCAGCTCGATCAGGTTGCCCAGCATCATGTTCTTGCCGCCCCCCAGCACCCGCGGCGTCACGTAGGCGCCGAGCGAGGGGATGAAAACCAGGATCGATCCGGCGATCACGCCCGGTTTCACCAGCGGCAGGATGACCCGCGTGAACACGCGCCACCGCGTGGCGTAGAGGTCGTAGGCCGCCTCGACCAGGCGAAAGTCGAAGCGCTCCATCGCCGCGTAGACCGGCAGCACCATCAGCGGCAGGTAGACATAGGCCATGCCGAGCAGGATGGCGAAGTCGGTATAGAGCATCTGGATCGGCTGGCCGATCAGCCCCAGCCCGATCAGGCCGGTATTGACGATGCCCTCGCTGCGGATCACCTCCATGATCGCGAAGGTGCGGATCAAGAGGTTGGTCCAGAACGGGATGGTCACCAGGAACAGCCAGACATTGCGCGTCTCGCGCGGCCGCGTGGCGATGAAATAGGCGGTCGGAAAGCCCAGCAGCAGCGTGATGATCGTCGTCAGCACGGAAAGGCTCAGCGAGCGCCAGAAGATGCTCAGATGCGCGTCCGCCAGCCCCACCTCGCCGCTGAAGATGTCGCGGTTCAGCAGCACGTTGAACCAGGCCTCGGTCGAGAGCTCCCACCTCACCCCGCCATAGTCGCCCGGCGCCAGGAACGAGTAGACCAGCACGATCAGCAGCGGCCCCGAGGCCGCGAACACCAGGATGATCAGCGCCGGCGTGCACAAGAGCCAGCCCTGCCGCGCGACGCGCCGCCGCGCCGCCTCGACCAGCCCTTGCTGCGGGGCCTCGCGCTGCATCAGTCCCTCAGCACCTGCACCGCGTCGGGCTTGAAGGCGATGCCCACCGTCTCGCCCGCCGCCCGCGCCTCGTCCGCGTCGCGCAGGTTCTGGCTGCGCACGACGAACCCCGTGCCGTCCGCGAGCCGCAGGTGATAGTGCGTGTCCGGCCCGACATAGACGATGTTCTCGAGCGTGCCCTCGAGCACGCCGTCCCCGGCGATCGCCGCGTGCTCGGGCCGCACGGCAATGGTCACCCGGCCCTCGGCCTGCATACCCTCGGGCACGTCCGCCGCCACCTCGCGCCCCGATCCCAGCCTGAGCCGCGCCTTGCGCCCGTCCGCCTCGATCACCTCGGCGGTCAGGAAGTTGGTGTCGCCGATGAAGTCGGCGACGAAGCGCTCGGCCGGATGGTTGTAGATCTGCCGCGGGCTGCCGATCTGCAGGATCCGCCCGTCGCGCATCACCGCCAGCCGGTCCGACATGGTCAGCGCCTCCTCCTGGTCGTGCGTGACGAAGATGAAGGTGATCCCGGTCTCGTGCTGCAGCCGCTTGAGCTCGATCTGCATGTCCTTCCTCAGCTTGTAGTCGAGCGCCGACAGCGGCTCGTCGAGCAGCAGCACCCTGGGCCGCGGCGCCAGCGCGCGCGCCAGCGCCACGCGCTGCTGCTGGCCGCCCGAGATCTCGTCGGTGCGCCGGTCCCTGAGCTCCTCCATGCGCACCAGCTTGAGCATCGCGCCCACCGTCTCGGCGATCTCGCCGCGCGGCTTGCCCTGCATCTCCAGCCCGAACCCGATGTTCTGGGCCACCGTCATGTGCGGGAACAGCGCATAGGACTGGAACACCGTGTTGACCGAGCGCTGGTACGGCGGCAGGTGCGAGATGTCCTGCCCCGCCAGCAGGATGGTCCCCGCCGTCGGCTGGTCGAACCCCGCGATCAGCCTGAGCAGCGTGGTCTTGCCGCAGCCCGACGGCCCGAGCAGCGTGAAGAACTCGTTTTCGCGGATGGTCACCGAGACGTCGTCGAGCGCGCGCACCGCCCCCGCGCCCGCGCCGAACACCTTGGTGACCCGCTCGGCGACGATGGCCGCCGCGCTCGCCCCCGCCTCGACTGTGGTGCGCTCGTCGATCGTGGCCTCCCGGTCCCGGACCGCGCTATCTAAGGCCGCGCCCGGCCCCGTTTGCAAGCCCCTTGCCACCCCCCTTGGCGCAGGCTTGACGCTCGGCGCCCAAAGGCGCAACAACCACCTGAAAACCCGCGCCCGCGCCGCGCCAAGGGAGGAACGCATGTCCAGGGAACTCACCCATTTCATCGGCGGCCGCCACGTCCAGGGCACCTCCGGCCGCTTCGCCGACGTCTTCAACCCGGCCACCGGCGAGGTGCAGGCGAAGTGCCCGCTGGCCAGCGCCGCCGAGGTGCGCGCCGCCGTCGAGAACGCGCGCGCCGCCCAGCCCGCCTGGGCCGCCACCAACCCGCAGCGCCGCGCCCGCGTGATGATGCGCTTCGTCGAGCTGCTCAACCGCGACATGGACAAGCTCGCCGAGGCGCTCAGCCGCGAGCACGGCAAGACCATCCCCGACGCGCGCGGCGACGTCACCCGCGGCCTCGAGGTGGCCGAGTTCTGCATCGGCGCGCCGCATCTGCTCAAGGGCGAGTTCACCGTGGACGCCGGCCCCGGCATCGACATGTATTCCCTGCGCCAGCCCGTCGGCGTCGCCGCCGGCATCACGCCCTTCAACTTCCCGGCCATGATCCCGATGTGGAAGTTCTGCCCGGCCATCGCCGCGGGCAACGCCTTCATTTTGAAGCCCTCCGAGCGCGACCCCTCGGTGCCGCTGATGCTCGCCGAGCTGATGCTCGAGGCCGGCCTGCCCGAGGGCATCCTCAACGTCGTCCAGGGGGACAAGGAGGCCGTCGACGCCATCCTCGACGACCCCGACATCGGCGCCATCGGCTTCGTCGGCTCGACCCCGATCGCGCACTACGTCTATGCGCGCGGCACCGAGGCCGGCAAGCGCGTGCAGGCCTTCGGCGGCGCCAAGAACCACATGATCGTGATGCCCGACGCCGACATGGACCAGGCGGTGGACGCGCTGGTCGGCTCGGCCTACGGCGCCGCGGGCGAGCGCTGCATGGCGATCTCGGTCGC
>DATKCQ010000002.1:0-46121 GCA_035513135.1 Thermohalobaculum sp.
GCACCGGCCGGGGCTGCGCCTGGCGCTGGGCGCGCTGGGCGCGCCGGGCGGGCCGACGGTCGACGTGGTGCTGGCGCTCGGCATGGCGCTGGCGGTGCTCACCGCGATCGCCCAGATCGACGCCAACCTGCAGCACCTGATCCGCGAGCAGCTGCCCGCGCGCAGCCCCGCCTTCTTCTTCGTCGACATCCAGGACCCGCGGCTCGACGAGTTCCGCGCCCTGGTCGGCGGCGTCGAGGGCGTCGGGCAGATCGAGACCGCGCCGATGCTGCGCGGCGTCATCACCCATCTCGACGGGGTGCCCGCGGCCGAGGCCGAGGTCGACCCGGACGGCGCCTGGGTGCTGCGCGGCGACCGCGGCGTGACCTACGCGGCCGAGCCGCCCGGGGGCACGGTGATCACCGAGGGGGCGTGGTGGCCCGCCGACCATGCCGGCGAGCCACAGGTCAGCTTCGCGGCCGAGGAGGGGCGCGAGCTCGGCCTCGAGATCGGCTCGACCGTCACCGTCAACGTGCTCGGCCGGCCGATCACCGCGCGGGTCGCGAGCTTTCGCGCGGTCGAGTGGCGCGAGCTCGGCATCAACTTCCTGATGATCGTCAACCCGGCGGCGCTGAGCGGCGCGCCGCACAGCCACATCGCCACCGTCCACGCCGAGCCCAACGCCGAGGCCCCGGTCATGCGCGCGGTGGCCCGCGCCATGCCCAGCGTCACCGCCGTTCGCGTGCGCGACCAGGTGAACCAGGTGGCCGGGGCGCTGGCCAACCTCGGCCGGGCGGCGCGCTGGGCCTCGGCCGTGCTCATCGCCACCGGGCTGGTGGTGCTGGTGGGCGCCTGCGCCGCGGCGGCCGAGCGCCAGCTCGGCGAGGCGGCGATCCTCAAGGTGCTGGGCGCCGAGCGGCGGCGGATCCTCGCCAGCTTCGCGCTGCGCGCCGCGATGCTCGGCGGGCTGGCCGGGCTCGCCGCGCTCGGCGCCGGCACGGCGGCGGCCTGGGCGGCGACCCGCTTCCTGCTGGACGCGGACTTCGCCGCCCAGCCCTGGGCAGGGCTCGCCGTGGTGGCCGCCGGCGTGGCGCTCAGCCTGGGCGCCGGGATCGCCTTCGCGCTCGGCCCGCTCTCGGCGCGGCCCGCCCGGGTGCTGCGCCGCGCCGTGGGATAGGCCTGGTGCGGGCCGGTTTCCCTTGAAACCGGGGGGCTCTTCGCCGATATTCGCTTCGGGCGGGCGCTCGCGGGCGCCTGCGGGCTTGACCTGCAACATGACCTGCAACATGACCTGCAACAGCTGACCAGAGGGCACCAGATGGCCAACCCGAGCTACTTGCGCAGCCAGACGATCACCCGCACGGCGGAAGTCGATGCCGGTCTGCGCGCCTACATGAACCAGGTCTACGCGCTGATGACCGGCGCGATGATCATCACCGGGGTCGTGTCCTACGCCGTCGGCATGGACCTCAAGGCGGTGATGGCCGGCGAGGCGACCACGCTGCTGCCGGCCGCGCTGGTGACGGCGATGTTCACCTCGCCGATCATGTACATCATCATGTTCTCGCCGCTGATCGTGGTCTTCGGCTTCAGCGCCATGATCAACCGGATCAGCTCCTCCACCGCGCAAATGGTGTTCTGGGGGTTCGCGGCGCTGATCGGATTGGCGATCGCCGACATCTTCGCGGTGTTCACCGGGCATTCGATCGCCCGGACCTTCTTCGTCACCGCGGCGGCCTTCGGCGCGCTGTCGCTCTACGGCTACACGACGAAGCGGGACATCTCGGGCTGGGGCTCGTTCCTGATCATGGGCGTGGTCGGGCTGATCATCGCCATGATCGTCAACCTGTTCCTGGCCTCGGCGGCGCTGCACTGGGCGGTCTCGATCCTCGGCGTGCTGATCTTCGCCGGGCTCACCGCCTATGACACGCAGCGCATCAAGAACACCTATCTCGAGCTGCGGGGCAGCCCCCAGGGCGAGGCCTTTCTCGAGAAGGGCGCGGTGATGGGGGCGCTCAGCCTCTACCTCAACTTCCTCAACATGTTCCTGTTCCTGCTGCAGTTCCTCGGCAACCGCGAGTGACGCCTGCAGCCAGCGCCTGACGAAAAGGGCCGGGTCCGACCCGGCCCTTTCTCGTTTGGGCGCCTTGGGAGGCGCCATCAAACGCGAAAGGGCGGCACAATGGCCGCCCTTCGCGTCGCCGCGCCGGGGCGCGGGGCTACCTGATCTTGCCTTCCTTGAACTCGACGTGCTTGCGCGCGACGGGGTCGTACTTCCGCACGGTCATCTTCTCCGTCATGGTGCGCGAGTTCTTCTTGGTCACGTAGAAGAAGCCCGTGCCCGCGGTCGAGTTGAGGCGGATCTTCACCGTGGTCGGCTTCGCCATGGTCTTCGTCTCCCGAGGGCTCCCGCCCGTTCAACCGAGGGCTACCGCCCTTTCATCTGCCCGCGCGGCCCGAGCCCGCGGGCGCGCAATCCGAGGGCCTCCTACCTACTCATCCGCCGTCGCCTGTCAAGGGGGATCGCCGCCGGCCCAGGCGCGCCGCGACCAGGGCCAGGTAGCCGAGCGCCAGCATGGCCGAGGCCAGCATCAGCCCGTCGGGCGGCACGACGCTGTCCATCGCCCAGCCCAGCAGCGCCGGCGAGACCAGCGCGCCGATGCCGTAGCCGAGGATGATCGCCGCGTTCCCCACCGCCAGCCGCGAGCCGCGGTAGCGCGCGCCGAGCTCGGTCAGCGCGATGGTGTAGAGACCGACCGAGAGCGCCCCCCACAGCCCGACGAAGAACGCCATCCAGGCGAAGGACGACCCGGCGAGGATCATGCCGATGGGCGCCAGCGCCGAGCCGGCGGCGATGACGCTCAGCACCATGCGCCGGTCGAGGCGGTCCGCCGCCCAGCCGAGCGGGATCTGCAGCACCATGCAGCCCAGCGCGAAGGCCGTGAGAAGCAGCGCCGCCTGGGCCTCCGGCAGCCCGCTGCGCACGCCCCAGACCGCGATCAGCGCCATGGCGCCGAACTCGATGGTGCCGAACAGCACCACGGCGAACACGACGCCCGGGTCGGTGACGAAGACTTTCAGCGCGGCGAAGGGCGAAGGGCGATCGTCGTCGGCGATCTCGGGGGCGGTCGCGAGTCCGGCGACGATCGGCCCCAGCCCCGCCAGCACCACGCCCGCCCCCACGGCGAACGGCAGCATGCCCTCGAGGCCGGTGAGCCCGAGGATCGCGGGTCCAAGCGCGAAGCCCGCCGAGACCGACAGGGCATAGACGGCGATGATGCGTCCGCGGCTGAGCTCGGGCGCGGCGGCGACGATCCAGTACTCCGAGGCGAAGAACAGCACCGTGCCGGCGACGCCGAACAGAAACCGCAGGAAGGTCCAGTACCAGAAGCTCTCGACCAGCGGGATCGCCAGGATCGTGGCGGCCAGCGCCAGCGCCGCGACGATCATCAGCGGGCCGAGGCCGAAGCGGCGCAGCACCGGCGGCAGGATCGGCGCCCCCGCCACCATCGCCACCGCCGCGGCGGTGGTGTTCAGCCCGATCATCGTGCCGCTGGTGCCGGCGCGCTCGAGCACCAGGCCGAACAGCGGATAGCTCATCGCCATGGTCACGCCGAACAGCGTGATCGCGGCGATCGGCGCGATCTGGGCCGTCAGGGCGGCACGGCCGGCACTGGCGGACACGGGCCGGCCTCAGAGCGGGTCGACGAAGGACCGGCCCGCGCCGTGCCGGAAGAACGGCACCGGGCGGGTGGCGTCGGGCTCGCTCAGGCGGCTCTCGACCTCGGCCAGCGCCACCTCGGTGATGAAGGGCAGGTCGAGGGCGCGTGCCTCGGCGAGCGTGATCCAGCGCAGATGCGCCAGCTCGCCCTCGGCGCCGGCGAAGTCGTCCGGATCGCAGGCCAGCCGCTCCGCGTCCGCCATGAAGAAGCGCGCGTCGAAGCGGCGTGGCCGGCCGGCCGGCGTGACGGCGCGGAAGACGAACTCGAGCCCGTCCGCCGCCGGGCGGTGGCCGGCGGCGAAGAAGCCGCGCCAGCCGGGAACGGGGGTGCCGGGCACCGGGCCGTCGGCCACGGCCAGCGCCAGGCCGGTCTCCTCCCAGAGCTCGCGGATCGCCGCCATGGCGAGCGCCCGCGCGATGCCCGGCGCGGCGCGCAGGCCGAGCCGCGCCTCGGTCCGCGGCGCCAGCGGCCGGGCGGCGGGGATGCTCGCGTCCGCCGCATCGATGGCGCCGCCGGGAAAGACGAACTTCGACGCCATGAACGCCGCGCCCCGGCCGCGCTGGCCCATCAGCAGGCGCGGCACGCCGGCGGCGCGGCGCACCAGGATCACCGTCGCGGCGTCGCGCAGCGCGTCCTTCGGCCGGGTCTCGGGTGCGGTCTCTGGAGGGGTCATGGGCGATTCCGGGCAGGCCTTCCGACGCCGCGGACTATGAGGGGGCGCGGGCCGCCCTGTCCAGCGCGCTCAGCCGGGCGGCCGGGCGCGCTCGTCGAAGCCGTGCATCCGCCAGGCCCACTGCAGGGCGACGATCATCCCCTTGATGCGCGGCAGCAGCCACATGGTCAGCCCCAGCGTGGCCCCCGGCCAGACCGCCCAGTGCACCCACAGCGGCGGAGCGAAGCGCGTCTCGACGATGAGCAGCACGCTGACCAGCACGTGGCCGACGATCAGGATGGTCGCCCAGGCCGGGGCGTCGTCGGCGCGGTGGTGGTGCAGCTCCTCGCTGCACGAGGCGCAGCTCGGCCTGACGCGCAGGTACCCGCTCATCATCGGCCCGCCGCCGCAGTTCGGACAGCGCCCGCGCCAGCCGCGCAGCAGCGCCGGCCCGAGCGCGCGCCCGCCGCCGTCCGCCGCGCTGGCGGGCTCGCTGTCCGCCTCCGGGGGCGGTGCCGGGGGCGGGGTCTCGGTCTGGGCGGGCTTGAGGGCAACCATGGCGCGAACCTAATGCGGGCGGGGTCGCGGCGCACCAGCGCATGCGGTCTTGCGGCACCATGTCGCGAGGCGCCGCGACGGAAGCCCCGGGGCGCTGCGTTCACATTTTCGAGAGCGGCGCATGACGGTCGCGCCACCAGGACGGAGGCAACGGGGCAATGAAGCAGGTTCTGGCAATCGCGGTGGCCGCCTGCATGCTCGCGGGCACGCTTGCGGCCTCTGCGGAGCCGGGCCACGGACACGGCGCGCGCATGCTCGAGCGGCTCGATCGCGACGGCGACGGGGCGATCAGCCGCGAGGAGGCGCGGGGTTTCGGCGACCGGCGCTTCCAGCGCTGGGACCGCGACGGCGACGGCGTGGTGACCGAGACCGAGATGCTCGAGGCGGCGCAGGAGCGGATCGCCCGGCGCATCGGAAAGGTGTTTGCAAGGATGGACCGGAACGGCGATGGTCGGCTCGAGCGCGCCGAGCTCGAAGCCGCCGGCCAGGCCCGGTTCGAGCGCATGGACGCCGACGGCGACGGCCGGGTGTCGATCGAGGAGATCCGCGCCCGCTGGCACAACCGCCGCCACGGCTCCATGCCCGGCGACGAAAGCGAGGCGCGCCCTGAGAACTGAGCCGACACCGCGTTGGGAGGGGCAAGGCAGCATCGATGCCAGCAATGCTGGATGCGCAGAGTACGGACGAGGACGCCTTGCTGCTTGCCCGATTCGCCACCGGCGACCAGGCGGCGGCGCGGACGCTCGCCGCGCGCCACCTGCCGGGTGCGCTGCGCCAGGCATGGCGCATTCTGGGCGACGAGGCGGAGGCGGAGGACGTGGCACAGGAGGCGCTGCTGAGGCTCTGGCGCCAGGCGCGCGACTGGCGGGCCGGCGAGGCGCGGATTTCGACCTGGCTCTACCGGGTGGTGCACAATCTGTGCATCGACCGGCTGCGCAAGCGCCGGCCGACCTCGCCGATCGAGGACGTTGCCGAGCCGCCGGACCCGGCGCCGACCGTGCTCGACCGGCTGGCCGATTCACAGGAGGCCCGGGTGCTGGTGCGGGCCATCCTCGCCCTGCCCGACCGGCAGCGGCAGGCGCTGGTGCTGCGCCATTTCGACGGGCTCTCGAACCCGGAGATCGGCGCGCGGCTGGACTGCTCGGTCGAGGCGGTGGAGAGCCTGCTGGCCCGGGCGCGGCGCCAGCTCGCGGCGGAAATGAACGAGAGGAGAGAGGCGGTTCGCGATGAGTGAGAAAGCTCCATACGATCTCGACGCGGCGCTCGAGGCGCTCGCGCGGGCGGAGCGGTCGGCGCGGCCGGCGGTCTCCGAGCGCCTGCGGATGCGGGTGCTCGCCGACGCGGCCGAGGTCTCGGCCGAGCGAAGCGTGGCAGCTGCGACGCCGGTGCGCCGGCGGGGCACGCGTTGGCGCGGCTGGCGTGGCTGGCGTGCCTGGCTTGGCGGGATCGACCTGCCGGCCGGTGCGGCGGTGGCGGCGGCACTGATCTGCCTCGCCGTCGGCCTCGGGCTCGGCTACGGCGCGGGCGACACGGTTCTCGCCGAGATCGGCTTCGACAGCGTGCGGCTGGCCCAGGCGAGCCGCGACGATGCGCTGTTCCTGTCGGAGGACGTGTTGTGAGGAGGATCGCATGAGCGGGACGGCCGATCGGCCGGGCTGGCGCGACGCGCCGGGCTGGATGAGGCTCGCTCTCGCGGTGTCGCTGGCGTTCAACCTGGTGGTCGCCGGGCTGATCGGGGGCAATGCGTTGCGCACGTGGAACGACACTCCCTATGCCGCGGCGGAAGCCGAGCCCGGTCTCGACCGACGCCAGACGCGCCTTCTGCACATGGTGCCGGAGGCGCGCCGCGCCGAGGCGCGGTCCATCCTCATCGCCCGGCAGGACGAGATAGTCCGGACCGGCGCGGAGATGCGCGACGCGCACATGGCCTTCATCGAGGCGATCCGCGCGGACCCGCTCGACCCCGAGCGGCTGAACGCGGCGCTCGAGCAGCGCCAGGCGGCGAGCGCCGCGTTCTGGCACATCGGCTCCGAGCAGATGGTCGAGATCGCCCGCGTGCTGAGCGCCGCCGAGCGGGCCGAGCTGGCCGAGCGGTTCGAGGAGCGCACCCGGCGCTGGATGGCACGCTGGGAGAGCAAGGAGAGCGAGCAGCGCTGAGGCCGGGACCCGCTTGCCGCACGGCCGCGGCGCAGCGATGAGCGCGGGTTCCCGTGGGCGGTGCTGCTCGACCCGGAGGGGGGATCCGGGGGAATCCGGGGGATCCGGGGGATCCGCCCGCGCCGCCCCGGGTGACAGGGGGCCTTCGCACCGGCGCCGCGGCGCGCCGTTCGCGTTGCCGGCGCGATCCGGGCCGAGCCGGGTCGAGGTCCCTTCACGCTGCGGGATGGATGCCGGCGCGCCTTGCCGGTGACTCGCCCAGATCCTTGACCATTGCCGGGCTCGACCCGGCGATCCGCAAGCGATGATCACCAAGCGATGATCACCAAGCGATGATCACCAAGCGATGATCACGCCGCGCGTTCCACGCGAGGCTCTCCCGGCGCCCCGGCAGGCCGGAGTCTGGCGTTCCGGAGTCTGGCGTCCCGGAGTCTGGCGTCGCTGCATCGCCGCGCTTGTCGCTGTCAGGCCGCGGCGCCGAGCGTGACCAGGTTGCGCCCGGCCTTCTTCGAGGCATAGAGCGCCGCGTCCGCCCGCTCGAGCAGGCCCGCGGCCAGCTCTCCCGGCTCATAGAAGGCGAGCCCGATCGAGACGGTCAGGGAAAGCGGCGCATTCGAGCCCTGCGGGTGGAACGCCGCGCGCTCGACGGCGCAGCGCACGCGCTCGGCCACCTTCGCAGCGCGCGCGCGGGGTATGTCGGGCATGACCACCAGGAATTCCTCGCCGCCGATGCGCGCCACCAGGTCGACGCCGCGCACGCTGTCGCGCAGCCGGCGGGCGAACTCGCACAGCACCGTGTCGCCGGCGGCGTGGCCGTGACTGTCGTTGATCGCCTTGAAGTGGTCGAGGTCGAGCACCATGGCGGCAAGGCAGCGTCCGCTGGCCTGCTGGCGGGCGATCATCAGATCCAGGTGGCTCCTGGCGTAGCGCCGGTTGTAGAGCCCGGTCAACGAATCGGTCGTTGCCAGCGCCAGGCTGTCGTCCATGGCGCTGCGCAGCCGGTCGGAATAGTGCTTGCGGCGCAGCTGGATCCGCAGCCGCGCGGTCAGCTCGGCAACGTCGGGCGGGAAGGACACGTAGTCCGCGACCCCCATCTCCAACGCCGTGTGCGCCTCCGACAGGCGGTCTGCCGGGAAGATCATCATCACCGGCGTCTGGCGCGTCTCGGCCCGGGCGCGAAACAGCGCGGCGACCCGCATCGGCTCGCCGTCCGCCAGCCGCGGCCCGATCAGGCAGGTGTCGTAGCGGTTCGAGTCGATCAGCGCGCGGGCTGCCGCCTCGCCCTCGGCGTTCTCGATGGCGCAGCCCAGCCGGGCCCGGATCTCGCGGGCCGCTTCAGCCGCCAGCTCGTCGCGCCTGGTGACGAACAGCACCGAGGACCCTTCGAGCCGGGGCTGCGCCTCGGGCGCGCTGACCTCGAGGCCAAGGAACCGCGAGGTCTCGTGCCTCAGCCGGAGCTCGTCGATCATCAGCTTCATGCGGATCAGGCTGGAGACCCGGTTGAACAGCGTGATGTCCGGGTAGGGCTTGGTCAGGAAGTCGTCCGCCCCGGCGTCGAGGCCCTGCAGCCGGCACTGCTGCCCGTCGAGCGCCGTGAGGATCACCACGGGAATGTGCATGGTGTCAGGCGATTCCTTCAGCCGGCGGCAGGTCTCGAAGCCGTCGAGGCCGGGCATCATCACGTCGAGCAGCACCAGGTCGGGCTGCGCGCTTTTCGCCAGCGCCAGCGCCGCCTCGCCCGATTCCGCCTCGATCACGTCGTAATAGCTGGCCGCGAGCTTGACCCGGGCGCGCAGGCGGTTGGTCGCGACGTCATCGACGAGCAGGATCGTGCCGGGCATGCGAGCGAATCCGATTCCAGTGTTTCATTGGCTCGAGAAAGCGGCCCGAGAAAGCGGTTGTTCTGCTGGCAAAGGAGACGCCACAAACGTTAATAGTTTCCTTCCACGACCGGGTTAATGCTCCGGCGAGGCGGAGATGGAGAGGCGGATGCGGGCGCGAATCACGGCGGGGCGCATGGCGCGAGGCGAGGCGGAGACGCTCGCCGCGCGGGCACTGGCCTGGATGGCCGGCGACCGCGCGCTGACCGGGCGCTTTCTGGCGACGAGCGGGGCGGGGCCCGACGGCCTGCGCGCCCGCTCGGCCGACCCCGAGTTCCTCGGCTTCGTGCTCGACTTCCTGCTGGCCGACGAGACGGCGCTGCTGGCCTTCGCCGGGGCCGAGGGCGTGCGCCCCGAGCGCGTCGCTTGTGCCCGCGCCGCGCTGCCCGGCGGCAACCTGCCGAACTGGACCTGAGCGCCGATGCTGACCGAGATCGAGGAGAGCCTGGACGCGCGGCTGCTGGCCCGGCTGCGCGCCGTGCCGGTCAGGGCGGGGGTGCCGCTGCTCGCGGTCGACGCCGACGAGGTGCTGGTCTATCTGGCCGACCACCTGGCGCGCTACCTGGAAGGCATCGGCTACCGGATGCGGCTGACGCACTACCAGCTCGAGGGGTCGATCTTTGCCGCGGGCTCGGACGCGCCGGTGCCGTTCGACGGCTGCCTCGAGCTGATCGACCGCTTCTTCGAGGACGAGACGCTGAACCAGCAGGCGGTGCCCGGCGCGGCCGAGGCGCTGGCCCGGCTGGCGCGCGCCGCGCAGGTGGTGGTGCTGACCAACGTGCCGGGCCACGCCGGCGAGATGCGGCGCGAGAACCTGGCGGCGCTCGGCATGGGCTACCCGCTGGTGGTCAACGCCGGCGGCAAGGGCCGGGCGCTGCGCTGGCTGGCGGCGCGGGCCGAGGCGCCGGTGGTCTTCGTCGACGACTCGCCGCGGCAGCACGAGAGCGCGGCGCGCCGCGCCCCCGAGGTCACCCGCATCCACTTCGTCGGCGCCAGCCACGTGCGCCGCATGCACGTGGACAGCCCCGCCGCGCACCACCGCGTCGAGGACTGGGCGGACTGCGAGGCCGTGGTGCGCGCCTGCCTAGCGTGACTTCTGCGCCTTTATGTACGAGCGCAGCACCGCGTTGATCCGGGTCTGGTAGCCCCGCCCCTTGGCCTTGAAGAACTCGATTACGTCCTGGTCGAGCCGGATCGAGACCGCCTGCTTCGGCCGTGGCTCGACCAGTTCCGCGTTGGCCCAGTCGAAATCGGCGGCATCGCTCTCCGGGTCCGCGGCGATCCGGCGCTCGAGTTCTTCGTCGGTGATGGAGCGCAGCCGGCCCCAGTCCGTCCGGCCCCTGGCCTTACGGGCCTCCTCGCGGGAGATGCGCGTGATATGCTTCTCGCTCATGGCGTCTGGCCCTTCGTGCGGTGATGACCCTGATGGCGTCGCCGCGGATGGTGAAGATGATGGCGATCTCTATCCCGTCGAGCAGGCCGACCGCGACGAAGCGCTTCTCGCCGTGGCCGCGTGACGCAGCGACAAGGACGTCGCCGTCAAAGACCCTGATCGCGTCGACAAAGTCGATTCCATGCTTTTCAAGCGTTCGCTCGCGCTTCTCCTCGTTCCATTCGAAGAGTGCGGGATCGCTCGATGAAGCCATGTTTCATGTCCTTGGTGATCGCGGTCATTTGGCTCATTGTCGGGATCCTCACACTTCGCGGATCGCTCAGCGAGCAGGTGCGCGCTCACTTGAAGCGTCCTCCAAATCGTATATACAAATATACATATAAATCCGCATGGCGTCAACACCGCTTGCCGACTCGCCCGCCGCCCGCGATAGTCGCGCCATGTCGCTTCCCCCGGGGTTCCTCGACGAGCTGCGCAACCGGCTGACGCTCTCGGCGGTGGTCGGGCGCAAGGTCGCCTGGGACCGGCGCAAGACCAACCCGGCGCGCGGCGACTTCTGGGCCTGCTGCCCGTTCCACCAGGAGAAGACGCCCTCCTTCCACGTCGAGGACCGCAAGGGCTTCTACCACTGCTTCGGCTGCAGCGCCTCGGGCGACGCCATCACCTTCGTCATGGAGACCGAGAACGTCCCCTTCATCGAGGCGGTGGAGATGCTGGCGCGCGAGGCCGGCCTGGAGATGCCCGACGAGCGCCACGACCCGAAGGCCGGCGCGCGCAAGGACCGCCTCGCCCGGCTCGCCGAGGCGATGGAGGAGGCGGTCCGGCTCTACGGCCGCGCCTTGCGCTCGGCGGCCGGGCAGCCGGCGCGCGACTATGCGGCGCAGCGCGGGCTGTCGCCCGAGATCCTCAGGCGCTTCGAGATCGGCCATGCGCCCGACGCGCGCCAGCACCAGGTCCGGCACTTTCGCGACAAGGGGCTGCTCGACGAGGCGATCGCCGCCGGGCTGGTGATCCGGCCCGAGGACGGCGGCGCCCCCTATGACCGCTTCCGCGGCCGGCTGATGTTCCCGATCCGCGACGTGCGCGGGCGCTGCGTCGCCTTCGGCGCGCGGGCGCTCGCGCCGGATGCCCAGCCGAAATACCTGAACTCGCCCGAGACCGAGCTGTTCTCCAAGGGCCGCACCCTCTACAACCACGGCCCGGCGCGCGAGGCGTCGGCCAAGGCCGGCACGCTGATCGTCGCCGAGGGCTACACGGACGTGATCGCGCTGGTCGCCGCGGGCTTCGAGCACGCCGTGGCGCCGCTCGGCACCGCGATCACCGACGAGCAGCTCGCGCTGATCTGGCGCATCGCCGACGAGCCGGTGATCGCCCTCGACGGCGACGAGGCGGGGATCAAGGCGGCCGAGCGGCTGATCGATCTCGCCCTGCCGAAGCTGGCGCCGGGCAAGTCGCTGCGCTTCTGCCTGCTGCCGCCGGGGCACGACCCCGATGATCTGATCCGCGCCGAGGGGCCGGCCGGCATGCGCCGCGCGCTGGACGCGGCGCGGCCGCTCTCCGAGATGCTCTGGCTGCGCGAGACCTCGCACGAGCCGATCGACACGCCCGAGCGGCGCGCCGCGCTCGACCGGCGGCTGCGCGCCGCCATCGGGCGCATCGCCGACGCCTCGGTGCGCGCCCATTACGATGTCGATATCCGGGTGCGGCGCAGCGAGCTGTTCGGCACCGGCCGGGCCCAGCAGACCGCGCGGGCGGGGTGGGCCGGGCGGGCCGAGCGTCCCTGGCCGCGGCGCGACTGGGCCGGCCGCCCGCCCGGCCAGGGCCTTGCGCCGGGGCGCCCGATGCCCGAAACCAGACGCTCGGCCCTGGCACGGCCCGGGCCGGCCGACCCGCGCGGCGCGGCGCGGCTGCGCGAGGCGGGGATCCTGCTGATCGCCTGCCACAACCCGCACGCGCTGGGCGCCATCGAGGCCGAGCTCGAGGAGATGACCGTCTCGACGCCCGAGTTCGCGGCGATCCGCGACGCGCTGGTCGCGGCGCTGCACGAGGGCGCCGAGCCGCTGGCGGCGGCGCGCGCGCGCATCGGCGCCGACCCGGTCGAGCTGCTCTCGCGGCTGCCGCAGGCGCGCGCCCTGCCGCTGGCCCGGCCCGGCCGGCCGGCGGAGAAGGTGGCCGAGCTGCTGGCCGAGGCGATCGCCCGGCACCAGGCGGCCCTTGCGTTCGAGGCCGAGATCGCCGATGCGGTGCGCGAGCTCGCCGAGGCGGACGGAGAGGACTGGACCTGGCGGATGCGCCAGGCGCGCCTGCAGCTCCAGGAGGCGGCGCGGCTGGCGCTGGCCGGGGCCGGCACGGACGAGGAGGAGACCGTGAGCGAAATCCAACGCATGCTCGACGACGAGGTCTACAAGTCGAAAAAGCGCCGCGGGTCGCTTCCGAATCAGTGATTCGTTTCTTAAATAACCATGCAGGCAGCCTGCGAATCGTCGATTCTCGGGGCCTTCGTGCTTATCTTGGGCATCCCGGCCCTTGGCCGCGCGGCTTTTGGACGAACGGCTTTTGGACGAACGGCTTTTGGACCAACGGGGACGGCTGCGCCACGAGAAGGCTGCGCCACGACGTGGCCGGCAACGCCCGAGCGGGGTGCCGAGCGGGATGCCCGGCCGGCCCGCCGCTCCGACCGCGGCCAGTGACGAAAGGTGCCTGATGTCGCCGAAGGACGAAGAGCAGACCGAGACCGAGCAGACCGAAGGCCCCGCGGGCCCCGTGCTCGACATGAGCCAGGCCGACGTCAAGCGCATGATCGCCAAGGCGAAAACGCGCGGCTACATCACCTATGACGAGCTCAACCGGGTGCTGCCGTCGGACCAGTTCGCCTCCGAGCAGATCGAGGACGTGATGTCGCTGCTGTCCGAGATGGGCGTCAACGTCGTCGAGGACGAGGGCGAGGGCGAGGCCGACGAGCCCGAGGCGCCGGCCGACGAGGCGGACGGCCGCGAGCTGACCGTGCCGCAGGCCACGACCACCGAGGTCGACCGCACCGACGACCCGGTGCGCATGTACCTGCGCGAGATGGGCTCGGTGGAGCTCTTGTCGCGCGAGGGCGAGATCGCCATCGCCAAGCGCATCGAGGCCGGGCGCGCCACCATGATCGGCGGGCTGTGCGAGAGCCCGCTGACCTTCCAGGCCATCACCATCTGGCGCCAGGAGCTGCTCGACGAGAAGATCCTGCTGCGCGACGTGATCGACCTCGAGACCACCTTCGGCCAGTCCACCGAGGACGGCGTCATGGCCCAGGTGACGCCGGGCGAGGCGGTTGCCGCCCCCGCCGCGGCGGAGGAGGCCGGGGCAAGCGGCGGCGGGGCGAAGGCAAACGGCGAAGACTCCGCTGTGGACCCGGGTGCGGACCCGGGTGCGCAAGCAGGCGCGGATTCGGCCGGGGAATCGGGTGGGGAATCGGGTGTGGAATCGGGCGCGGACGGCGCCGCCGACGTCGCCGAGCTCGACGACGAGGACGAGGAGGTGCAGGCGAACCTCTCGCTCGCCGCCATGGAGGCGGCGCTCAAGCCCAGCGTGCTCGAGACGCTCGACACCATCGCCGCGACCTACGACAAGCTGCGCGAGATGCAGGTCAAGCGGCTCGACGCCACCCTGCACGAGGCGTCGCATTTCTCGTCGGGGCAGGAGCGCAACTATCAGCGGCTGCGCAAGGAGGTGGTCGAGAAGGTCAACTCGCTGCACCTGCACAACAACCGGATCGAGGCGCTGGTCGACCAGCTCTACGGCATCAACCGCCGGCTGATGACGCTGGAGGGCCAGCTGATGAAGCTCGCCGACCAGTACAAGGTCAACCGGCGCGAGTTCATCGAGCACTACCGCGGCTCCGAGCTCGATCCGAACTGGATCGAGCAGATGGCGCATCTGCCCGGCAAGAACTGGGGCCGGCTGGTCGAGCGCGAGCGCGAGCGGCTGGAGTCGCTCAGGGCCGAGATCGGCCAGATCGGCCAGCATGTCGGGCTCGACATCCCCGACTACCGCCGCATCGTGCACACCGTGCAGAAGGGCGAGAAGGAGGCCCGCCAGGCCAAGACCGAGATGGTCGAGGCGAACCTGCGCCTGGTGATCTCGATCGCCAAGAAATACACCAATCGCGGGCTGCAGTTCCTCGATCTCATCCAGGAAGGCAACATCGGCCTGATGAAGGCGGTGGACAAGTTCGAGTACCGCCGCGGCTACAAGTTCTCGACCTACGCCACCTGGTGGATCCGCCAGGCGATCACCCGCTCGATCGCCGACCAGGCGCGCACCATCCGCATCCCGGTGCACATGATCGAGACGATCAACAAGCTGGTGCGCACGGGGCGCCAGATGCTGCACGAGATCGGCCGCGAGCCGACGCCGGAGGAACTGGCGGTCAAGCTGCAGATGCCGCTCGAGAAGGTGCGCAAGGTGATGAAGATCGCCAAGGAGCCGATCTCCCTCGAGACGCCGATCGGCGACGAGGAGGACAGCCAGCTCGGCGACTTCATCGAGGACAAGAACGCGATCCTGCCGCTGGATTCCGCGATCCAGTCGAACCTCAAGGACACCACGACCCGGGTGCTGGCGACGCTGACGCCGCGCGAGGAGCGCGTCCTCCGCATGCGGTTCGGCATCGGCATGAACACCGACCACACCCTGGAAGAAGTCGGCCAGCAGTTCTCGGTCACCCGCGAGCGCATCCGCCAGATCGAGGCCAAGGCCCTGCGCAAGCTGAAGCATCCCAGCCGCAGCCGCAAGCTGCGCTCGTTCCTCGACAACTGATCCGGGCCCGGCCCGCGCCGCCCCGACCCGAAGGAAAAAGCCGTGTGCGGCAGCGGCATCGCGGCCATGCGGGCCGGCGCGATTCGGGGGTGAGTCGCGGCGGCTGCGGCGCAAATTCGCGCACCGGCGGAGCGGCGAGGACCGCCGCTCGCGCGCCGCGTGTGGCACGGGTGCCGGCGTGGCACCGCATGATTTCCGCAAGCCATTTGAAACGCTGGATATTTTCAACTGTCTCCGACTGCGGGGCGCGCTTCGGGGTTGCGCGCGCGGGCCAGACAAGGCGAGAATGTGGCTGGATCGCGCGCCGGGCCCCCACTTTTCCGCCGGGCCGCGCGGTCCGCCGGGTGCACTTCGTTGTGGACTTCGTTTGTGCGTGCTTTTCAGGGCCCGGCCCTCTCCCAGCGTTGCGGCGTGACGACCCGAGGTGGATGGCGGGCGCCCGGCCGGGCTGCCCGTTTGGGAGGAGCAGGCCATGGACGGAGCGCTGGAGCGAGCTTTCGAGGATCCCGCCGAGGGGGCTGCCGACGGGGCTGCCGACGGGGCTGCCGAGGGGGCCGGCGTCGATGGGATTCCCGCCGTGGTCCCCGCGGATGCGCAAGGATCCGCCCGAGACATCGCCCGAGACACCGCCCGAGACACCGCCCGAGACCCTGCCCGAAATACCGGGCTCGCCTTTGCGGCGACGCTGCCGATGCGCGCGCTGCCGCGCTTCACGCCGGCCGATCTGCTGGCGGCGGTGAACCGGACGCTGGCGCCGGCCGGGGCGGCGGCGGCACTGGTGCTCGAGCTCACGCGATTCGAGCAGAGCGCCGGCCGGGCGCTGGTCTGGCATCGCCCGAAGGCGCCGCCGCGGGCCGGGCTGAGCGTGGCCGGCATCATCGTGCTGGTCGAGGGGTTTGACCGCCCGGCCGTCAGTGCGGCCAGCGCGGCGGCGCTCGACCTGCGGTTCTGGCCCGGCGGGGCGCGCGAACTGGCACGGGCGCACGGCCATGTGCGGGTGTTCGAGGCCGCGCCCGCCCTGGGCGCCGATTTCGATCACAATCACGACCGGGCGGCGGCGCTGACCGCGGTGGCCGCGGCGGTGGCCGGGCTGGTCACGGCGCCGGGCGTGGTCTGGGAGAGCTCGAGCATGGGGTTGCCGGCCAGGGCGCTCTCGACGGCGGTTGCGCAGTTGAGGCAGGGCGGGGCGCCGGCCGCGCTCTGGGTGAGCGCGGCCGGAGTCGGCGCGGGCGCGGGCGCGGCGGGCGGCGTGGCGACGCGCGGCCTCTACCCGCTGCTCGGCGCCGAGGTCGAGGTCCGGGCGCCGGGGCTGGCGCGCGCCGAGGCGGAGCGGCTGGCCATGGACCTCGCGGCCGAGATCCTCGAGACCGGCCGGCCGCCGGCCGAGGGGTCGGCGCTGGACCAGAGCGGGCAAGGGGGCGCGCACGGGCGCGCGCACGGGGCGCCGCACGCCCGGCTGCGCGTGCGCTATCGCGACGCCGAGGCCGGCGGCCTACCGGCGGTGCTGCTCGAGGAGGACGGCGCCGGCGCGCCGCCACTGGCCGCCGGGGCCGCCTGAAGCGGGCAGGATTCGCACACGCCGCACACGAGCCCCGCACGCGTTGCTTGATCCGGTCAAAATTAAAACAAACTTATGAGCTTGCGTGAATAACCAGGCGACAACCGTGATATAATGTCGCTTGGCATCCGGCAGGGAACAGGCGGCGGAGCACGGGCAGCACGGGTCGGCAGAAGGGCGCGGCGGCCTGGACGATCTTTCGTTCGGGCCTGAATCGGCCCCGGGGGTCCGTGCAGCAGCCCGTGCAGCAACCCGTGCAGCAACCCGTGCGGGGCGCGTGCGGGGCTGGTGGGGAGGCCTGCGGGGCAGGCTCGGACGAGCCGGCCGCGAGCCGGGACGGACGGCCGGTCTGGTGACGGAGACGCGGTGATGGTCGAGAGCGTGGCAAAGCAGGTGAAGTCGGACCAGGCGCCCGACGGGACCCCCGACGGGAACCCCGAAGGGACGCCGAACGGGGTTCCGAACGCGGCGCCCGACGCGCCCACCCCCGAGAAGCGCGCCGGGCTGATGGCGGCGATCCGCACCGCCATGCGCGATATCGGCGAGGATGTCGCCGGGGTCCCCCCGGCCTCGGCGCCCGATCCCGGGCTGGTCGAGATCCACCCTGATCTGCCCAGGGTCAACCCGAGCCTGGTGTTCGGCGCCACCATGGCGCTGTGGCACCCGCCGCGGTTCACCGCGCGCGAGCTGCTCGACACGGTGAACGAGGTGCTCGAGGGCACCGGCGCGGTGGCCGGGTTCGACCCCGGGATGAAGCAGGCCGACACGCAGCCGCGCTTCAGCCTGCTGAAGCGCCGGCTCGCGGCGCCGCCGAGCGCGATTCTCCGGGTCAACGGGCTGCGCACCCTGGTCGGCGGCGGCGACAAGCCGGCCTTCGCCGGCAAGGCGCTGGAGGAGCGGGTCAACCCGGCGCTGTGGGCCGAAGGCGTGGCGCGGCTGAGCCAGAGCCGGGGCCACGTGATGATCGCCGACGCGCATCCGCCGGACCCGTCGGATCCGGACCTGAACTACGACCGCGCCGTGGCGGTCACCGTGACCGCGGCGGCGGTGTCGCTGCTGACCGACCCCTCGGGCATCATCTGGCACCCGGCGGGCAATGCCACGCCGCCCGACGTGATCCCGGACTTCGTGCAGTCGCTGGCCGAGGGCATCGCGCCCCTGCCGCTGTGGCTGCGCTGGCTGATGCTGCCGGCCGATCCGGGGCGCAACCCGGGCGCGGCCACGCGCGGGCTCGAGGCGCTGCTCGGCAGGGAGCTCGAGATCGTGCCCAACGATTTCGCGCTGGAGAAGACCGTCGGCGACCTGTTCGAGATCGCCCACGCCCGGGTCCGGCTGGGCCGGGCGCCGGGCGACGGCACGCAGGTCGGCACCCGCGCGCGCACCTGGTACCACGTGGTCCACGCGCCGCGCGGCACGGCCTCCGAGGCGCCGGTCTTCCGGCTGACGCCGATATCGGAGTATACTGGCGAGCGGCCCGTCTGAGCGGACGGGCTGCCAGCGACCCCCAGGGGAGAGCACGCATGGTGCAATCGGCGCAGGGATCGGGCCAGCAGGCGCTGTTCGGCGCGGCGGTGCCGCTGGCGCGCGCGATCCGTCTGGACCGCGAGCGGCTGGCCGCCGAGCTGCGCGAGGTGGTGGGGCTGGCCGGCGCGCGCGTGCGCATGCTCGAGGCGCCGGCGCCGGCGCGGCGCGGGCTGCTCGGGGCGCTGGGCAGCCAGCCCGACGAGGTGCGCTGCGAGATCGCCGGGGTCCGCCTGACCATCCAGGCGGCGCCGCGGCCGCTGGCCAAGGCCTCGGTGCTGCACGGCTTCGTCAACCCGGCCGTGTGGCGCGGCTCGCTCACCGGGCTGGCCGAGCACAGGGCGCACGTGCTGATCGCCGAGCTCGACCGCAGCGGCGTGGCCAGCCGCGACGCCATGTTCGACCGGGCGACCGCGGTGACGCTGGCGACCGCGGTGGTGGCGGACCTGGTGGGCGCCGAGGCGGTGATCTGGCTCGCCGGGCGCAACGCCGTGCCGATGAGCGTGTTCGGCGCCGAGATGGAGCGCTTCATCGACGGCCAGGCGCCCTTGCGGTTCTGGTTGCGCTGGCAGGTGCTGCCGCCCCCGGTGCAGGCGGAGCACGAGTTCGGGAAGCTCACCGGCGAGGCGCTCAACCCCGGCGTGGCCACGGTGGGCATGACGCCGTTCGTCGGCGCCGAGTTCGTGGCGCCGCCCTCGATGTGCGAGCGCGACGTCATGCTCGACCACGTGTTCGAGCTGGCGAGCGCGGTGATCGACGAGAACGCCGAGCTGAAGGACGGCGCGGTCTACGGCAAGGCCGACGACATCATGGTGCGGGTGAACTACCGCGCGTCCGGCCCCTATGGCAGCCGGCCCTACTGGGAGCTGCTGCCGCGTCCGGCCCCGGCGCAGCGGGCACGGCCGCTGTTCGACACCGGTGGCGGTGGCGCCGCCGACCAGCCCGACCAGACCGACCAGCCCGACCAGCCCGACCAGCCCGAGCAGCCCGACCAGACCGCCGACCCGCCCGGCCCCGGCGCCCGGCTGCGGCTGATCGTGCCCGGGCGCTGATCCGCGCATCCGCCGGCGGCAACCGGCCGGCACGGGCCGCGCGCCATGCCGAGCTTGCGCAGGACCGGGGCCGCGGGCATCGTGGCGTCGTGCGGCGCGGGGCATCCGAGGGAGAGCCGGAATGAAGCAGGCGGTGATCGCCGGCGGTGGCATCGCCGGGACCGCGGCGGCGCTGGCGCTGGCCCGCGAGGGCTGGGCGGTGACCGTGTGCGAGGCGGCGCCCGGCTTCGCCGAGGTCGGCGCCGGGCTGCAGATGAGCCCCAACGCCGCCAAGGTGCTGCGCTGGCTGGGGGTGCTCGACGCGGTGGCGGCGCGCGCCTTCCGGCCCGAGGCGGCCGAGCTGCGCGACGGCGCCAGCGGGGCCCTGATCTATCGCGCGGCCCTGGGCGCACAGGCCGAGGCGCGCTGGGGGGCGCCCTATCTGCACGTGCACCGCGCCGACCTGCTCGAGGTGCTGGTCGACGCGGCGCAGGCTGCGGGCGCCCGGCTGCGCACCGGCGCGCGGGTCGCGTCCTATGTGCTGCGGTCCGAGGGGCCGGCGGTAAAGCTCGAGCCGGGCGCGACGCGCCGGCCGGTCGAGCCGGGCGAGACGCGTGAGACGCTTGCGGCGGACCTGGTGATCGGGGCGGACGGCCTGCACTCGGCGCTGCGCGCCCAGCTCAACGGCCCGGAGGAGCCGGTGTTCGCCGGGCAGGTGGCCTGGCGCGGCACGATTCCGGCCGGCCGGCTGCCCGCCGGGCTGGTGGCGCCGAACGCCACCGTGTGGGCCGGGCCGGGGCGCCACCTCGTCACCTACTGGCTGCGCGGCGGCGCGCTGGTCAACTTCGTCGCCGTCGAGTCGTGCCCCGAATGGACCGCCGAGGGCTGGTCGGCGCCCGGCGACCCGGAGCGCCTGCGCCGCGGCTTTGCCGGCTGGCACAGCCAGGTCACCGGGCTTCTCGAGCATGTCGAGGAGACGTTCCTGTGGGGCCTGTTCACCCGGCCGGCCCAGGTGCGCTGGGTCGACGGGCCGGTGGTGCTGATCGGCGACGCGGCCCACCCGATGCTGCCCTTCCTGGCGCAGGGGGCGGCGATGGCGCTCGAGGACGCGGCGGTGCTGGTGCGGGCGCTGCAGGCCGAGGCGGGGGCCGCCGAGGCGGCCGCCGCCTTCGAGGAGCGGCGCTGGCACCGCGTCACCCGGGTGCAGGAGCGCAGCATCGCCTCGGGGCGGCTCTACCACGAGGCGCCGGGCCCGGTCGGCGCGGCGCGGCGGGGGCTGGTGCGCGCGGTGTCGCGGCTGATGCCCGGCCTCGCCGCGGGGCGGCTCGACCGGCTCTACGGCTACGATGCGACGGAGGGCCTCGGGTGAGCGTCTGGGCCGACGGCATGATTGCGGCGCCGTTCTGGCACGCGGCGGCGCCGCCCGAGCCGCCCTCGAACGCCGCCGCTCCGGAGCGGGCCGAGGTGCTGATCGTCGGCGCCGGCTATACCGGGCTCTCGGCGGCGCTGGCGCTGGCCGAGGCGGGGCGCGAGGCGGTGGTGCTCGACGCCGGGCCGCCCGGGGCGGGGGCCTCGACGCGCAACGGCGGCATGATCGGCTGGGGCCACCGCGCCAGCATCGCCTCGCTGGCCCGGCGTTACGGCGAGGCGCAGGCGGCCCGGATGCTGCGCGAGGCCCGGCTCTCGCTCGACTTCACGGTGTCGCTGATCGACCGGCTGCCGGGCGACGCCATGTACCGCCGGACCGGGCGCTTCCTCGGCGCCGGCTCGCCGCGCCACTTCGCGCGGCTGGCCCGGTGGGCCGAAACCGAGGCGCCGCGGCTCGGCATGCAGGCCCGGGTGGTGGCGCGCGCCGAGCAGGGCGCGCACATCGCCGGCGACCTCTACCATGGCGGGCTGCACTTCCCCGAGCATGGCGGGCTGCACCCGGCGCTGTTCCACCGGGCGCTGCTCGAGGCGGCGCGCCGGGCCGGGGCGCGCGTGGTCGACCACTGCAAGGTGACGGCGGTCTCGGGCGGGCCTGGCGACTGGACGGTGCGCCATGTGCGCGGCGAGACCCGGGCGGGGGCGCTGGTCTACGCCCTGAACGGCTACACCGGCGGCGGGCGCGGCCCGTTCCGCGCACTGGCCCGGCGGCTGATGCCGATCCCCTCGACCATCATCGCCACCGAGCCGCTGGGGGCGAATCGCCTGGCGAGCCTGATCCCCGGCGGCGCGATGATCGTCGAGACGCGCTCGTATCACTCGTATTTCCGGCCCTGCCCGTGGGGCGAGCGGATCCTCTATGGCGGCCGCGCCTCGTTGGTCGAGATGGACGAGCGGGCCAGCGCCCGGCGGTTGCGCGACTACATGCTGAGCGTCTTTCCCGGGCTGGAGGATGTGCGGCTGACCCACTCGTGGAAGGGCTACGTCGCCTTCACCTTCGACGGGGTGCCGCATATCGGGCAGGTCGAGGGCATCTGGCACGCCTGCGGCTACAACGGCTCGGGCGTGGCCATGGCGCCCTATCTCGGCTGGCGCCTGGCGCAGCGGATCCTCGGCACCGACCTCGGCGCCACCGCCTTCGACCCGGCGCCGTTCCGCGCCCAGCCGCTCTATGGCGGCAACCCGTGGTTCCTGCGCCTGGTCGAGGCCTTCTACCGGGTGAAGGACCGCATCGAGGGCGTGCGGGCGCTGCGCCGCCACTGAGCCCGGCCCGTCCCGCCAGCAACCCGTCCGGCGGGCCGCTTCGGCCGTGGCGCACGACCGGCCCGGCCCGCGATCAGCCGGACCAGGCCAAGCCGATGCGGCGGTTCCTGGCGCGGCCCTGCTCGCTGTCGTTGCCGGCGATGGCGCGGGTCGCGCCGTAGCCGACCGCGGTCATCGCATCGGCACGCACGCCGCGCGCGACCAGCTCGAGCAGCACGGTCATGGCGCGGCGCGCCGACAGCGCCAGGTTCTCGGCATCGTCGCCGCGGCTGTCGGTGTGCCCGCCGATCGCGAGGCCCAGGCCGCCTTGGTTCAGGCAGTGCCGCGCCAGGCCGGCGAGCCGGTCCAGCACCGGGGCGGCCTCCTCGGCCAGCGCCGCCTCGCCGGGGACGAAGCCGAGCGGCGCCTCGGCCAGGATCGCCGCGGCGCGCCGCGCACAGGCGGCGCGGCCGGGCGGGAAGTCGTGCAGCGGCAGCCAGCTTCCGCGCACCAGGCGCTGGGTCGTGCCGCTCACCGGGTCGAGCCGGGTGGCGCCCTCGGCCGCCGGCGTCCCGGTGCCGGCGAGCGAGACCTCCCAGCCCGGCACGAGCTCGGCGGCGAGCCAGCCGCCGAGCCGTTGCGCGTCGTGCCCCGGCGCCAGGCCGCCCTCGATGGCGAGCGTGCCCCGGCCGGGCACTTCCTCGGCAAGCCGGACCGCGGCGTGGCGGAAGGCGGGGAGCAGCCGCCCGAGCCGGCCGAGCGCCTGGCGCCAGGCCGCCGGGTCGCCGGTGCCCCCGCCGGTCAGGCCGGTGCCCCCGCCCGTCAGGCCGGTATCGTCCAGCCCGCCCGCGGCCGGCTCGGGCAGCAGCGCCAATGCCTGCTCGGGCGCCAGGCCGGCGGGCAGGATGCCGCTCGCCACCGCGCCGTGGCGCGACCAGGTGACGGCGAGGACAGCGGGCGGCGGCGCTTCGGCGAGGGCGATCTCCGCCTCCCAGACGGCGCCGAGGGCGAGGCGCACGGCGGCGCGCGTCGCCTCGGCGCTGAAGCCGGGGAGCAGCGTGCCGGCCAGCCGCAGCCGGCCGCCGGCGAAGCGCGCCTCGCCCTCGGCGAGCCGGGGCAGGATGACCGTGAGGGCGTCGAGAACCCGCTCCCAGGCCTCGATCTGCGCATTCCCCTCGCCCCCGGTCTGGGCCCCGGTCTCGGCTTGGGTGGCGGCGGAGAGGTCGATACCGGGCATGCGCTCGCCCAACTCGCCCAGCGAGAAGGCGGGCGGCACCGCGCCGCTGGCGCGGATCGCGCCGTCGGCATCGACGGTGACGCTCAGGCCCGAATCGTCGCCCGTGCGCGGCACGGCGGCGAGGGGGCCGGCGGCGAGTGCCGCGAGGCAGCTCAGGATCACGATCAGGGTCGGCCGCATCGGCTCCTCGCATCGGGCAGGACGCCTGCCTTGAACTTGGCGAGCGATGGGTGCGATCACAAGCCCGCGACGCGTCGCCCGGGCCGATGGGTGCAATCGGGTGCAATCGGGTGCAATCGGGTGCAATTGCCGCGCGCCGCCTTATCTTGGCAAAGGGCGCGAACGGAGGGCGCGAACGGCGGGCGCGCCCCTGCGACGGGCCAAAAAACACGGGAGGACCGGATGCGCCGATGGCTCTCAGCCGCACTGCTTGCCGCGTCGGCGGCGCTGGCGCCCGCCACGGGCGGGGCGAGCGAGGTGGAAAACCTGCTCAGGCTGTGCTCGGACCAGCAGACCCCGGCCCACGACGCGCTCAACGCCTGCCGCCGGGCGGCGCAGCATGGCCGGCTGGACGCGCGGACGCGGGCGCTGGCCTGGCTCAACGCCGGCATCGCCGCCTATGCGCTCGGCCGCCATTCGCAGGCGGTGGCGTCGCACAGCGCGGCGATCGAGGCCGATCCGGGGCTTGGCCGCGCCTTCGAGAACCGGGCACTGGCGCAGGAGAAGCTCGGCCGGGCCGAGGCGGCGCTGTCGGACTACGCGGCGGCGATCTCGCTCGACCCCAGGAACGCCGGGGCCTATCTGGGGCGCGGCAACCTGATGCTCGGCCAGGGCCGGGCCGAGCGGGCGCTGGCCGACTTCACCCGGGCGGCGGAGCTCGATCCCGCGCTGGCCGCGGCGCACTACAACCGCGGCGTGGCGCTGATGCGGCTGCGCCGGCACGCGGAGGCCGAGGCGGCGTTCGCGCGCGTCATCGGCCGGGACCCGACGGACGCCGGCGCCTGGCTCGGCCGCGGCCGGGCCCGGGCCGAGCAGGACAAGCCCGGGGCGCTCAACGACTTCGACCGCGCGGTGACGCTGCGCCCCGAATGGGCCAACGCCTGGTACGCCCGCGGGCGCTATCTCGACGCGCTGGGCCGGACCGAGGCGGCCAACACCGACCTGATGCGCGCCTACCGGCTCGGCTATTCCGACGCCTGGCTGATCGAGCGGGTCGGGCGGATATCCGGCCGGTGAGCCTCAGGGCTGCCCGCCGTCCGCGCGGAAGGGCGAGTCCGGGTTGAGCCGGGCCGCCATCGGCGTCGAGGCCTGGCCGACGGCGACCGCGGTGCCGCGCGTCTCGGCCGGGGCGGCGCCGCGCCACAGGCGGAACAGCGCCGTGGTCACCGTGAGCGCCTGCACCGCGGCGATCAGCCAGAACAGCCCGGCCGGGCCGAGCCGCTCGATGGCGCCGGGGCCCGCGGCGACGCCGAGCGTGATGCCGAGCCCGAGGATCAGCACCATGGCGCCGCTCGCCGCGACGATCTGGCCCGGCTCGAGGTGGTCGTTGGTGTGGGCGAGGCACACCGAGTAGCCCGGCAGCACCAGCGCGCCGAGCAGCGCCACCAGCGCATAGCGCGCCAGCGGGTCGGGCGTTCCCCCGAGCGCCGGCCCGAGCGCCGGCCACAACGCCGCGAGCGCCGCCAGCGCGGCCATGCCGACGATCACGTGGCGCCGGTCGACCCGGTCCGAGAGCCGCCCCACCGGGAACTGCGAGGCGATGCCGCCCAGCGACAGCGCCACGATGAAAAGCCCGGCCGCGGCGGGCTCGGCCCCGAGCCGGGTGGCGTAGAGCGGCAGGCCGACATAGAGCGCCCCCTGGCTGACGCCGTTCAGCAGCGTGCCGGTTACCCCCATGGGCGAGAGCCCGAAGAGCTCGCGCCACGAGAGATGCTCGGGCCGCTCGAAGCGCGGCGCCACCTGGCTGACCAGCAGGATCGGCACCAGCGCCAGCGAGATCAGCACCGAGACGACGACGAACAGCAGCACCGCCTGCGGGTCCGAGAAGCCCAGAAATAGCTGGCCGGCGGAATTCCCGACCGCCTGCGTGACGAAGTAGACCGAGAGCAGCGTGCCGCGGTTGCGGTTGGTGGCGTGGCCGTTCAGCCAGCTCTCGGCGACGATGAACAGCCCGGCATAGGCGAACCCGGTGACCAGGCGCATGGCGGCCCACGAGACCGGGTCATGCGTCACCAGGTGCAGCAGCGCCGCGGCCGAGGCGATCGAGGCCAGCGCGCCGAAGGTGCGCGCGTGCCCGGCCCGCTCGACCAGGCGCGGCGCGAGCAGGCAGCCGGCGATCTGCCCCGCCGGGTAGCCCGCCTGCAGGAGCCCGATCGCCCCGTCGCCGAAGCCCAGGCCCGAGGCGCGCAGCGTCAGCAGCGTCGCCAGCAGCCCCTGACCCATCATCAGGAGCAGCATGCCGAAGAGCAGCGGCCAGGAGTTGCGTATCGTGGTCCACATGCGCCGAACCGGGAGCTGGCTGTCCGGTCCCTCCTACACGCCCGGCCGGGTGCGGTCGAGGCGGCGCGTCAGCCGCCCAGCAGCCGCGGCAGGGTCAGGGCGATGGCCGGGAAGGCGATCAGGATGGCGAGCCGGACGATGTCGGTGACGACGAAGGGCAGCACCCCCTTCATCACGTCGCGCAGCTCCAGATCGTCGGCCGCGGCGCGCACCACGAAGAGGTTCATGCCCACTGGGGGCGAGATCAGGCCGGTCTCCACGGTGACCACCGCGATCACCCCGAACCAGACCGGGTCGAAGCCCGCGTCGATCACCAGCGGGTAGAAGATCGGCACGGTGAGCAGGATCATCGCCAGGCTCTCCATGAAGCAGCCGAGCACCAAGTAGAAAACGACGATGGCGATCAGCAGCTGCATGGGCGACCAGCCGGCCTCGCGGATCATGTCGGCCATGGCGAACGAGATCTGGCTGACCGAGAGCAGGAAGCCGAACACCTCGGCGCCGATCAGGATGATGAAGATCATCGCCGAGATGCGCACCGTCTCGGCCAGCGCCGCGCGCAGATCGGGCCAGCGCAGCCCGCGGGCGAGCGCGAAGACGAGCGCCATCGCCGCCCCGGCGCCGCCCGCCTCGGTCGGGGTGAAGAAGCCGCCGTAGAGCCCGCCCATCACCAGGCCGAACAGCCCCGCCACCGGCAGGAAGCGGCGGATGGCGAGGCCGAGCGGGCCCGGGTCGGCATCGGCGTGCTCGCCCAGCGGGCGCCACACCCGCGCCATCACCGCGACGCACACGGCGTAGAGCACAAACGCCAGCAGCCCCGGCAGAAAGCCGGCGAGGAACATGGTGCCGACCGACTGCTCGGTGATCAGCGCGTAGAGCAGGAGCGCGATCGAGGGCGGGATCATGATCCCCAGCGTCCCCCCCGCCGCCAGCGAGCCGGCGGCGAGGCGCGGGTCGTAGCCCTGCGCCCGCATCTCCGGGTAGGCCACCCGGGTCATGGTCGAGGCGGTGGCGAGCGAGGAGCCCGAGACGGCGGAGAACGCCGCCGAGGCGGTGACCCCGGCCAGCGCCAGCCCGCCCTGCCAGCCATGGGTGAAGCGCCGCGCGGCGAGGAACAGGTCGCGCGAGAGCCCGGCGCGGCTGACCAGCGAGCCCATCAGCAGAAAAAGCGGGATCAGGGTGAACGAGTAGTTCGAGGCGGTCTCGAAGGCGCCGGTCTCGAGCACGGTGAGCGCCGGGCCAAGGCCCACGATGGCGGCGAAGCCGGCAAAGCCCACGCCGATCATGGCGATGCCCACCGGGCAGCCCAGCGCCAGCAATGCCAGCAGCACGGCGATCCCGAGAAAGCCGGTCTCCTGCGGGCTCACCCCGGCCCCCGCTCCGGCCCGTGCTCCGGTCCCCGGCGCAGCGCCAGCCACAGCCCGGTCAGGCACAGGATCGCCGCGGCGCCGGCGGCGAAGCCGGTGAACCACCACATGGGGATGCCGAGGTCCTGCGTGACGTCGCCGCGCCGCGCCTCGAGCAGCGCCTTCTCGGCGAGCAGCCAGCCGGCGGCGCCGCCGAAGGCGGCGATGGCGAGCGACCAGAGCCGCTCGAGCGGGCGGCGCAGTGGCCGCGGCAGGCGCTCGATCAACAGGTCGACGCGCACCATGCCCGCCTCGGCCGAGCGCGGCAGGGCGGCGAAGACCAGGATCGTCAGCGCGTAGCGGCTGAGCTCGATGGCGCCGGGGATCATCAGGTTGACCGCCTGCCCGGTGGCGTCGAACAGCGCCCGGCCGACGACGTTGACCGCGACCACGCCGAGCAGCAGCGCCAGCGCCGCCGCGGCGATCACGTCCGTCAGGCGCAGCAGGCGGGTCATGCGGGCGCTCCCCTCAGCGGGTCCCGGCGCGCGGCCGGGCGGCTACCCCCCGAGGTCGGCCTGACACTCGGCGACGTAACCCTTGACCCGCTCGTAGGTCTCGCCGCCGGGCAGCCCCTGGCGCTCGAGCTCGGCGAGGTAGGCGCGGGTGGTGCGCTCGGCGGCGGCCTCCCACTCGGCCCGCTCGGCGCCCTCGATCTGGTAGAGCGTGCCGTTTCCGAGCGCGACCTCCCTGCCCACCCGGTCGCCCTCGTCGAAGCCCCGCCCGGCGCGCAGCGCCCAGTCCAGCCCGCTGTTCGCGTCGACCACCTGGCGCAGATCGTCGGGCAGCCCCTCATAGGTGGCCCTGTTCATGGTCAGCACGAAGGCCAGCGAGTAGAAGCCGAACTCGGTGTGGTGGTCGGAGACCTCGTGCACGCGGAATCCCGCCACCGCCTCCCAGGGCAGCATGTAGCCGTCGATGCTGCCGCGCTGCATCGACTCGTAGATCTGCGGCGCCGGCATGCCGACCGGCTCGGCGCCGAGCTCCTGGAGCAGCTCGCCGATGACCTGCGTCGGATGGCGGATCTTCAGGCCCTTGAGGCCGGCGAGCGTGGTCACCGGCCGCGCCTGCGTGTGCAGGTGGCCCGGCCCGTGGGTGTGCACGAAGAGCACGTGGGTCTCGCCGTACTCCCCGTCCAGCGCCCCAGAATCGTAGAGCTTCTGGAAGGCGCACGAGCCGACCTCGGCGGTCTCGAACAGGCCCGGCAACTCGACGATGTGGCTCAGCGGAAAGCGCCCGGCGGTGTAGCCCTGCACGGTCCAGGCGATGTCGGCCACCCCGGTGCGCGCGTTGTCGTAGCCCTGCGGCGCCTTGCCCAGCGTCTGGGCGGGGAAGATGGTGACGTCGATGCGGCCCCCCGACTGCTCCTCGACCGCCTGCTCCCAGGCGGTGAAGAACTCCTGGTGCTGCCAGCTTCCGGCGGGCATGAAGTGGGCGAAGTTGAGATCGACCTCGGCCGCCGGGGCGGGGGCGAGGCCCGAGGTGACGGCGGCGGCGGCGGCGGCGACGGTGACGGTGACGGTGACGGCGGCACGATGCATCGGGTGGTCCCTCCCCTTCGATGGGCATCGAATTGCGCCAAGTTGAAGCACCCCCCCGGCGCGAAATCAAGCGCGGCGGCGGCCCGGCGGCAGCGCCACGCGGGCGGGAGGCTCCGGGTGCGCCCGGATTCGCGGCCCCCGCACGGCGGGCGGGCACCGGTCAGCCGCCGCGCAGCCCGCCATAGGCCGTGATCCCGGCCAGGAAGCCGGCATCGGCTACGTGCAGGCGCACGCCCTGCCGACCAACATCACCCGCGAGCACGTGCCGCGGCTGACCGGCGGCGTCGCGGGCGCGCGCCCGGGCTCACTCGCACTTCGAGTGGCCGCAGTCGAGGCAGACCTCGCAGCCCTCGCGCATCGCGGTGTTGTAGCTGCCGCAGGCGGGACAGGTGGCGGGTGCGCGACGGGCCCCGGCGGGACGGGACGCGGCGGTCCGCGTGTCGCCCACGGCGATGGCCTCTATGGCCGGGTCGCCGAGAAGGCCCCTCCCCTCCGCCTCGATGAAGCCGATCTCGATCAGGTGGCGCTCGATCACGCCGCCGATGGCGGCGAGGATCGAGGGCACGTAGCGCCCCTTCATCCAGGCGCCGCCGCGCGGGTCGAACACCGCCTTGAGCTCCTCGACCACGAAGCTCACGTCGCCGCCCCTGCGGAACACCGCCGAGATCATCCGGGTCAGCGCCACGGTCCAGGCGTAGTGCTCCATGTTCTTGGAGTTGATGAAGATCTCGAAGGGGCGCCGCCGCCCGCCCGCGACGGTATCGTTCATGGTGATGTAGATGGCGTGCGGGCTGTCGGGCCAGCGCAGCTTGTAGGTGACGCCGGCGAGCGTCTCGGGGCGCTCGAGCGGCTCGGCGATCCAGACCACCTCGCCGGGGTGGCCGGGGGCCTCGCCCGCGGGCAGGGTCTCGACCTTCTCGCCGGGGGGATCGCCAGGGGGCTTGCCGGCGGGCGCGCCCGCGGAGCGGGCCTCGAGCACCGCGCCCGTCACCGCGTTCGGCCGATAGGTGGTGCAGCCCTTGCAGCCCCGGCGGTAGGCCTCGGCGTAGACGTCCTTGAACGCCTCGAAGGAGATGTCGGCCGGGCAGTTGATGGTCTTGGAGATCGAGCTGTCGACGTATTTCTGCGCCTCGGCCTGCATCGCCACGTGCGCGAGGGGCCCGAGCGACTGGGCGTCGACGAAGTGCTCGGGGAACGGCGCGTCCTCGCCGAACCGCTCGCGGAACGCGGCCACGGCGTGGTCCACCACCTCCTCCTCGGTGCGCGCGCCGTCGGGCATCAGCACCCGGCGCGTGTAGGCGAAGGCGTAGACCGGCTCGATGCCCGAGGAGACGTTGCCGGCGACCAGCGAGATCGTTCCGGTGGGCGCGATCGAGGTGACAAGGGCGTTGCGGATGCCGTGCTCGGCGATGCTCGCGCGGATGTCCTCGGGCAGCGTGCGCACGAACGCGCCCGCGAGGTATTTCTCGCGGTCGAACAGCGGGAAGGCGCCCTTCTCGCGGGCGAGCTCGACCGAGGCGCGGTAGGCGGCGTCGCGCAAGCTGCGCAGCCAGGCGCCGGTCTGCGCCACCGCCGCGTCCGCGCCGTAGCGCAGGCCGGTCATCAGCAGCGCGTCGGCCAGCCCGGTGACGCCGAGGCCGATGCGCCGCTTGGCCCGCGCCTCGGCGGCCTGCGCCGCGAGCGCAAAGCGCGAGAGGTCCGTGACGTTGTCCATCATGCGCACGGCGGTCGCCGCCAGATCCCCCAGCTCGGCCTCGTCGATATGCGCGCCGTCCTCGAAGGGCCGGCGCACCAGCGCGGCGAGGTTGAGCGAGCCGAGCAGGCAGGCGCCGTAGGCCGGCAGCGGCTGCTCGCCGCAGGGGTTGGTGGCGCTGATCTCCTCGGCATAGTGCAGGTTGTTCAGCCGGTTCACCCGGTCGATGAAGATGACCCCCGGCTCGGCGTAGTCGTAGGTCGCGCGCATGATCCGGTTCCACAGGTCGCGCGCCGGCAGGGTGCGAAGGACCCGGCCCTCGAACTGCAGCTCCCACGGGCCGTCGGCCTCGACCGCCTGCATGAAGGCGTCGCTGACCAGCACCGAGAGGTTGAACATGCGCAGGCGCCCGGGGTCGCGCTTGGCGTCGATGAAGGCCTCGATGTCGGGGTGGTCGCAGCGCATGGTCGCCATCATCGCGCCGCGGCGCGAGCCGGCCGACATGATGGTGCGGCACATGGCGTCCCACACGTCCATGAACGAGAGCGGCCCCGAGGCGTCCGCCCCGATGCTGGCCACGGGCGCCCCCTTCGGCCGGATGGTCGAGAAGTCGAAGCCGACGCCACCGCCCTGCTGCATGGTCAGGGCGCCCTCCTTGAGGTTCTCGAAGATGCCCTCGAGGCTGTCGGGGATCACCCCCATGACGAAACAGTTGAACAGCGTGACCGTGCGCCCGGTGCCGGCCCCGGCGAGGATGCGCCCCGCCGGCAGGAAGCGGAATCCCTCGAGCGCGGCGAGGAAGCGGCGCTCCCACGCGGCGCGCCGCGCCTTCGGCTCGGCGGCGGCCAGCGCCCGGGCGACACGGCGCCAGGTGTCCTCGATGGAGCGGTCGAGCGGCGCGCCCTCGGGGCTCTTCAGCCGGTACTTCATGTCCCAGATCTGCTCGGAGATCGGGGCGGCGAACGGGCTCATCGGGGACCTCTGCGGGCACGGGTGGCGAGGCGGCGAACAATACACGAACGCGGCACGGCTATGCAACAGCCGCCGCCAATCGCGCGCCGCGGCAGGGGCCGCCGGGCAGAGAAACCTTGCCGCGTTCGGGACCACCGCATATGGTCCGCGCGAGGGGCAGGAGAGGCATGGTGAGCGGGGAATCCGTGCGAGCGCTGAGAGCGCGGGGGGCAGCTCGGGTCGCAGCTCGGGGGGCAGCTCGGGGCGAGGCCGCGCGCCTGCTCGCGCGGCCCGTCATGGCTGTGGCGCTCGCCCTTTCGGCCATGCCCCCATGCGCCATCGCCGAGGAGCCGGTGGTCCCCGAGCGCCCCACCCAGAACCTGTTCGGCATGACCGGGCTGATCGACATGCCCACGGCCGAGATGCAGCCGGACGGGCAGGTGAGCTTCACCGCCAGCTATTTCGACGGGTTCCTGCGCAACACCGCGACGGCGCAGTTCCTGCCCGGCATCGAGGCCGCCTTCCGCTACTCGGTGCTCGAGGGGCTGGAAGGCCCCGGCGGCGAAACCCTCTACGACCGCAGCTTCGACGTGAAGGTCCGTCTGGTCCAGGAGGGGCCGGCCTGGCCCGGGGTCGCCGTCGGCCTGCAGGACTTCCTCGGCACCGGCGTCTTCTCGGGCGAGTATGTGGTGGCCACCAAGCGCCTGTTCGACGGCGATCTCAAGGTCACCGGCGGTGTCGGCTGGGGCCGCCTCGCCGGGGCCAACCCGATCAAAAACCCGTTCTGCACCTATGTCGACCGGCTGTGCGCGCGCGGCGGTGAATTCACCCAGGGCGGCACGGTCGACTTCGGCTCCTTCTTCTCCGGCCGGGACATGGGCCTGTTCGGCGGCGTCGAGTGGCGCACGCCGATCGACGGGCTGACGCTGAAGGCCGAGTACAGCGACGACGACTACGACCGCGAAATCGCGAATGGGGTGTTCAAGCCCGATCTGCCGCTCAACTTCGGGGCGGAATACCGGCTGACGCAGGGTATCGAAATCGGCGCCTACTACATGTACGGATCCGCGGTCGGACTGCGTCTGAGCCTGAGCGGCAACCCGTTCCGGCCGCTCGCCGCGACCGACACCGAGCCGCCCGCCCGGCCCTTCATGCCACGGCCCGAACCCGACCCCGCGGCGGCCGAGCGGCAGTTCGGCGAGATGCGCACGAGCATCGGCAGCCAGCCGCCGGCGGTCGCCTTCGGCGAGGCCGGCATCAGCCGGGTCGAGATCACGGTCGGCGCGGAAGGGGTGCGCTGGGCGAGCGCCGAGCTGCCGCCCTCGGCCGACTACGTCTGCCCCGAGAACGCGGCCCGCGCCATCGACGCCGAGTATGGCGTGATCGACGCGGTGCGCTTTCACCATGCGGACGGCACGCCGGTCTGCACCGTGGCGCTGCGCCCGGCCGGGCAACGGGCGGTCCGCCAGGCGCTGCGCGGCGCCACCGACTATCCGACCGACTGGTACGCCGACCCGGTGCGGCGCCAGGCGGTCATCGATGCGCTCGCCGCGGCGCTCGACCCGATCCGGATCGGGCTTTTCGGCGTCGAGCTCGAGCCCGAGCGGGTCACGGTCTACATCGAGAACCGGCGCTACCGGGCGATGCCCCGGGCGATCGGCCGCACCGCGCGGGCGCTGGCGGCGGTGATGCCGCCCTCGGTGGCGCTGTTCGAGATCGTGCCGGTCGAGGGTAGCCTGCCGACAGCCTCGGTCATGCTCGAGCGCGCCGCGCTGGAGGACCAGGTGGGCCGCCCGGACGCGGCGTGGCAGAGCTGGGTCTCGGCGCGCGTGGGTGACGCGGCGCCGCCCGACTGGAGCGAGGTCGAGGGCACCCTCGACCAGTTCCCGCGCTTTTCCTGGAGGGTCGGCCCGATCATTCCGCTGCACCTGTTCGACCCGGATCAGCCGGTGCGCGCCGATCTTTCGGTCGATGTCGGCGGTCGGGTCGAGTTCCTGCCCGGCCTCAGCATCAACGCCGCCATGCGCAAGCGCATCATCGGCGACCTCGACGAAATCGAGCGCGAGAGCGACTCGGTCCTGCCGCGCGTGCGCTCGGACATCGCCAAGTACCTGCGCGAGGGCGACCCGGCGCTCGCGCGGCTGACCGCCGACTATGTGCGCAAGCTCCACCAGGATGGGCTCTACGGGCGCCTTTCGGCGGGGCTGCTGGAGCCGATGTTCGGCGGCGTCAGCGCCGAGCTGCTGTGGAAGCCGGCCGATCAGAACTGGGGCATCGGCGGCGAGATCAACTGGGTCAAGCAGCGCGACTTCGACCAGCGTTTCGATTTTCGCCGCTACGAGGTCGTCACCGGGCACGCCAGCGTCTACTGGGACACCGGCTTTTACGGGATGGCGGTGCAGGTCGATGGCGGGCGCTACCTGGCCGGTGACTGGGGCGGCACCTTCGCGCTCAAGCGCCGCTTCGCGAACGGCTGGGAGATCGGCGGCTTCCTGACGCTGACCGACGTGCCGTTCGAGGAGTTCGGCGAGGGCAGCTTCGACAAGGGCATCTTCCTGACCATCCCGCTGAGCTGGGCCGGGCCGATCGAGACGCGCGGGCGCTACTCGACGTCGATCCGGCCGCTGACCCGCGACGGCGGCCAGCGGCTGGGCATCGCCAACCCGCTCTATCCCTTGGTGGCCGACATGGACCGCGGCGGGCTCGGGACCGGCTGGGGGAGCTTCTGGGAATGACGGCGCGGATGCTCCGGCGCGTGCTGGCGGCCGCGCTCACCCTGGTGCTGGGCGCGGCCCTCGCCGCCTGCTCAAGCAGCGGTCCGAGCTACTTGGAAAGGCTCGGCTCGGCGGTCAAGGACGCCGTCCTGGCGCCGGAGCCGAAGCCGGCGCGCGAGCGCAGCCGGGCCGAGCTCGAGGAGATCGAGTCCGCCGTCATCGCCGTCTCGTTCGGCGGGCGCCGGGCACTACTCGTGCCGCTGGCCGACAATGGCGGCCATCTCGACTATCGCGACGGCGCGGGCCGCGCCGTGCGCCTGTTCGGCGGCGCGGTCAGCTCGACCGAGGGGCTGGGCCGCGATCTCGCCGCGGTGCGCTTCGCCGTGGACGACCCGCTGGCGCACCCCAGGCCCCTCGCCGCCTGGCCCGCCCGGGTGTTCCGCGAGTACCAGTTCCGCGAGCGCAACGGGCCGCAATACGGCATCACGCTGTCGTGCGGCTTCCACACCCTGGCGCGCGAGACCATCGAGATCGTCGAGCGCAGCTACGACGTGGTGCGCGTCAGCGAGGTCTGCGCCAACCAGCGGCGCGAGGTGGTCAACACCCACTGGGTCGAGCCGGAGACCGGCTTCGTGTGGCGGTCCGAGCAGTGGCTCGGCCCGGTGCTCGGCCCGGTGACCGTCGAGATCATCCGCCCCTACACCGGTTAGGGCACCATGCGCGAGACCCTTGTGCGCGTTGGCCAATCGATGCTTTAAAGCGCCGCGAGTCCGCGCCGCGCGCGCGGCCCCGCCGGCTTTCGGGAACCCCGATGGATGCCACGCCCATCCTGCGCGTCGAGAACCTAGTCAAGCGCTACGGCGGCCTGGTGGCCGTCGACGGCGCCAGCTTCGCGGTCGGGCGCCGCTCGATCACCGGGCTGATCGGGCCGAACGGCGCGGGCAAGACCACCACCTTCGACATCATCGCCGGCGCCCAGCCGCCGAGCGCGGGCCGGATCAGCTTCGAGGGCCGCGACATCACCGGGCTGCCCACCCACGAGCTCTTCCATCTCGGCATGGTGCGCAGCTTCCAGATCCCGCGCGAGTACGGCCGGCTGACGGTGCTCGAGAACCTGATGGTGGCGCCGGCCGACCAGCCGGGCGAGAGCATCTGGGCCACCTGGCTCGCCCCCGGGCGGGTGCGCGAGCGCGAGTGGGACGTGCTGGAGCGCGCCGAGGAGGCGCTGGAGTTCCTCGGGCTGACGCATCTGCGCGACGAGCTGGCGGGTAACCTCTCGGGCGGCCAGAAGAAGCTCCTGGAACTCGGCCGGGCGATGATGGCCGAGCCCAGGCTGGTGCTGCTCGACGAGCCCGGCGCGGGGGTCAACCCGACGCTCATGAACCGGATCGTCGAGATGATCCGGGCGCTCAACGCCGAGCGCGGCTACACGTTTTGCATCATCGAGCACGACATGGACCTGATCGCCCGGCTGTGCGACCCGGTGATCGTCATGGCCGAGGGCCGGGTGCTGATCGAGGGGCCGTTCGACGAGGTCGCCGACGACCCGCGCGTGATCGACGCCTATTTCGGCGGGGCCGCGGCATGAGCCGGGTGCTCGAGCTCGAGGGCATCACCGCCGGCTACGGCGAGACCCAGATCCTGCACGGCGTCTCGCTGCACGTGGACGCGGGCGAGATCGTGGTGATCATCGGCCCCAACGGGGCGGGCAAGTCCACCGCCATGAAGGCGGTCTTCGGCTTGCTCGCCATCAGCGCGGGCACGATCCGGCTGACCGGCGAGGAGATCACCGACATGCCGCCCCAGCAGGTGGTGCGCAAGGGCGTGGCCTACGTGCCCCAGGTCGGCAACGTCTTCGTTTCGCTGAGCGTCGAGGAGAACCTCGAGATGGGGGCCTATGTCTCCAACGACGACCCCGGGCCGCGCATCGAGGAGATCTACAAGCTGTTCCCGCCCCTGCGCGACAAGCGCCGCCAGCCGGCGGGCGCGCTCTCGGGCGGGCAGCGGCAGATGGTGGCGATGGGCCGGGCGCTGATGCTGCACCCCAAGATCCTGCTGCTCGACGAGCCGACCGCCGGGCTTTCCCCAAAATACCGCGGTGAGATCTTTGAGATGATCCGCGCCATCAACCGGGCCGGCGCCACCATCCTGATGGTCGAGCAGAACGCGCGCATGGCGCTCGAGGTCGCCGACCGCGGATACGTGCTGGTGGACGGCGAGAACCGCTACGAAGGCACCGGGCGCGAGCTGATCGGCGACGCCGAGGTGGCGCGCATGTTCCTCGGCGCGAGTGGAAACCCCCCTGGGGGCCGCGCCGCATGATCGAGTTCGTCAACTTCTACCTGATCCCCGGGCTGGTGCTGGGCTGCATCTACGCGCTGGGCGCCATCGGCATCTCGCTGACCTTCGGCATCCTGCGCTTCGCCAACTTCGCGCACGGCGACACGATGACGCTGGGCGTCTACTTCACGCTGAGCCTGGTGACGCTCACCGGCTGGCACCCGCTGGCCGTGGCGCCCATGGCCATGGCGCTGACCGCGCTGGCGGTGCTGGGCATGGACCAGACCTTCTACAAGCCGTTCCGCCGCAGCCCGACGATCATGCTGGTGATCGCCTCGTTCGGCCTGATGCTGATGGTCCGCTCGGTGGTGCAGTTCTTCTGGGGCGTGCAGCTTCAGGTGATGGTGCCCGGCATCGCCCGGCCCTGGGTGCTGTTCGACACGCTGCGCATCCTGCCCAAGCACGTGCTGATCGGCGCGGCCACCGTGGCGCTGATGCTGGCGATGCACCTGCTGCTCACGCGCACCAGGATCGGCAAGGCGATGCGCGCCACCGCGGACAGCCCCGAGCTCGCGGCGCTGACCGGCATCGACACCGAGGCGGTGATCCGCGCCACCTGGATCACCTCGGCGGCGCTCGCCACGGCGGCCGGCGTGTTCCTCGCGCTCGACACCCATGTCGAGACGATGATGGGCTTCAAGCTGCTCTTGCCGATGTTCGCCGCGGCGATTCTGGGGGGCATCGGCAAGCCCTACGGCGCGGTGGTGGGCGGGCTGGTGATCGGCGTCGCCGAGGAGATCGCCACATACCCGTGGATCGGCACCACGCCGCTGCTCGCCCCGGGCTACAAGGCCGGCGTGGCCTTCGCCATCATGGTCGTCATGCTGGTCTGGCGGCCGCAGGGGCTGTTCCGCGGGAGGCTGCGGTGATGGAACAGTACTACGGCTATTTCATCTATCTCATCAGCCTCGCGACCATGGGCGGCATCTACGCGGTGCTGGCGCTGGGCCTCAACGTGCAGTGGGGCTTTACGGGGTTATTCAACGCCGGCATCGCCGGGTTCTTCGCGGTCGGCGCCTACACCCAGGCGCTGCTGACCACGCCGGTCTACACCGAGCACCTCGGCGGCTACGAGTGGCCGATCCCGCTGGCCATGCTGGCGGCGATGGGGCTCTCGGCCGTGGTGGCCTTCGCGGTGGCGAAGGTCTGCATCCGGCTGCGCTCGGACTATCTCGCCATCGCCACCATCGGCATCGCCGAGATCATCCGCCTGGTGATGAAGAACGAGAGCTGGGCGACCAACGGCCCGCGCGGCGTGAGCAAGATCCCCAAGGCCTTCGACACCCTGCCCGACCCTCTCGACAAGCTGGCCTTCCTCGCCATGGTGCTGGCGCTGGTGGCGGTGATCTACCTGGCGCTCGAGCGGGCGCGCACCGCGCCCTGGGGCCGGGTGATGACGGCGATCCGCGAGAACGAGACGGCGGCCGCCGCCTGCGGCAAGAACGTCGAGCGCTTCCGGCTCGAGGCCTTCGTCATCGGCGCCGCGCTGATGGGGCTGGGCGGCGCGCTGGTGGCCCAGTACCTGCGCCAGATCGACCCGCAGGTCTCGGACCCGCTGACCGCCACCTTCCTGGTCTGGGTGATGCTGATTGCCGGCGGCTCGGGCAACAACCGCGGCGCCATCCTCGGCGCCATGGCGCTCTGGACCGTGTGGTCGGCGACCGAGATCCTGACCATCCGGCTGCCCGAGGCGTATGCGCTGAAGGCACCCTATGTACGCATCTTCTTGATAGGCCTGATCCTTCAGATCATTCTGCAACGGCGCCCGGAGGGGATTCTGCCGGAGATCCGGCCGAAGCCGCATCCGCGCATCCGGGGCGCGCGCGCCCCGGCGGCACAAACCGAGAGCACAGGGAGCTGAAACCATGAGAAGAGCAATGACGGCGGCCGCGCTGGCCGCGCTGGTCGCGACGCCCGGGCTCGCGCAGGAAGTTAGGGTCGGCTCGGTCGCCGCGGTGACCGGTCCGATCGCCGAGCTGGTGGCGCCCATCGTCGCCGGGCGCAACCTCGCCGCGAGCCACGTCAACGAGCAGGGCGGGCTGCTCGACGGCCGCGAGATGACGCTGATCCTGGCCGACGGCCAGTGCGACCCGAAGGCCGGCGTCGACGCGGGCGAGAAGGTCGTGAGCGTCGAGCAGGTGGTCGCCGTGGTCGGCGCCTCGTGCTCGGGCGAGACCAACGGCATGGTGCAGGCGGTGACCATCCCCGCGGGCGTCGTCTCGATCTCCGACTCCGCGACCGCGCCCTCGATCACCGAGCTCGACGACAACGACCTGGTGTTCCGCACCGCCGCGTCCGACGCCTACCAGGGCGCGGCGCTGGCGAAGCTCGCGTGGAGCGAGGGCTTCCGCAAGCTGGCCGTCACCTACGCCAACGACGACTACAACGCCGGCATCGCCGAGGTGTTCGCCGAGGCGTTCACCGGCATGGGCGGCGAGATCACCGCGCAGCAGGCGCACGAGCCGAACAAGGCGTCCTATCGCTCCGAGGTGCAGACGCTCTCGGGCGGCGACCCCGAGGGGATGGCGCTGTTCGCCTATTACGGCGGGTCGGGCATCACCATCATCCGCAACGCGCTGGAGACCGGGGCGTTTGCTAAGTTCCTCGGCGCCGA
This sequence comes from Thermohalobaculum sp., assembly GCA_035513135.1. Taxonomy (GTDB): domain Bacteria; phylum Pseudomonadota; class Alphaproteobacteria; order Rhodobacterales; family Rhodobacteraceae; genus Thermohalobaculum. Next base: position 38,911 of record DATKCQ010000002.1, read on the forward strand.
CGGCATGTACGACGTCGCGGTGATCGAGCAGATCGGCGCCGAGAACCTCGTCGGCAACGTGATGTTCACCGCCGCCGCGGCCGACCCGGAGAACGACAGCTACCCGCGGTTCGCCGAGGCCTACAGCGCCGCGACCGACTTCGACCCGGGCGCGCCCTATGCCAGCCAGGGCTACGACGCCGCCTTCCTGATCGCGCTGGCGATCGAGAAGGCCGGCGCGCCGGACCGCGCGCTGATCTCGGCGGCGCTGCGCGAGGTGGCCAACCCGCCGGGCGAGGTGATCCGCCCGGGCGAGTGGGAGAAGGCCAAGGCGCTGATCGCCGCCGGCGAGGACATCAACTACGAGGGCGCCTCGGGCTCGGTGGACTTCGACGAGAACGGCGACGTGCCGGGCTTCTACTCGGTCAGCCGCGTGGGCGAGGACGGCAAGTACCACCTCGACTACATCCGCTGAACCCCGCGGGGCGCGCGCATTCCGCGTGCGCGCCCCGCTTCCGCGCCGTTTGCTCCCGGCGCGGGGCCGGGCCGGCGTGAACCCCCGAACCGGCAGGCGCACCCGGCACCATGACCAGTAGCCCCATCCGTCTCGGCGTCGACATCGGCGGCACCTTCACCGACGTGGTGCTGGAGGCGGGCGGGCGTCTGATTTCGGTCAAGCTCCTGACCACCCCTTCCGCCCCGGACGACGCGGTGATCGAGGGCGTCGCCCGGGCCTGCTCGCGCGCCGGCGTGGCGCCGGGCGTGGTCGCGATGGTGATCCACGGCACCACGCTCGCCACCAACGCGCTGATCGAGCGCAAGGGCGCGCGCGCCGCGCTCATCACCACGCGCGGCTTCCGCGACGTGATCGAGATGCGCACCGAGAGCCGCTTCGAGCAGTACGACCTGAATCTCGTGCTGCCCGAGCCGCTGATCGCGCGCGACCACCGCCACGTGCTCGACGAGCGCATCGCCGCCTCCGGCGCGGTGCTGCGCCCGCTCGACCGGGCGGAGGTCGAGGCGCTGGCCGACACGCTGGCCCGCCGGGCCTATGAGAGCATCGCGGTGGGCCTCCTGCACGCCTACGCCAACGACGCGCACGAGCGGCTGGTGCGCGAGGTGCTGGCCGAGAAACTCCCCGGCGTCGACGTCTCGCTCTCGGCCGAGGTCTCGCCGCAGATGCGCGAGTACGAGCGCTTCTCCACGGTCTGCGCCAACGCCTACGTCAAGCCGATGATGCGCGCCTATCTGCGCCGGCTCGAGGCGCGGCTGGCCAAGATCGGCGTCGCCGCGCCGGTCTTCCTGATGCATTCGGGGGGCGGGATCATGTCGCTCGCGACGGCGGCCGAGTTCCCCGTGCGGCTGGTGGAATCCGGCCCCGCCGGCGGCGCCATCTTCGCCGCCGACCTCGCCCGCCGCCACGGGCTTTCCCGCGTGCTCTCCTTCGACATGGGGGGCACCACGGCCAAGATCTGCCTGATCCGCGCGCACGCACCCAAGACCGCGCGGGTGTTCGAGGTGGCGCGCAGCTACCGTTTCAGGAAGGGCTCGGGCATCCCGATCTCGGTGCCGGTGATCGACATGGTGGAGATCGGCGCGGGCGGCGGCTCGCTCGCCCGCGTCGACGCCATGCGCCAGATCCGCGTCGGCCCCGAGAGCGCCGGCTCCGAGCCCGGCCCCGCCTGCTACGGGCGCGGCGGCGAGCGCCCCGCCGTGACCGACGCCGACCTGGCGCTGGGGCGCATCGACCCCGACGGCTTCGCCGGCGGCTCCATCGGGCTGGACGCGCAGGCGGCGGCGCAGGCGATCGCGCGCGACGTGGGCCAGCCCCTCGGCCTCGACCCCATGACGGCGGCCTTCGGCATCGCGGAGGTGGTCGACGAGAACATGGCCAACGCCGCCCGGGTGCACGCGGTCGAGAATGGCGAGGACCTCGCCGCCTACACCATGATCGCCTTCGGCGGCGCGGCGCCGCTGCATGCCGGGCGGCTGTGCCACAAGCTCGGCATCGACCGCTTCCTGGTGCCGCCCGGCGCCGGGGTCGGCTCGGCCATCGGCTTCCTGCGCGCCCCCTTCAGCTTCGAGGCGACGCGCAGCGCCCGCATGACGCTGGGCGGCTTCGAGCCGGGCGACGCCCGCCGCGTGCTGGCCGAGCTGCGCGCCGAGGCCGCCGCCTTCGTCCGCTCCTGCGGCACGCAGGCGGACATCGCCTTCGAGACCCGCGCCTACATGCGCTATGCCGGCCAGGGCTGGGAGATCCCGGTGGACCTGCCGGCTGGGGACGCCGACAAGCCCACGGCGGCGCGCTGCCTGGCGCTGTTCGAGGCGGCCTACCGCGCGCTGTTTGGGCGCATCGTCGAGGGCGTCGAGGCCGAGATCACCAGCTGGGCGGTCAAGGCCGGCACGCCCGCGCCGCTCTCCGGGGCGGTCGCCGCGCCGCGCCGGGTCGCCGATGTCGCGCCGGCCGGGCACCGCGAGGTGTTCGAGCCGGCGCTCGGCCGCACCGTCCGGGCCGCCACCGCCGCGCGCGAGGCGCTGGCCCCCGGGCACCGCCTCGCCGGCCCGGCGCTGATCGCCGAGGCCGAGACGACCGTGGTGGTGCCCGCGGGCTTCGCCGCCACCGTGCGCGCCGACGGCAGCCTCGAGGTGAGCCGCACCGTGCAACAACCGGAGGCTACCCAATGACCCTCTCCCCCGTCGCCATGCAGGTCATGTGGAACCGGCTGATCGCGGTGGTCGAGGAGCAGGCCCGCGCGCTCATCCGCACCGCCTTCTCGACCTCGGTGCGCGAGGCGGGCGACCTCTCCGCCGGGGTCTACGATCTCGAGGGCCGCATGCTGGCGCAGGCGGTGACGGGCACGCCGGGCCACGTCAACGCCATGGCCGAGTCGGTGGGCCACTTCATGCGCGCGATCGGCCCCGGCAACATGCGCGCGGGCGACGTCTACCTCACCAACGACCCGTGGAAGGGCACCGGGCATCTGCACGACATCACCGTGGTGACGCCCGCCTTCCACCGCGGCGCCCATGTGGGCTACCTCGCCTGCACGGCGCATGTGGTCGACATCGGCGGGCGCGGCTTCGGCGCCGACGCCGGCTCGGTCTACGAGGAGGGGCTGCGCATCCCGATCATGCCCTTCGCCCGGGCCGGCGCGGTGAACCGCGATCTCGTCGCCATGGTCCGCGCCAACGTGCGCGAGCCCGACCAGGTGGTCGGCGACATCTACGCGCTGGCCGCGTGCAACGAGACCGGCCACCGCCGCCTCGTCGACATGCTCGACGAGTTCGGCCTCGCCGGCCTCGAGGACGTCGCCGCCTTCATCCTCGAGCACAGCCGCCGCGCCACGATCGAGCGCATCGCCGCCCTGCCGCGCGCCACCGCTTTGAGCGAGATGACCATCGACGGCTACGCGACCCCGATCCGCCTGGCGGTGCGCCTCGAGATCCACGCGGACCGGATCGTCGCCGACTTCGCCGGCAGCTCGCCCGAGGATGCGCACGGCATCAACGTGCCGCTGGTCTACACCCGCGCCTATGCCTGCTACGGCCTGAAATGCGCGCTGGCCCCGGAGATCCCCAACAACGCCGCCTCGCTCGCCCCCTTCGAGGTGACCGCGCCCGAGGGCTGCATCCTCAACGCCGCCGACCCCGCCCCGGTGGCGCTGCGCCACGTGATCGGCCACATGGTCCCCGACACGGTGCTCGGCGCGCTGCACAAGGTGCTGCCCGGCACCGTGCCGGCCGAGGGCGCGGGCGCCCTGTGCAACTTCCACCTCAGCTTCCGCCCGCGCCGCGACGGCACCGCCCCCGCCGATGCCCGCCGCGCCGAGGTGCTGATGTTCAACTGCGGCGGCGCGGGTGCCCGGCCGCGGTTCGACGGCCTGAACGCCACCGCCTTTCCCTCGGGCGTGATGACCATGCCGGTCGAGGCGACCGAGCACACCGGCCCGATCGTCATCTGGCAAAAGGAGCTGCGTCCGGACTCGGGCGGGCCGGGGCGCCGGCGCGGCGGGCTCGGGCAGCTCATGCGGATCGGCGCGCTCGAGGGCCACGAGTTCGTGTTCTCGGCCATGTTCGACCGCATGCAGCACCCCGCCCGCGGCCGCGAGGGCGGGGGCGCGGGCGGCGCGACCCGCTTCGCGCTCGACGACGGCACGCCGATGCGCGCCAAGGGCTGGCAGCCGGTGCCGCCCGGCCACACGGTGCAACTGGCGCTGCCCGGCGGCGGCGGCTACGGCCCGCCCGCCGAGCGTGACCCCGTGTTGCTCAAGCGCGACGTGGCGCTCGGCTACGTCTCGCGCGCGGCGGCGCTGCGCGACTATGGCGCCAGCCCGGACGACCTGCCCGAGGACGAGGCATGAGCCGCGCGCCGATCATGCGCACGCCCGGGCAGCGGTCCTGCGACGTGGTTATCGTCGGCGGCGCCATGATCGGCTCGGCCTGCGCCTGGTTTCTCGCCAACGACCCGGACTTCAACGGCCGCGTGCTGGTGGTCGAGCGCGACCCCGCCCTGTCCCGCGCCGCTTCGGCGCTCTCGGCGAGCTGCATCCGCCACCAGTTCTCGAACGCCGTCAACGTCGCCATGTCGATGTTCGGCACCGACTACATCCGCAGCTTTCGCGAACGTCTCGGCGGCGATCCGGAGATCCCCGAGATCACGCTCAACGAGCTCGGCTACCTGTTCCTCGCCACCGAGGCGGGGGTGCCGGTGCTGCGCGCCAGCCGCGAGGTGCAGGCCGCCTGCGGCGCCGCCACCGAGCTGCTGGCGCCGGGCGAGATCGCCGCGCGGTTCCCGTTCTACAATCTCGACGGCATCGCGCTCGGCAGCTTCAACCCGGTCGGCGAGGGCTGGTTCGACGGCCTCACCATGCTGCAGTGGTGGCGGCGCAAGGCACGCGAGCGCGGCGTCGAGTATGTCCGGGGCGAGGTGAGCGCGATCAGCCGCCGCGCCGGCCGGATCGAGGGCGTGACGCTCGCCTCGGGCGAAAGCATCGCCTGCGGCACGCTGGTCAACGCCGCCGGCCCGAACGCCGGCCTGGTGGCGGCGCTGGCCGGCATTGCGCTGCCGGTGGAGCCGCGCAAGCGCTGCCTGTTCGTGTTCGACTGCCGCACGGAGCTCGGCCAGCCGATGCCGCTCACCATCGACCCCTCGGGCGTGCACTGCCGCTCGGAGGGCGCGCTCTACCTCGCCGGCGCCGTACCGCGCGCGGACGGCCCCGCCGACCCGGACGACTTCGAGGTCGAGCAGGCCGAGTTCGACGAGATCATCTGGCCGGCGCTGGCGCACCGCGTGCCGGCCTTCGCGGCGATCAGGCCGGTCAACGCCTGGGCCGGGCACTACGACTACAACGCGCTCGACCAGAACGCCGTGATCGGCCCGCACCCCGAGGTCGCGAATTTCGTCTTCGCCAACGGCTTCTCCGGCCACGGCCTGCAACAGGCCCCCGCCGTCGGCCGCGCCATCGCCGAGCTGATCGCGCATGGCGGCTACCGCAGCCTCGACCTCTCCGGGCTCGGCTATGCGCGGATCGCCGAGGGCCGGCCGTTCCTGGAAAAGGCGATCATCTAGGCGCGAGAACGGGTCCGTTCGAAAAACATAGACTTCTCAAAACCTTGCGATCCTGCACAATGTGTACACCCTGATGGCCGCCTCGGCTTGCCTCCCGCCGCGGTCTCTGGTGAAGTCCGCGCATGCATCGGGAGGCCCGCCCATGACCCGCGAGGAACGCACGCTGCGCCAGGCCATCGTCGCTTCCTGCCGCGAGCTGAACGCCAGCGGCCTGAACCAGGGCACCTCGGGCAACATCTCGGCGCGGCTGGGCGGGCGGCTGCTGATCACCCCGTCGGGCGTGCCCGGCGACGAACTCGCCCCCGAGATGCTCGCCGCCATGCCGCTCGAGGGCGACCACGGCGCCTGGGAGGGGCCGCTGCGGCCCTCGAGCGAGTGGCGCTTCCATCTCGACCTCGCCCGCGCCCGGCCCGAGCTCGGCGCCGTCGTGCACGCCCACCCGCCGCACGCCACGGCGCTCGCCATCGCGCGCAAGCCGATCCCGCCGCTGCACTACATGATCGCGGCCTTCGGCGGCGCCGACATTCGCTGCGCCGCCTACGCCACCTTCGGCACCGAGGCGCTGTCGCGCGCGGTTCTGGCGGCCATGCAGGGGCGCCAGGGGTGCCTGATGGCCAATCACGGCATGCTCGCGGCGGGACCGACGCTGGCCCGCGCCATGTGGCTGGCGGTGGAGCTCGAGGCGCTGGCGCGGCAGTACGTGACCGCCTTGACGATCGGCGGACCGGTGCTGCTGAGCGCGGCCGAGATCGCCGAGGCCGAGCGCGCCTTCGCCGGCTACGGCCTGCGCGAGCCGCCGCCGGCGCGCCCGGCGCAACGCCCCCGGACGCGCACGCCAAAGCGCCCCCCGCCCCGCCCCGGCCCCCGCCGCTGAGGCCGACGCCGCCCCGGCTCCCTGTCCCGCGCACCCGCCATCCAGATGCCGCTTGACCCCCCGCCCGACGCCACCTAGTTTCCGCGCCGCACGGGCCCGTAGCTCAGCTGGTAGAGCAACTGACTTTTAATCAGTGGGTCGCAGGTTCGATCCCTGCCGGGCTCACCAACAATTTCGATAAGTGACGCGGGTTTTTCCCGCCAGATCAGCTCCCGCACGCCCGTCAAGGCAACAGCCTGGGCACCGCCGCGATCCGTTGCCCTGGCCGCAGCCGCACAAACCCGGCGAGCATGGCCCGCGGGGAGGTCCGGGGGGATTTTTCGTGCATCGCATGCGAAAGACCACGGCCGCTCGTGTGTTCTCTATCGAGCGAGGGTGCCTGGGATTTGTGACATGAGCACACTGAGACTCGCGTTCACGGTTGCGCTTACCGTCATGTTGGGGGTTGTCGCGATCATTGGCGTTCAGATCGGTTAGCGCAATCCGTTGTGCATCGAAGCGAGCCCCCGCCTTCGGGCGGGGGCATTTCGGGTGCCGGTCCGCACGCGCCGAATTCCCACCCGATCGCCGATTTCCCACCCGACCGCCAAACTCCCACCCGACCGCCAAGTGACACCTGATCGCCGGTTGGACCGCACCGGGGACCATACCGGGGACCGCGCCGGGAACCGCGAAGCGCCCGATGGACTGCGGGCGCCAAAACGCGCAGAGTTCGGCTTGATCCAAGCTGAGTTCACGCCATGCCCGCGCCCCGTGCGTCGCCATCGATCCCGAAGCCATCGCCGGGCA
>DATKCQ010000003.1:0-19232 GCA_035513135.1 Thermohalobaculum sp.
GCATGGCGTAGCAGCCGGCATGGGCGGCGGCGATCAGCTCCTCGGGGTTGGTGATCGAGCTCGGGCTCTCGTCCTCGAAGCGCGAGGCGAACGAGTAGCGGTGGCCGTGCAGCACCCCGCTCTGCGTCTCGACCGAGCCGCTGCCCTCCTTCAGGTCTCCCTGCCATATGGCCGTGGCGTGCCGTTTCATGCGTGCCTCCCGTCCTGCGCGTTTCCGTTGCGCAAGCAGCTAGCGCGGCGCCGGCCGCGTGGCAATGACCCTCAGCGCGGGGCGCCGATCGGCTCTCCAACTCCGGCTCCGGCTTCCGGCCCCAGCCTAGCGCGCCCGTGACGCCGCCACCACTGCGGCGAGCCCCGCCGCGGCGCAGGCCACCGCGAGGCCAAGCACCAGGTCGTAGCCGCCCAGCTCCCAGACCAGCGCGGCGATGGTGGGCCCGAGCGCGAAGCCGCCCATGAAGGGGATCGCCAGCATCCCCGCGATCACCCCGAAGCGCCGCCGGCCAAGCACCTCGGCCGTCAGCACCGGGCGCACGATGCTCGCGGTGCCGTAGCCCGCGCCGTGCAGCACCACGAACACCGCCACCAGCCACGGCGACAGCCCGGCCAGCAGCAGCGCCGCGGCCCCGAGGCCGATGCCGCAGTAGCAGGCGAGCGCCGCGCGGTAGGTGGTCATCCAGCGCTCGGTGGTCATCAGGACGATGCGGCCCGCCACCTGCATCGGCCCGATCATCGAGGCCGCCAGCACCGCCGCGCCCTCGCCCACGCCCCGGTCGGCGAGGATCGGCAGGAGGTGCGCGAGGATCAGCCCGTGCACCAGCCCGATGGCGCCGAAGGCGAAGCCCAGCAGCCAGAAGGCCGGCCGCCGCGTCACCGCCGCGTGGCCGTCGCCCCCCGCCGCCTCGGCCGGGGCGGGCGGCGCCCGGTGCCGCTCGAGCAGCCTCAAGCCCCAGAACATGAGCGGGAGTGCCACGAAGACGATGGCCCCGGCGAAGCACAGCACCGCGCCGCGCCAGCCGAACAGCCCGGCGAGGAAATGCGCGGAGGGGAAAGAGACCGTCCCGGCGAACCCGGCGATCAGCGTCACGGCCGTGATCGCCTCGCGCGCCCGGCCGCCCACGGTGGTGGTGATGATGGCGAAGGCCGCCTCGTAGAGGCTCACCGACATGGCCACGCCCAGCAACAGCCAGACCGCGTAGAACTGCCACAGCTCGCTCACCTGGCTGAGCACCACGAGCAGCGCCGCCCCGGCCAGCGCGCCGCCCGGATGCACCGCGCGGGCCAGGCCCCGGTCGACCAGCCGCCCGGCGAGCGGCGCCAGCAGCGCGGTGAGCACCAGCGCCGCGGTGAAGGCGACCGACAGCTCGGTCTTCGACCAGCCGAGATCGCGCTCCCACCACGGCAGCAGCGCGGGGAACGAGTAATACATCGCCGCCCAGACGATCGTCTGGGCGATGGCGAGCGGCACCACGTCGCGTCTCAGCGATCCGGCCAAATCACGCTCCTGATGACTCCCCCGAGTTTGGGCTAGCACGGCTTTGCCGCCCGTGGCAATTTGGCTAACGAGGGACCGCGCAACCCGAGGGAGCCCCGCCGTGAGCGAGCCCGACAGCCCTGACACGATCGTCCGCGACACCGCGACCCGGATCTTCGCCGACCTGGCGGACCCGCAGACCCTGAACGCGGCCAAGACCGATGCCTGGAAGGCCCCGCTGTGGGCGGCGCTCGAGGAGTCCGGCCTGACGCTGGCCTGGGTCTCCGAGGAGCGGGGCGGGGCCGGGGCCGGGCTGGCGGAAGGCTTCGAGGTGCTGCGCGTCGCGGGCCACTACGCCGCGCCCGTGCCCATCGCCGAGACCCTGCTCGCCGGTCACTTCCTCGACGCGGCGGGCCTCGATTGCCCCTCCGGCCCGCTGGCGCTCGCGCCGGTGCGCCTCGGTGACGCGCTGACCTGCGACGAGGAGGGCACGATCTCGGGCACCGCCCGCGCCGTGCCCCATGCGGGCGACGCCAAGGCCGTCGTGGTCATCGCCGAGCGCGGCGACGAGCAGGTCGTCGCCCTGATGGCGCCCGGCTCGTTCAGTGCCGCGCCGCGCGGTGTCGACATGGGCGGCGAGCGCGCCGACCTGACCTTCAAGGACGCCATCCCGGTCGAGCTCGCCGTGGCGCCCGAGGGCTGGCACGCCGACACGCCGATGCTGGTCGGCGCCGCGATTCGCGCCGTGCAGATGACCGGGGCGCTGGAGTCCGTGCTCGCCCTCTCGGTGCGCTACGCCCAGGAGCGCGAGCAGTTCGGCCGCCCGATTGCCAAGTTCCAGGCGGTGCAGCACAACCTCGCCCGCCTCGCCGGCGAGGTCGCCGCCGCGCTCGCCGCCTCGGGCTCGGCAGCGGACGCGCTGAGCAGCGGCGAGGCGTTCGGCGAGGCGCTGTTTCTCGAGATCGCCGCGGCCAAGATCCGCGTCGGCGAGGCCGCCGCCGAGGGCGCCGCCATCGCGCACCAGGTGCACGGCGCCATCGGCTGGACCGCCGAGCACACGCTGCAGCGCTACACCCGCCGCCTGTGGGGCTGGCGCGACGATTTCGGCGCCGAGAGCCACTGGGCCGCCATGCTCGGCGACATGGTCACCGAGCGGGGCGCCGACGCCCTGTGGCCGCTCATCGCCGCGCGGTAGGGAGCAACAGCCGATGCCGCGCGAGGTTGCGCCGCTCGTCCATCGCCTCTCCCCAAACCCCTCTCCCAGCGGGAGAGGGGCTTTCCCGCCGTGCGCCGGAGCGGCACCCCTCTCTCGCCGGGAGAGAGGACGGGGAGAAGCATCGCCCGGCCCGCGCCGCGAGACCTGGTGTTTCGGCGGGCGTGCGCCCCAGACGACTGACCGCTGACGGAGAGCCTCCATGCAGACCGCGCTCCGCTTCGACCCGCTCCGCCTGCCGCCCGAGGCGCAACAGCTGCGCGAGGAGGTCCGCGCCTTCATCGCCGAGGAGGTGGCGCGCGGCACCTTCGACCCGGCGCTGGGGTTGCGGAACCCCTCCTACGACCGCGAGTTCTCGCAGCGCGTCGGCGCCCGCGGCTGGATCGGCATGACCTGGCCGAAGGAGTATGGCGGCCACGAGCGCAGCCAGCTCGAGCGCTACGTGGTCACCGAGGAGATGCGCGCCGCCTCCGCCCCCACCTGGTCGCATTTCGTCGCCGACCGCCAGTCCGGCCCGGTGATCCTGAAATACGGCACCGTGCGGATGAAGGAGGAGATCCTGCCCGCGATCTGCCGCGGCGAGCTGTGCTTCGCCATCGGCATGTCCGAGCCGAACTCGGGCTCCGACCTGTTCGCCGCCTCGACCAGGGCCGAGCGCGAGGGCGAGCACTACCGCGTCAACGGCACGAAGGTCTGGACCTCGAACGCGCACCGCGCCGAGTACATGATCTCCCTGCTGCGCACCGCGCCGGCGACCAAGGAGAACCGCCGCCACGGCCTGACCCAGTTCCTCGTCGACATGTCGCTGCCCGGCATCTCCGTGCGCCCCATCGACCAGATGCCGGGGAACACCGACTTCAACGAGGTGCGCTTCGAGGACGTGATGGTGCCGGCCGACCACGTGCTCGGCGAGGTCGACGGCGCCTGGAAGCAGGCCACCGCCGAGCTCGCCTACGAGCGCTCGGGCCCCGAGCGATTTCTCGAGACCTTCTCCCTGCTCCCGGAGCTGATCCGCGCCATCGGCGCCGAGGGGGACGTCCGCGCCTCCGAGGGCGTGGGCCGCCTGGTCGCCCAGCTCCACGCGCTCAGGCGCATGTCGGTCTCGGTCGCCGGGATGCTGGAAGCCGGCCACGAGCCGGTGCTCGAGGCCTCCGTGGTCAAGGACCTCGGCACCATCTGGGAGCAGGCGCTGCCCGCGCGCGCGCGCGACCTCGCCGCCTTCGCCCGGCCCGATCCCTCGAACCGGGCGGCTTTCGAGGAGCTGGTGGAGCACGCCACCCTCGTGGCGCCCAAGCTCACCATCCAGGGCGGCACGACGGAGGTGCTGCGCGGCATCATCGCGCGCGGGCTGGGACTGCGGTGAACCACCAATATTCCGCATTTGTGCCGTGTTTTCGCCACGATTCAACTGGGTGGCGAATAGCAACGAACATGCGCCGAACAGGAGGCGAACATGATCGGGTGCACCTGTCCCGGCGACAGCCACCGGTGCCCGGCACCGGGTTGAGGTGCGTGCCCAAGAGGCGCACAATCGATTCTGCCGGCCCGGCACTTCGGGCCGCAACCATCGCGAATGTCAGGGAGGACCAAGCCATGAATTGCCACAGGCTTTGGCTCGGCCTCGCCGTCGCCGGCCTCGCGGCGGCAGGGCCCGGATCGGGCGCGCTCCAGGCGCAGGAGCAGCCGCTCACGCGCACCGACCTCGTTGCGGCCGCGATCGGCGCGGTCGACGGCATCGATGTGGTCAGCTACATCGTCGATGCCGCCCCCGGCGCCGAGGTGCCGAAGCACCGCCACCCCGGCGACGAGTTCCTCTACGTTCTCGACGGCGCCGTGACGCTCTCGCCCGAGGGCAGCGCGAGCGTTGCCGTGCAGGCGGGCGAGATTTTCCACCTGCCCTACGGCACGCCGCACAGCGCCGGCAACGCCAGCGAATCCGATCCCGCCCGCATCCTGGTCTTCCAGGTCGTCGAGCAGGGCAAGCCGTTGACCGAGCCGGTCGAGTAACGCCTGCGCAGCGACGCGTGGCGGGCGGCGATCCGGCCAACCGAGAGGAGTGACCCCTGATGCGCGAGACTCCCGACCTCGCCATCGACCTGAGCGACCACGTCGCCACGGTCGAGATCCGCCGCCCGCCGCACAATTTCTTCGACTTCGCCCTCGTGCAGCAGCTCGCCGACAGCTTCGAGACGCTCGACAGCGACCCGGCCTGCCGCGCCATCGTGTTGTGCTCGGAGGGCAAGAACTTCTGCGCGGGGGCGAATTTCGGCGACGGCGCGGGCATCCAGGCCGACGGCTCGGTCGAGGGCGCGCCGAACCGCGAGGGCGTGCAGCACCTCTATGTCGAGGCCGTCCGCCTCTACCGCACGGGCAAGCCGGTGGTCGCCGCCATCCAGGGCGCGGCGATCGGCGGGGGCCTTGGGCTCGCCATGGTCGCCGACTTTCGGGTGGGCTGCCCCGAATCGCGCTTCGCCGCCAACTTCACGCGGCTCGGCTTCCACCCGGGCTTCGGCCTGACCGTGACGCTGCCGCGCGTCATCGGCCAGCAACGCGCCGCGCTGATGTTCCTGACCAGCCGGCGCGTGCGTGGCGACGAGGCGCACGAATGGGGCCTGCTCGACGCCTTCACCATGCTCGATCACGTCCGCGACACGGCCATGTCGCTGGCGCGCGAGATCGCGGTGAACGCGCCCTTGGGCACGGTCTCGACCCGCGCCACGCTGCGCGCCGGGCTGGCCGACGCCGTGCGCGCCGCCACCGACCACGAGCTCGCCGAGCAGACCCGGCTGCGCCGCACCGAGGATTTCCGCGAGGGCATCGCCGCCTCCGCCGACCGCCGCGAGCCCGACTTCAAGGGCCGCTGAACACCCCGGCGAACCGCTCGCGCAGGTCCTTCTTCTGCACCTTGCCCATGGCGTTGCGCGGCAGGGCGTCGAGCACGAACACGCGTTTGGGCTGCTTGAACCGTGCGAGGCTGTCGCGAAGGCCGGCGATCACCGCCTCCTCGCTCAGCTCGGCCCCCTTGCGCGGCACGACCACGGCGACCACGCCCTCGCCGAAATCGGGGTGCGGCACGCCGATCACCGCCGACTCCTCGACGCCGGGCAGGTCGTCGATGGCCTCCTCGATCTCCTTGGGATAGACGTTGAAGCCGCCCGAGATGATCAGGTCCTTGGCGCGGCCGACGATGCTCACATAGCCGTCCGTGCCGACGACCCCGAGGTCGCCGGTGATGAAGAACCCGTCCGGCCGGATGTCCTCGGCGGTCTTCTCGGGGTTGCGCCAGTAGCCCTTGAAGACGTTGGGCCCGCGGACCTCGATCATCCCCGTCTCGCCGGGTCCCAGGACCTTGCCGGTCTCCGGCTCGGTGATGCGCAGCTCTACGCCTTGCAGCGGCAGGCCCACGGTCCCGGCGCGGCGCTCGCCGTCATAGGGGTTCGAGGTGTTCATGTTGGTCTCGGTCATGCCGTAGCGCTCGAGGATGCGGTGCCCGGTGCGCTCCTCGAAGGCGCGGTGCGTCTCGGCCAGCAGCGGCGCGCTGCCGCAGACGAAAAGCCGAATGTGCGAAACGAGTTCGCGCGTGAACTTCGGGTGGTCGAGCAGCCGCGTGTAGAAGGTCGGCACCCCCATCTTCGCGGTCGCCTCCGGCAGCCAGCGGATCACCTCGTCGGCGTCGAACTTTGGCAGGAAGATCATCGCCCCGCCCGCCGCCATCAGCGTGTTCGACGAGGTGAAAAGCCCGTGCGTGTGGAAGATCGGCAGCGCGTGCAGCAGCACGTCGTCCCTGGTGAACCGCCAGTGGTCGCAGAGCGTCGCGGCGTTCGACCACAGGTTCTCGTGGGTCAGCATCGCGCCCTTCGAGCGCCCGGTCGTGCCCGAGGTGTAGAGGATCGCGGCGAGGTCGTCGGGCCCCCGCGCGACCGTCGCGAAGTCCTCCCCCGCAGCCTCGGCCCGCTCGGCGAGCGAGCCCTCGGGCCGCCCGCCGTCGCGGTGCCCGCCCATGCTCTCGAGGCGCGCCCCGGCCTTTGCCGCCACCGGCGCCAGCGCCTCCGCCCGGCCCGGGTCGCAGACGAACGCGGCCGGCTCGGCGTCGCTCAGGAAATAGGCCACCTCGGGCGGCGTGTAGGCGGTGTTGAGCGGCAGGAACACCGCGCCCGCGCGCAGCGTGCCGAGATAGAGCGTCAGCGCCTCGATCGACTTCTCGACCTGCACCGCCACCCGGTCGCCCGGCGCGACGCCCAGTGCGACGAGGGCGTTGGCGTAGCGGCCCGAGACCCGGTTGAGATCGGCGTAAGTGTAGTGTCGCCCATCGGGCAGGAGCCCGAAACGCCGCCTGGACGCGCCCGAGAATCGCCCGGCGAGGCGGCTGTAGAGGTTGGCGTCGGTCATCGGCTGGCGGCTCCCTCGTCCTCTCTGTCGTGCGCGCGCGAATCGGCGGCCTTGAGGCTCATCGCCAGCACCTCGGCCGCGTGCAGGGCGCGGCGCCCGGTGCCGTCGCGGATCTGCTGGCGGCACGAGGTGCCGTCGGCGACGATCAGCGTCGGCCCGCGCGCCGCGCGCACCGCCGGCAGCAGGTCCAGCTCGCCGATCTTCATCGAAACCTCGCGGGTTTCAACCTGGTAGCCGAAGGCCCCGGCCATGCCGCAGCAGGTGCTCTCGATGCTCGAGATCTGGGTCTCGGGGATGCGCGCGAGCAGCCGCTCGGTGGCGCCGAGCACGCCGAGCGCCTTCTGGTGGCAGTGCCCGTGCAGCAGCACCCGGTCGGGGAGCGGGCCCAGCGGCAGGGCGATACGCTCCTCGGCCAGCGCCGCCTCGAGGTATTCCTCGAGCAGCATCACCCGCGCCCCCAGCGCTTCGCTCCAGCCCGGCACCAGCCGGGGCGCCTCGTCGCGGAAGCTCAGGACGCAGGCGGGCTCGAGGCCCACAACCGGCGTGCCAGCTTCAAGAGCGGGGCGTAGCGCATTGATCGTGCGCGTCATTTCCGCATTCGCCTGATCCACCATCCCGGCTGCCAGGTAGGTCCGCCCGCAGCACAGCGGCCGGCCCGAGGCCGGTGCCGCGTGCCCCACCTTCAGGCCGGCGCCGCGCAGCGCGGCGAGCGCGGCGTCGAGGATGCCGGGCTCGAAATGGCGATTGAACGTGTCGGCAAAGAGCAGGAGGTCGGGGTCCGCCGCGCCCGCCGGCGCCCGCCACGCCCGGTGCCAGCGCGGCAGGGGGCGCGCGGCGGCGATGCCGAGCAGCTTCTCGGACGCCCACGCCCCGCCCGGCAGGCGGTCGCGCAGGTTCGCGAGCCACGGCACCCGCGCCGCCCAAGGCGCATAGCGCGGCAGGTGGGCGAACAGCCGGTCACGCAGGGACAGGCCCCGCGATTTCGCCCGCGCCGCAAGCACCTCCACCTTCATCTTCGCCATGTCGACCGACATCGGGCACTCGCGCCGGCAGGCCTTGCACGAGACGCACAGGCGCATGGTCTCGGCCATTGCGTCCGAGGTCAGTGCGCCCTCGCCGAGCTGGCCGGTGAGCGCCAGGCGCAGCGTGTTGGCCCGGCCCCGCGTGAGGTCGCGCTCGTTCAGGGTGGCGCGGTAGCTCGGGCACATGGCGCCGCCCTTGAGCTTGCGGCAGGCGCCGTTGTTGTTGCACATCTCGACCGCGTCGTGCAGCCCGCCGGGCCAGCCGGACCAGTCGAACACGGTCGCGAGCGGCGTCTGCGCGTAGCCCGGCGGGTAGCGAAACAGCGAGCGGTCGTCCATGCGGGGCGCACGAACGATGCGGCCGGGGTTGAGGATGCCGGCGGGGTCGAACAGGTCCTTCACCGCCTCGAAGGCGCGGGTCAGGCGGGCGCCGAACATGCGCTCGTGGAACTCCGAGCGCACGATGCCGTCGCCATGCTCGCCCGAATGCGAGCCCTTGTATTCGGCGACGATCTCGAAGGCCTCCTCGGCGATGGCGCGCAGCTGCTTCGCGCCCAGGTCGGAGCGGAGATTCAGCACCGGGCGCACGTGCAGGAGCCCCACCGAGGCGTGGGCGTACCAGGTGCCGTCGGTGCCGTGCCTGTGGAACACCGCCGTGAGCCGGTCGGTGAAGTCGGCAAGGTGCTCGAGATCCACCGCGCAGTCCTCGACGAAGGAGACGGGCTTGGCGTCGCCCTTCATCGACATCATGATGTTGAGGCCTTGCGTGCGCACGTCCCAGATGCGCGCCTGGTGGGCGGGGTCGACCGCCTCGACCACGCCGCCGGCGCGCTTGCCCGGGTCGTCCCAGCGCAGGCCGAGGTTCGCCATCAGCTCGCCCAGCGCGGCGAGCCGGCGCAGGTTCTCGCCGGCCTCGGGCTCGGCGAACTCGACCAGCAGCAGGGCGTCCGGGTCGCCGCGCACGAAGGAGTCGACCACCGGGCGGAACAGCGGGATGGCGCGCCCCAGCGCGATCATGTTGCGGTCCACCAGCTCGACCGCGACCGGGTCGAGCGCGACGATGTGCTGCGCCGCCGCCATCGCCTCGCGGAAACTGGGGAAGTGGCAGACCCCCAGCACCTTCTCGCGCAGCACCGGCGAGAGCGCGATCTCGATGCGCTCGGAGATCGCCAGCGTGCCCTCGGAGCCGACAAGAATGTCCTGCAAACGCAGGGCGTTGCGGTCGGGTGTGAAGGCGTCGAGATTGTAGCCGCCGACACGGCGGATGACCCTGGGGAAGCGCGCGGCGATCTCGCCGGCCTCCTGCTCGGCCAGCGCCAGGAGGGGGCCGAGCGGCACGTCGCCGGGTGCCACCTCGGCGCGCGGGGTCTCGGCGAAGCGGCGCCGGGTGCCGTCCGCCATCAGCGCCTCGATGGTCAGCGTGTTGTCGCGCATCAGCCCGTAGCGCAGCGAGCGCGAGCCGGCCGAGTTGTTCGCCGCCATGCCGCCCAGCGTGGCGCGCGAGGCCGTCGAGATGTCGACCGGGAACCACAGCCCGTGCGGGCGCAGCCGGCGGTTCAGCTCGTCGAGCACGATGCCGGGCTCGACCACGGTGCGGGCGCCGGCCAGGTCGAGCGAGACCAGCCGGTTCAGATACTTCGAGAAATCGAGAACGATCCCGCCGTTCACGGTCTGCCCGGCCTGCGAGGTGCCGCCGCCGCGCGCGGTGATCGGCACCCCCTCGGCGCGGGCGACGGCGAGGGTGGCTTCCACGTCGGCGAAGCTGCGCGGCACCACCACCACGAGCGGCACGACCTGGTAGAACGACGCGTCGGTGGCGTAGCGGCCGCGGTCGAAGGCGGAGTCGAGCACCTCGCCGGCAATCTCGCGCCGCAGCCGGGCGGACAGCCCGGCGGCCGCGGTCTCGGGCGAAGCTGACGGCGCCTTTGCGCTTGCATTTTGCATTCAACTCCCGATACCGGTGGCGCACGCCCCGCGCAAGTCCGAGCGCCTGCGAGCGCCCAAGTCCGAGCGCCCCCGAGGGAGACCGCCATGCGCCGTGCCGGCCGCCATTTCCTGCAGATCCCGGGCCCGACCAACGTGCCCGACCGCATCCTGCGCGCCATGGACAGCCCGACCATCGACCACCGCGGGCCGGACTTCGCGGCGCTGGGGCGGCTGGCGCTCGACGGCATGAAGCGCATCGTGCGCACCGAGGCGGGGCAGGTGGTGATCTACCCGGCCTCGGGCACCGGCGCGTGGGAGGCGGCGCTGGTCAACACGCTGTCGCCCGGCGACCGGGTGCTGATGTTCGAGACCGGGCATTTCGCCTGGCTCTGGGCCCGGCTGGCGCGGCGGCTGGGCCTCGAGCCGCAGGTGATCGAGAGCGACTGGCGCCGCGGCGCCGAGCCCGGCGCCATCGAGGAGGCGCTGCGCGCCGACACGGGCCGCGCCATCAAGGCCGTCTGCGTGGTGCAGAACGAAACCTCGACCGGCTGCGCCACGCAGGTGCCGGAGATCCGCGCCGCCATCAACGCGGCGGGGCACCCGGCGCTGCTGATGGTCGATACCATCTCCTCGCTCGCCTCGATCGACATGCGCATGGACGAATGGGGCGTCGATGTCATCGTGGCGGGCAGCCAGAAGGGGCTGATGCTGCCGCCCGGCATGTCGTTCAACGCCATCGGGCCGAAGGCGCTGGCGGCGCACGAGAGCGCCGGGCTGCCGCGCGCCTACTGGGACTGGTCGGAGATGCTGGAGCCGAACGCCAGGGGGTTCTTTCCCTACACGCCCGCCACCAACATCCTCTACGGGCTGGTCGAGGCCGTGGCCATGCTCGAGGAGGAGGGGCTGGAGCAGGTGTTCCGCCGCCACGACCGGCACGCCGAGGCGACGCGGCGGGCGGTGCAGGCCTGGGGGCTCGAGGTGCTGTGCGCCGAGCCGCGGGATCATTCCAGCTCGCTCACCGCGGTGCTGATGCCCGAGGGGCATTCGGCCGACGCGTTGCGGGCGCGGGTGCTCGGGGCGTTCGACATGTCGCTCGGCTCGGGGCTGGGGCGGCTGGCCGACCGGGTGTTCCGCATCGGGCATCTGGGCGACTTCAACGACCTGATGCTGATGGGCACGCTCGCGGGCGTCGAGATGGGGCTGCGGCTCGCCGGGGTGCCGCACCAGAGGGGCGGGGTGGACGCGGCGATGCGCCATCTGGAGGAGACCGCGCCAAACGCGCCGGGCGAGTGAGGAACCGATGGACGACGAGCTTCTCCACGAGGTGGCCGACGGCATCGGCTGGGTCACCTTCAACCGCCCCGATAGCCGCAACTCGCTGACCTTCGCGATGTACGAGGGCTTGGCCGAGATCTGCGAGCAGGCCGAGCCGGGCGGGCCGGTCAGGGTCATCGTGCTGCGCGGCGCCGGCGGGCGCGCCTTCGCCGCGGGCACCGACATGTCGCAGTTCCGGGGCTTCCAGACCTCGGAGGACGCCTGGGGCTACGAGCTGAAGATGGAGCGGGTGTTCGAGCGCATCGAGCGCTGCAAGGTGCCCACCATCGCCGCCATCACCGGCGCCTGCACCGGGGGCGGCGCGGCGATCGCGGCGTGCTGCGACCTGCGCATCAGCGACCGCCGGCTGCGCTACGGCTTTCCCATCGCGCGCACGCTCGGGAACTGCCTCTCGGTCGCCTCGCTGTCGCGGCTGGTGGCGATCCTGGGCGACGCGCGGGTGCGCGAGATCCTGGTCCCCGCCCGGCTGATCGAGGCCGAGGAGGCGAAGGCCGTCGGCCTCGTCTCGGAGGTGGTCGAGGACGCCGGGGCGGTGATGGATCGCGCGCAGGAACTGGCGCGGCTGCTGGCCACCCACGCGCCGCTCACGCTGCGCGCCACCAAGGAGGCGCTGCGCCGCCTGCGCGCCGAGGGCGAGGAGGCCGAGGATCGCGACCTGATCGAGCTGACCTACATGAGCGAGGACTTCCGCGAGGGCATGGAAGCCTTCCTCGCCAAGCGCACGCCGCGCTGGAAGGGGCGCTGAGGGGCGGCGCGCCGCAGCGGTCCGGCGCGCGCCTCTCCCCCCCGCGCCTCTCCCCCGGCCCCTCTCCCAGCGGGAGAGGGGGGCGCAAGGCGTCGGCCCCGGGCGTCCCCCCCTCCCGCTGGGAGGGGGGTAAGGGGGGAGGCTTCGGAGCCGCGCGAGTGCAGACGTAGGCGCCGGGACGGCGTGGCCGGACCTGCGCGGGCGGGCGGCATGGCCGTTGCGCGGCGCGGGCGAATTGCGCTAGGCATCGGCCAGCGCCGGGGCCGGCGAGGCGGCCTTGCCCGGCGGGCCGCGCCAGCGAGGGGCTGACCCATGACCACCACCCCGCACTACGAGATCCACGCCATCAAATACGCCGAGTTCGAGCGCCCGGCGCGGGACAACTTTCTGCTGCCGATCGACCCGCACGAGGGGCCGATGCCGATCGACTACTTCGTCTGGCTGATCCGGGGCGCGGGGCGCACGGTGGTGGTGGACACCGGCTTCACCGAGGCGCGGGCCGCCGCGCGCAAGCGCAACTTCCTGCGCTGCCCGTCGGAGGGGCTCAGGACGCTGGGGGTCGAGGCGGGCGAGGTCGAGACGGTGATCCTCAGCCACTTGCACTTCGACCACGCGGGCAACCTCGAGCTGTTCCCGGGCGCCGAGTTCGTCGTGCAGGACGAGGAGGTGCACTTCGCCACCGGCCGCTACATGCGCCACCGCGCGGCGCGCCTGCCCTTCGAGGCCGACGACGTGGCCCGCCTGCTGCACGCCAACTATGCCGGCCGGGTGCGCTTCGTCGACGGCGACGAGGAGCTGTTCCCCGGCATCACCGTGCACCTGGTCGGCGGCCACAGCCGCGGGCTGCAGGCGGTCTCGGTGGCGACGCGGCGCGGGCTGGTGGTGCTGGCGGCGGACGCGGCGCATTTCTACGCCAACATCACGCGCGGCAACCCGTTCCCGATCGTCGCCGACGTGCCCGAGAACTGCGAGAGCCACGAGCGGCTGTTCCGGCTGGCGGGCAGCCTCGACCGGCTGATCCCGGGGCACGACCCGCGCGTGATGCAGCTCTACCCGCCGCACCCCAAGGACCGGCTGGTCGTGAATCTGACGGCGGAGCCCAAAGAGCACGTGAGATGAACCTCTCGTCCGGCCTCGCCCGGGTGGCGCGGCGGGCGCCCGAGAGCCCGGCGGTGCTGTGGGACGGCGGCGCGCTGAGCTACGCCGAATTCGAGGATCGGGCGGCGCGCATCGCCGGGGCGCTGCGCGGGCGCCACGGGCTCGAGCCGGGCGCGCATGTGGGCATGGCGATGGAGAACGCGCCCGAGTTCCTGCCGGTGCTCTACGGCATCTGGCGGGCCGGCATGGCGGCGGTGCCGATCAATTCCAAGCTGCACCCGCGCGAGATGGCCTGGATCCTCGCGAACGCCGGCGCGCCGCTGTGCATCGCTTCGCCGAAGATCGCCGATGCCCTGGGCGGCGTGGCCGGGGTGCCGGAGGTGGCGAAGACGGACGGCGCCGACTACGCCGCGCTGCTGGCGGGCGAGCGGGTCGGGCGGGTCGAGAGCCGCCCGGACGACCACGCCTGGATCTTCTACACCTCGGGCACCACGGGCCGGCCGAAGGGCGCGGTGCTGACGCAGCGCAACCTCTGGGCGATGTCGCTGATCTACCTCGCCGACGTGGACCGGGTGGGCGCGGGCGACCTGCGCCTGCACGCGGCGCCGATGAGCCACGGCTCGGGGCTCTACGCGCTGCCCTTCGTGATGCAGGGCGCGGCGAACCTGGTGCATGAGGGCTTCGAGCCCGAGCGGGTGTTCGAGGTGCTGGCGCGGCACGAGCGGGTCTCGTTCTTCGCCGCGCCGACCATGGTGATGCGGCTGGTGAACCATCCGGCCGCCCGCGAGGCGCCCGGCCTCAAGACGCTGTGCTACGGCGGGGCGCCGATGTATCTCGCGGACCTCAAGCGCGCGCTGGCGCTGTTCGGGCCGCGCCTCTACCAGCTCTACGGCCAGGGCGAGTGCCCGATGACCATCACCCACGTCACCAAGGCGATGCACGGCGACGCGGGGCTGGCGCGCCGGGACGAGGTGCTGGCGAGCGCCGGGTTTCCGCGCTCGGCCACCGAGGTGGCGGTGGTGGACGCGGACTGGACGCCGGTGCCGGACGGCGAGCCCGGCGAGATCGCCGTGCGCAGCGACTGCGTGATGGCGGGCTATCTCGGCGAGCCGGAGGCGACGGCCGCCACGATCCGCGACGGCTGGCTGCGGACCGGGGACGTCGGCGTGATGGACCCGATGGGCTTCGTGACGCTCAAGGACCGCGCGAAGGACCTGATCATCTCGGGCGGCGCCAACATCTACCCGCGCGAGGTCGAGGAGGTGCTGCTGACCGCCGGGGGCGTGGCCGAGGCCGCCGTGGTCGGCCGCCCGCACCCCGACTGGGGCGAGGAGGTGGTGGCCTTCGTCGTGCCGCGCCCCGGGGCCGCGCCGGACCCGGCGGCGCTGGAGCGGCACTGCCTCGCGCAGATGGCCCGCTTCAAGCGGCCGAAGGTCTGGCGATTCGTCGCCGAGCTGCCGAAGAACAACTACGGCAAGGTGCTCAAGACCGCGCTGCGCGAGACGCTGGCGCAGGATGGGGGCTGAGCGTGGAGCCGCTTGCGCCACGCGGATGGCGTCGGCGCCGTAGGGCGGGCTTCAGCCCGCCATGAAATCGCCGGCGACGCGGGGATGGCGGGCTGAAGCCCGCCCTACACCGGGGCGCTACGCCTCGGCCACCTTGACCAGCGTCTTGCCGAAGTTGCGGCCCTCGAGCATGCCGAGGAAGGCGGCGGGGGCGTTCTCGATTCCCTCGGTCACGTGCTCGCGGTATTTCAGGCGGCCCTCGCGGACGTGGGCGCCGACCTCCGCGATGAAATCGCGGAAGCGGTCGGCGTGGTCGGTGACGATGAAGCCGCGCACGGCGAGGCGGTTGACCAGGATGGTGCGCCAGACGCGGGGCAGGAGGTTCGGCCCCGGCGCCTCGCCCAGCCCCATGCCGCCGAGGTCGTACCAGCCGATCATGCCGCACACGGGGATGCGGCCGAACCGGTTCATCAGGGGAATCACCGCCTCGAGCGTCTTGGCTCCGACGTTCTCGTAGTAGATGTCGACGCCGTCGGGGCAGGCGGCGGCGAGCGCGTCGCGCAGCGCCGCGGCGTCCGCGGCCGCTCGGTGGTCGAGGCAGGCGTCGAAGCCGAGCTCCTCGACGGCGAAGCGGCACTTCTCGGGCCCGCCGGCGACGCCCACGGCGCGCAGGCCGTGGAGCTTCGCGAGCTGGCCGACCACCGAGCCGACCGCGCCGGTGGCGGCGCCGACCACCAGCGTCTCGCCCGCCTTCGGCCGGCCGTGCTCGTGCAGCCCGGCATAGGCGGTGAGGCCCGGCATGCCCAGCACGCCGAGCGCGGTGGAGAGCGGCGCGGCGGCCGGGTCGAGCCTGCGCACGCCCTGGCCGTCGCTGACCGCGTGCGTGCACCAGCCGAATCGGTGGGTGACGTAGTCGCCCGGCGCGAACTTCGGGTTGCGCGAGGCGACCACCTGCCCGACGCAGCCGCCCTCCATGGTGCCGCCCACGGGAACCGGGGTGGCGTAGGATTTCGCCTCGTCCATGCGGCCGCGCATGTAGGGGTCGAGCGAGAGCCAGATGACGCGCACGAGGAGCTCGCCCTCGCCGGGCTCGGGGACCGGCGCCTCCTCGAGGCGGAAATTCTCGGGGCCGGGGTGGCGCTCGGGGCGCTTTGCCAGCACGATGCGCTGCATGGTCTCGGGGATGGACTCGGGCATGGGGGGGCCTCCTGTCGCGGGACGGGTTCCTCCGGACCATGCCCCTGCGAAAAGCAGTTTCGCAAGCCGAAACCGGGCTGCTAGAACGGGGGCAAGGGAGTCGCCGAAGGAGGGGGCCATGGACTACCTCGATCACCTGTTCGGCGTGCGGGCCAAGACCGCCATGATCACCGGGGCGGCCACCGGCATCGGCCGCATGGCGGCGGAGGCGCTGGTGCGCGCGGGCGCGCGGGTGCTGATCGCCTCGCGCAAGGGCGAGGCCTGCGCCGCCGTGGCCGACGAGCTCAACGCCATCGGGCCCGGCTCCGCCGATGGCTTCGCCGGCGATGTCGGCACCGAGGAGGGGGTCGCGGCGCTGACCGCCGAGATCCGGGCGCGCACCGACCGGCTGCATATCCTGATCAACAACGCCGGCAAGAGCTGGGGCGCGCCCTATGCCGAGTTTCCGTTCCACGCCTGGAACACGGTGATGTCGGTGAACGTGGCCGGGCTGTTCACGCTGACGCGCGACATGACGCCGCTGCTCGAGGCCGCGGCCACGCCGGACGACCCGGCGCGCATCGTCAACATCGGCTCGGTGGCGGGCGAGGCGCCGGTGGGCGACCTGGTCTATTCCTACGCGGCGTCGAAGGCGGCGGTGCACCACCTGACGCGGATCCTGGCGAAGGAAATGGCGGGCCGGCAGATCACCGTGAACGCGCTGGCGCCGGGGCCGTTCATGAGCCGCATGACCCGGCATTTCACCGAGGACGAGGCGAGGCGCGCCCACGTGGCCGAGGACGTGCCCATGGGCCGCATCGGGCGCGAGGACGACATCGCCGGCTGCGTGCTGTTCTTGTGCGGGCGCGGCGGGGCCTTCACCACCGGGGGCATCATCCCGGTCAGCGGCGGCATCAACGTCGACCACGGGCACGAGCTTTTCGGCGGCGTGCGCTAGCGACGGGCAAGGGAGAGAGACGATGAATCTGGGGATGAGCGACCGCGTGAAGCCGCTGGTCGAGCAGGTGCGCGCCATGATCGCGGACGAGATCGCGCCGGCGGACGCCGAGTTCCACGCCGAGATCGGCAAGGCCGGCGACCGGTTCATGCTGACCGACCGGCAGGTCGAGATCCTCGACGGGCTCAAGGCGAAGGCGCGCGAGCGGGGCCTGTGGAACTTCTGGCTGACCAACACCGACCGCGGGCCGGGGCTGACCAACGTGGAGTATGCCTACCTCGCCGAGGAGATGGGCAAGGTGCGCATCGGGGCGGAGGTCTTCAACTGCTCGGCGCCCGACACCGGCAACATGGAGGTGTTCCACCACTTCGGCACCGAGGAGCACAAGGAGCGCTGGCTCAAGCCGCTGCTGGCGGGCGAGATCCGCTCCGCCTTCCTGATGACCGAGCCGGATGTCGCGTCGTCGGACGCCACCAACATCTCGCTCGAGGCCCGGCGCGACGGCGATGCCTGGTTGCTCAACGGCGAGAAGTGGTGGGCGAGCGGGGCCGGCGACCCGCGCTGCAAGGTCTACATCGTGATGGCGCGCTCGAACCCCGAAGGCGACCGGCACCACCAGCACAGCCAGTTCGTCGTGCCCGCCGGGACGGAAGGGGTCGAGGTGCTGCGCCCGATGACCGTGTTCGGCCACGACGACGCGCCGCACGGGCACATGCATGTGCGGCTGACCGATGTGCGCGTGCCCGAGCGCGACCACCTGCTCGGCACCGGGCGGGGCTTCGAGGTGAGCCAGGCGCGGCTGGGGCCGGGGCGCATCCACCACTGCATGCGCTCGATCGGCCAGGCCGAGCAGGCGCTCGAGTTCATGTGCCGCCGGTCGCTGGCGCGCACCGCCTTCGGCCAGCCGATCGCCAGGCTCGGCGGCAACTACGACGTGATCGCCGATGCGCGCATGGGGATCGAGCAGGCGCGGCTCCTGTGCCTCAAGGCGGCCTGGGTGATGGACACCGAGGGGGTGCGCGCCGCCCAGCCCTGGATCTCCATGATCAAGGTCGAGGCGCCGCGCGTCGCGCTGAAGATCGTCGACGACGCCATCCAGATGCACGGCGCCGCCGGCATCAGCCAGGACACGCCGCTGGCCGACATGTGGGCGAAGCTGCGCACCATGCGCATCGTCGACGGCCCCGACGCCGTGCACCGCCGCCAGGTGGCGCGGCGCGAGTTGCGGCAATACGCCAACGAGCGGGTCTGATGGCCGGAGAGGCGCTTGCCCTCGATCTCGCCGCCGTCGAGCGGTATCTGGCGGCGCAGCTGCCGGGGTTCCGCGGGCCGCTCACGGCCACGAAGTTCGGGGTCGGGCAGTCGAACCCGACCTACCTGCTCGACAGCCCCTCGGGCAAGCTGGTGCTCAGGCGCAAGCCGCCGGGGCAGTTGCTGAAATCCGCCCACGCCGTCGACCGCGAGTTCCGCGTGCAGCGGGCGCTCGGCGAGACCGACGTGCCGGTGCCGCAGATGCACCTGCTGTGCGAGGACGAGGGCGTGATCGGCTCGATGTTCTACGTCATGGGCTACGCGCCGGGGCGGCACTTCATGGAGCCGACCCTGCCCGACCTCGGCCCCGACGAGCGCGGCGCCATGTTCGACGCGATGAACCGCGTGCTCGCGGCGCTGCACAGCGTCGATTACGCGGCGGTGGGGCTGGGCGACTTCGGCCGGCCCGGCAGCTACTTCTCGCGCCAGATCGGGCGCTGGAGCCAGCAGTACCGGGCGTCCGAGACCGGGACCATCGCGGACATGGACGCGCTGATCGACTGGCTCGAGGCGAACCTGCCCGAGGACGACGGGCGGGTGAGCCTGGTGCATGGCGACTACCGGCTCGACAATCTGATCTTCGCAGCGGACGCGCCGCGCATCGTCGCGGTGCTCGACTGGGAGCTCTCGACGCTCGGCCACCCGTTCTCGGATCTGGCCTACCAGTGCATGCAGTGGCGCATGCCGCCCGGCGAGGACACGCGGGGGCTTGGCGGCCTCGACCGCCGGGCGCACGGCATCCCGAGCGAGGAGGACTACGTCGCCGCCTACTGCCGGCGCATGGGGCTCGACGCGATCCCCGGTTTCGCCTTCTGCCTCGCCTTCAGCTTCTTTCGCATGGCGGCGATCATCCAGGGGGTGAAGAAGCGCGGCCTCGACGGCAACGCCTCGAACCCCGAGCGGGCGGCACGCATGGGGCGCTACGTGCCGGTCTACGCGAAGATGGGCCTCGAGGCGGCGGCGGGGAAGTAGCGGGGCGTCCAGTTTTGGACGCGGGGTCAAGTGTTGGTTTTCATTTGGAAATATGTTTGGACGGTTTCGCGGGGCGGGCGGCCACGAGGGGCCGAACATCGCCGCTGCCGT
>DATKCQ010000004.1:0-55269 GCA_035513135.1 Thermohalobaculum sp.
TGGCAGGCCAGGCCCTCCGGCGTTGTGGGCACGGTCCGGGCCAGCTCGAGCATGGCCTCCGTCTCGGCGTGCTCGGCCGCCACCAGATCGGGATTGGAGTCAAAGGGCTCGTTCTCGGGCTGGTTTTGGTAGAAGCCGAGCTCCGCCTTTCGGGCGGCCTCCCAACGCCGATAGGCGGTCACGGCCGCGTCGTCCTCGGCGCGACGATTGCGAGCAAGAGCACGGACCAGGCCAATTACGGCCTTCCGATCATTCTCCGGCAGGTGGTTCAGATCGTCGATGATCTCAATAACCATGCTCGCCTCCTAGCTTGATTTTCAGAACGCGGTTACGATACGGACGGGGCATGCTACACGCAACGGAAATCGTAACCGGGTTAAGAAATGAACGGAATTCAATCAAAGATGGCGCGGGCGGCCCTGGGGTTGGGAGTCCGCGATCTGGCGAGGCTTGCCGGCGTCTCGCCGGACACCGTGGCAAGGCTCGAGCGCGGCGAGGAATTGAAGGAGCGCACCCTCGAGGCGATCCGCCAGGCGCTCGAGGCTGCGGGGGTGGAGTTCACGAATGGGGATCGGCCAGGGGTGCGGATGCGATAAGTGCCGACACTTAGGCGGCACTTACGAATCGAAGTCACCCCTCTGCATTTCCTCTAAGTGCTTGATTTTGTGGTGGGCGGTGAGAGACTCGAACTCCCGGCATCCTCGGTGTAAACGAGGCGCTCTACCAACTGAGCTAACCGCCCCCGGCCACGCTTGTCGCGTCGCGACAGCGGGCTTTATCCGCATCCCGCGGGCCACGGTCAACAGCGCCGGTGCGCCCACGAAAAAGCCCGGCGCGGGGAAACCCGCGCCGGGCGAAGGCGCCATGCCGGCCGGCTCAGTGGGCGAGCGGCAGGCCGGGCTCCTCGGAGTCGTCCTTGGTGGGCCGGGCGGCCTCGGCCTCCTCGTCCCACTCGATCGGCTCGGGCTGGCGCGCCAGCGCGACCTTGAGCACCTCGGAGACCGTCTCGGCCGGGATGATCTCCAGCCCCGACTTGACGTTCTCGGGGATGTCGCGCAGGTCCTTGACGTTCTCCTTTGGGATTAGCACCGTCTTGACCCCGCCGCGCAGCGCCGCGAGCAGCTTCTCCTTGAGGCCGCCGACCGGCAGCACGTTGCCGCGCAGCGTGATCTCGCCGGTCATCGCCACGTCGCGGCGCACCGGGATCTGGGTCAGCACCGAGACGATCGAGGTGACCATGGCGACCCCGGCCGAGGGGCCGTCCTTGGGCGTCGCGCCCTCCGGGACGTGGACGTGGATGTCGATCTTCTCGAACACCGGCGGCTTCACACCGAACTCGGGGGCCTTGGCGCGCACATAGCTGGCCGCCGCGTCGATCGACTCCTTCATCACTTCGCCGAGCTTGCCGGTGGTCTTCATGCGGCCCTTGCCCGGCAGCTTCAGCGCCTCGATGTGCAGGAGGTCGCCGCCGACCGAGGTGTAGGCGAGCCCGGTCGAGACGCCGATCTGGTCCTCCTCCTCGGCGAGGCCATGGCGGAAGCGGTGCACGCCGAGATAGTGCTCGAGCGAGTCGGGCGTGACCTCGACCGAGGCGTGCTCGCCGCGCACGATCTCGGTCACCACCTTGCGGCACAGCTTGGCGAGCTCGCGCTCGAGGTTGCGCACGCCGGCCTCGCGCGTATAGCGGCGGATGAGCTCGGTCAGCGCCGCGTCGTTGACCGAGAACTCGCCCTTCTTCAGCCCGTGCGCCTTCATCTGCTTGGGCAGCAGGTGGCGCTTGGCGATCTCCATCTTCTCGTCCTCGGTGTAGCCCGGCAGCGGGATGATCTCCATGCGGTCGAGCAGCGGCTCGGGGATCGAGTAGGTGTTCGCCGTGGTGATGAACATCACGTTCGAGAGGTCGTACTCGACCTCGAGATAGTGGTCCATGAACGTGCTGTTTTGCTCGGGGTCGAGCACCTCCAGCAGCGCCGAGGCCGGGTCGCCGCGGAAGTCGTGGCCCAGCTTGTCGACCTCGTCGAGCAGGAACAGCGGGTTCGTGGTCTTGGCCTTCTTCATCGCCTGGATGACCTTGCCCGGCATCGAGCCGATATAGGTGCGCCGGTGGCCGCGGATCTCGGCCTCGTCGCGCACGCCGCCGAGCGAGATGCGGATGAACTCGCGCCCCGTGGCCCGCGCCACCGACTGGCCGAGCGAGGTCTTGCCCACGCCGGGCGGGCCGACGAAGCACAGGATCGGGCCCTTGAGCTTGCTCGAGCGCTGCTGCACGGCGAGATATTCGAGGATGCGCTCCTTGACCTTCTCCAGCCCGTAATGGTCGGTGTCGAGGATTTCCTGCGCCTTGCCGAGATCCTTCTTCACCCGGCTCTTCTTGCCCCACGGCACCGAGAGCAGCCAGTCGAGGTAGTTCCTGACCACCGTCGACTCGGCCGACATCGGACTCATCTGGCGCAGCTTCTTCAGCTCGGCCAGCGCCTTCTCGCGCGCCTCCCTCGAGAGCCTGGTCTCGTTGATGCGCTCCTCGTACTCGGCGGCCTCGTCGCGGCCGTCCTCGCCCTCGCCGAGCTCGCGCTGGATCGCCTTCATCTGCTCGTTGAGGTAGTACTCGCGCTGGGTCCGCTCCATCTGGTTCTTGACCCGGCTCTTGATCTTCTTCTCGACGTGGAGCACGGCGATCTCGCCCTGTACCAGCTCGAGCAGCTTCTCGAGCCGCTCCGCGACGCCTGGCTCCTCGAGCAGCTTCTGGCGCTCGGCGAGCTTGACGCCGAGATGGCCGGCGATGGTGTCGGCCAGCTTCGAGGGCTCCTCGATGTCGGCGACGTTGGCCAGCACCTCCTCGGGCACGTTCTTGTTGAGCTTGACGTAGCGCTCGAACTGCTCGGTCACCGAGCGGGCCAGCGCCAGCACGGTGGCGCGCTCGCCTGCGCTCTCGGGCACCTCCTCGGCGGCGGCCTCGAAGTAGGCCTCGTTGGGCAGGAAATCGGTGATGCGCGCGCGGGCGCGGCCCTCGACCAGCACCTTCACCGTGCCGTCGGGCAGCTTCAGCAGCTGCAGCACGTTGGCGAGCGTGCCGACGCGGTAGATGTCGTCCGGGCCCGGATCGTCCTTGGCCGCGTCCTTCTGGCTCGCCAGCAGGATCTGCCGGTCGTCCTTCATCACCTGCTCGAGCGCCCGCACCGACTTCTCGCGCCCGACGAACAGCGGCACGATCATGTGCGGAAACACGACGATGTCCCTGAGCGGCAGGACCGGATGGGAAATGGTGCCCTTGTCTGTCATTTGCACTGCCTCTGGCATGGGGGAGACGGGCGGCCCCGGCCCCCGTTCTTGTCATGGAGTTACGCCGAAGATGGCCCGCCAATGGCTCATTTTCAAGGCAAAGCGGGCCGGCGGGGCGTGATGCGCCCGGGGAGCGCACACCCGCCGGGCCGCGCCTCTCAACGCGATGGCTGGCGTCACGTCACGTCAGGCGGGACGGTCAGGAGGCGCTGGCCCCGGCCTCGGCGCGGTCGGAGTAGATGAAGAGCGGCTTGGCGCGGCCCTCGATCACTTCCTCGTTGATCACCACTTCCTCGACCCCCTCGAGACCCGGCAGCTCGAACATGGTGTCGAGCAGCACATCCTCGAGGATCGAGCGCAGGCCGCGCGCGCCGGTCTTGCGGTCGATCGCCTTGCGCGCCACGGCGCGCAGCGCCTCGTCGGTGAACGAGAGGCTGACGCCCTCCATCTCGAACAGGCGCTGGTACTGCTTGACCAGGGCGTTCTTCGGCTTGGTCAGGATGGTGATCAGCGCGTCCTCGTCGAGGTCGTGCAGCGTGGCGATCACCGGCAGGCGGCCGACGAACTCGGGGATCAGGCCGAACTTCAGCAGGTCCTCGGGCTCGAGCTCGGCCAGCACCTCGCCGACCCGGCGGTCGTCCTCGCCCTCGACATTGGCGCCGAAGCCCATCGCCGAGCCCTTGCGCCGGCGGGCGATGATCTTGTCGAGCCCCGAGAAGGCGCCGCCGCAGACGAACAGGATGTTGGTGGTGTCGACCTGCAGGAACTCCTGCTGCGGGTGCTTGCGCCCGCCCTGGGGCGGCACCGAGGCGACCGTGCCCTCCATGATCTTCAAGAGCGCCTGCTGCACCCCCTCGCCCGAGACGTCGCGGGTGATCGAGGGGTTGTCCGACTTGCGGCTGATCTTGTCGACCTCGTCGATGTAGACGATGCCGCGCTGGGCCCGCTCGACGTTGTAGTCGGCGGACTGCAGCAGCTTCAATATGATGTTCTCGACGTCCTCGCCGACATAGCCGGCCTCGGTCAGCGTGGTGGCGTCGGCCATGGTGAAGGGCACGTCGAGGATGCGCGCGAGCGTCTGGGCGAGCAGCGTCTTGCCGCAGCCGGTGGGGCCGATCAGCAGGATGTTGGACTTCGCCAGCTCCACGTCGCTCGAGCGCGAGGCGTGGCCGAGGCGCTTGTAGTGGTTGTGCACGGCGACCGAGAGCACGCGCTTGGCGCGGCCCTGGCCGATCACGTAGTCGTCGAGCACGTCGGCGATCTCGCGCGGGCTGGGCACCCCGTCCGCCGACTTGACCAGGTTGTTCTTGGTCTCCTCGCGGATGATGTCCATGCACAGCTCGACGCATTCGTCGCAGATGAACACCGTCGGGCCCGCGATGAGCTTGCGCACCTCGTGCTGGCTCTTTCCGCAGAAGGAGCAGTAGAGGGTGTTCTTGCTGTCCGGGCCGCCAGTCTTTGTCATTCCAGTCCCCGCTCGGGCCGTCTCCATCGAAGGCGCATGTCACACTGCCAGCATCACCATAACCAACGAATCTGGCAACATTGTATCTCCCTTGGCAACCCCTGTCACCCGAGGGGGGCAGGGATTGGGGCAGGTGTTGCCCCAGCCGGTATCCCGGCCGGTGTCCAACCCGGCATCTCAGTCGGCCGCACCCTCCTCCGGGGCGGCGCGCTTCTCGACGATGGTGTCGATGATGCCCCAGTCCCTGGCCTGTTCCGCGGTCATGAAGAAGTCGCGCTCGAGCGCCGCCTCGACCGCGTCGAGGCTCTGGCCGGTGTGCTTCACGTAGATCTCGTTCAGCCGCCGCTTCAGCGCCAGCACCTCGCGGGCATGGATTTCGATGTCCGAGGCCTGGCCCTGAAAGCCGCCCGAGGGCTGGTGCACCATGATCCGGCTGTTCGGCAGCGAGAAGCGCATCGCCTTCTCCCCGGCGGCGAGCAGCAGCGACCCCATCGAGGCCGCCTGGCCGAAGCACACCGTCGAGACCGGGCAGCGGATGTACTGCATGGTGTCGTAGATTGACAGCCCCGAGCTGACCACCCCGCCCGGGCTGTTGATGTACATGGAGATCTCCTTCTTCGGATTCTCCGACTCTAGGAACAGGAGCTGGGCGACGATCGAGGTCGCGGTCTCGTCCTGCACCGGGCCGGCGACGAAGATGATCCGCTCCTTCAGCATCCGCGAGAAGATGTCGTAGCGCAGCGAGCCGCGCGCGGTGATCTCCTCGACGGTGGGGATGATATAGCTGGTGGCGCTGCCCACGGGGTCGTTCATCGCGCAATCCTGCCTCTCTGGTGCCGGCCGCCGGCGGAGCCGGGCCGTTTTGCCGGGCGGTTGTGAACGAGGTTTAGTCAGCCGCGGCGCCAGCGGCAAGGGCACCCGGCGGATTGCCCGCAAGCGCTCGCTGAAAATTGTCCGGTGCCGTCGTTCGGCGCCGTCATTCCTGGTCGAGCGCCTCGAGCTCCTTCTCCAGCTCGTCCTTGCTCACCGGGACCTCCGAGACCTGCGCCTGCGCGAGGATCAGGTCGACCACCTTGTCCTCGAAGATCGGCGCGCGGATCTGCTCGAGCGCCTCGCGGTTCTGGCGCACGAACTCGAAGAAGCGGCGCTCCTGGCCCGGGTAGTTGCGGGCCTGCGCCATGATCGCCTGGCCCATCTCCTGGTCGGTGATCTCGACGCCCTGCTTCTGGCCGATCTCGGCGAGCAGCAGGCCGAGCTTCACGCGTCGCTCGGCCAGCTTCACGTACTCCTCGGTCGGCTCGATCTCCGGGTGGTCGTGGCCCTCGTGGTCGGGGTTGTCCTCGTGCCAGAGCTGGTGGGCGATGGCCTTCGCCTCGGCCTGGACCAGCGAGGGCGGCAGCTCGAAGCTCACCACCTCGTCGAGCGCGTCGAGCAGCCGGCGCTTGAGCAGCGAGCGCGTAGAGTCGTTGTACTCGGCGGCGATGCGCTCGCGGATCTGGGCGCGCAGATCGTCGAGGTTCTCGGCGCCATAGCGGGTGGCGAGATCCTCGTTGACCTCGGCGCTGTGCGGCGCGCGGACCTCCTTCACGGTGACGTCGAACACGGCCTCCTTGCCGGCGAGATGCTGGGCGCCGTATTCCTGAGGGAACTGCACAGTGACCTGGCGCGCCTCGCCTGGCTTCGCGCCGAGAAGTTGCTCCTCGAAGCCCGGGATGAACGACTTCGAGCCGAGCACCAGCGGGTAGTCCTCCGCCGTGCCGCCCTCGAACGGCTCGCCGTCGATCTTGCCGGTGAAGTCGAGCACCACCTGGTCGTGGTCCTGCGCCTCGGCCCCCTCGTCGCGCGGCTCATAGACGGTCGAGCTCTCGGCGAGGCGGGTGAGCGCCTCCTCCACCGCCGCGTCGTCGACGGTGACGATCTTGCGCTCGAGCCTGATCGCCGCGAAATCCACCTCGGGCACCTCGGGCAGGCACTCGTAGGCGAACTCGATCCTGAGGTCGGAGCCCTCGTCGAACTCCTCGTTGACGATCTTGATCTCGGGCTGCTGGGCCGGGCGGTGGCCGCTCTCCTTGATGTGCTCGGTCACGGTCTCCTCGACCGTCTCCTGCACCACCTCGCCGAGCAGCGATTTGCCGAACATCTTCTTGAGCAGCGGCAACGGCGCCTTGCCCTTGCGGAAACCCTTCATCTGGAAGTCGGCGCGCACGGTCTTGAGCTTCTCGGTGGTCTTGGCCTCCAGCGTGTCGGCCGGCACCACCACCTGGTATTCGCGCCTGAGCCCTTCCGCCTTGGTTTCCGTTACTTGCATCGGATTGCCTGTCCTTCGCGTATCCCGCCGGCCGCGTCGGCCGCCGCCCCGTGTGCTGTCCCGTGTGCCGTCCCCGTGGTGCGGGCGGAGGGACTTGAACCCCCACGCCTTTCGGCACGAGAACCTAAATCTCGCGTGTCTACCGGTTCCACCACGCCCGCTCACCGCACCCGCAAGCCGCGCCCAAGCCGCACCACCGGGTGCAAAATCGAGGCCCCTATAGCAAGGCGATTCGGCCGACGATAGAGGTAAAGCGCAACTTTGTCGCAGATTTGGGGCGGTGTGCGGGTGCGGCTGCGGGGTTCTCCGATACCCCAGTGTTCAAAGCCCGAGGTCGCGCAAGACGGCGGGCAGCGTCTCCGGCAGGTCCTCGGCGATCAGGCCGGGGCCGAACCTGCGGGCCGCCTCCACATGCAGCCAGGCGGCGGTCTCGGCGGCGGCCATCGGAGCGAATCCGCGTGCGAGCAGCCCGGCGATCATGCCCGCGAGCACGTCGCCCGCCCCGGCGGTGGCGAGCCACGGCGCGGCGCGCTGGTAATGCGCCGAGTTGATCGCCGCCCGGCCCTGCGCGTCGGCGATCACCGTGTCCGGCCCCTTGAGCAGCACCGCGCAACCGGCGCGCGCCGCCGCCGCGCGGGCGGCGTCGACCTTGGAGCAGGCGGGGCCCTTGGTGGCGGGGGCCGAGAGCTTCGCGGCGATCTCGGGGAAGAGGCGGGCGAACTCGCCCATGTGCGGGGTGAGGACGCAACGCTCGTGCAGCAGCGCGAAGAGCGCCGCCGGGTCGTCGGCGAAGCTGGTCAGCGCGTCGGCATCGAGGACGGTGCCGCGCCTGGCCGCGAGCGCGGCGGTGACGAGGCCGCGCGTGCGCTCGCCAACCCCGAGGCCGGGGCCGAGGCCGATGGCGTTCAGGCGCTCGTCCCGGAGCGTCTCGGCCAGCGCCTCGGCATCCGCCACCGGGCGGAGCATGATGGCGTTGAGCTGGGCGGCGTTCTCCGGCACCGCCTCGGGCGGGGCGCCGACGGTGACGAGCCCCGCGCCGACACGCAGCGCCCCGCGCGCGGCGAGGCGGGCGGCGCCGCCCTTTCCCGGACCGCCGGCGAGGATCAGGGCGTGGCCGTGGTGGTACTTGTGGTCGCTGGACTGCTTCCTCAGCAGCAGAGCCGTCACGAACTCCGAATACGTGACCTCGGCCGCCGGGTATGCTGCCCAGGCCGTCACATAGGACCCCAAGCCGGCCTGCTCCTCGGGATGGAAGCCATCCAAACCGATGTCGCGGACGACAAGCCTGCCGCACCAGACGTCGGCACGGTCCAGAAAATGCCCTACCTTCGGCCGGTGAAATGTCACGGTGAGGTCGGCTGTGATGACGGGATGCGGCGTCTGAAGGTCGTCCGAAGGTCGGTAGAGGCGGCCGCTATCGGTGCACATCCCGCTCGGTGCGTCGATCGCTACCCAATGCGCGGGAATGCTGCCGTGGAGGTACTCGCTCATGCCGAACAGTGGCGAGAGGGCGTCCGCCGGCCGAGACAGGCCGGTCCCGAAAATTGCGTCGACGATGAGGGCGGGCGCGGAAGGGTTATCGGATTCGTCGGAAAGCATGGAGCCGGCGCGGAGCGCCCGGCTCAGCGCCTTCAGGCCGCGGCGCTTGATCTCGGGAAAGCCCAGTGGCGTGACGGAACCACCATCCGCCCAACATTCGTAGTTCGCTCGCGCGTCTGGCGGAAGCCGGCCAGGATCGCCGTAGAGGAACACCTCGACCTCCCAGCCGCGCTGGCGCAGCAGCCGCGCCACCACGAAGCCGTCGCCGCCGTTGTTGCCGGGGCCGCAGAGCACCACCGCGCGGTGCGGCGCGCAGGCCAGCTCCGGGCGCCGCTCCAGGATCGCCGCGACCACGCCGCGGCCGGCGCGCTCCATCAGCTCGAGGCCGGTGACGGCGCCCGAGGCGATGGCGGCCTCCTCGATGGCGCGCATCTGGGCGGCGGTGAGCAGCTCGGTCATGGTCGCCCGGTCCCCTGACTTGCCCAATAAAGCATCATTTTGCACACAAAATCATCACTCCGCCCGCCGCGTTTCCGCGCATCCGCCGTCAGACCCGCGCTCCCCGCCCATACCGAGGTTTGGCACGGTCCGTGCATCTTCCCTTGCAGTCCATCTCGCGTGGCGGGCGCCCGCCCGGCCACGCCGCCAACTACGTAAGGGAGAGCGCGGTGAAAAAGGTCGAAGCCATCATCAAGCCCTTCAAGCTCGACGAGGTCAAGGAGGCGCTGCAGGAGATCGGCATCCAGGGCCTCTCCGTGCTCGAGGCCAAGGGCTTCGGGCGCCAGAAGGGCCATACCGAGCTCTACAGGGGCGCCGAGTACGTCGTCGACTTCCTGCCCAAGGTGAAGATCGAGGTGGTGATCGCCGACGACCAGCTCGACGGCGTCGTCGAGGCCATCATCGGCGCCGCCAAGACCGGCAAGATCGGCGACGGCAAGATCTTCGTCTCGAATGTCGAGCAGGCGATCCGCATCCGCACCGGCGAGGAGGGGGCCGACGCCCTCTGAGCCCTGCCGCCTGCCAGCCACCATAAACGCGTAACCAAGCCTGAGGAACAAAGGGGCCATCCATGAGCAAGGGAGCCGAACTTCTCAAACGGATCAAGGACGAGGAGATCGCCTATGTCGATCTGCGCTTCACCGATCCGCGCGGCAAGATGCAGCACGTCACGGCGATGTCCGACATCGTCGACGAGGACTGGGCGGAGGAAGGCTGGATGTTCGACGGTTCGTCGATCGCCGGCTGGAAGTCGATCGACCAGTCGGACATGAAGCTGGTGGTCGATCCCGACACCGCCTTCGTCGACCCGTTCTACGCCGAGAAGACGCTCGCCGTCTTCTGCACCGTGGTCGAGCCGGACACCGGCGAGTACTACGACCGCGACCCGCGCGCCACGGCTCTCAAGGCCGAGCAGTACCTGAAGAACTCCGGCGTCGGCGACGCCTCGTTCTGGGGGCCGGAGGCCGAGTTCTTCATGTTCGACGACGTGCGCTACAAGGTCTCGATGAACAAGGTCGGCTACGAGCTGGACGCCCAGGACGGCGCCTGGAACACCGACACCGAGTACGAGATGGGCAACATGGGCCACCGCCCGCAGGTCAAGGGCGGCTACTTCCCGGTGAACCCGGTGGACGCGGCCCAGGACATCCGCTCGGAGATGCTCTCGACCATGAAGCGCATCGGGCTGAAGGTCGACAAGCACCACCACGAGGTCGGCTCGTGCCAGCACGAGCTGGGGCTGATCTACGGGCCGCTGACGACGCAGGCCGACGCGCTGCAGAACTACAAGTACATCGTGCACAACGTGGCGCACGCCTACGGCAAGTCGGTCACCTTCATGCCCAAGCCGGTGAAGGGCGACAACGGCACCGGCATGCATGTCAGCCAGTCGATCTGGAAGGACGGCAAGCCGCTGTTCGCGGGCGACCAGTACTCGGACCTCTCGGAGATGGCGCTGTTCTACATCGGCGGAATCCTCAAGCACGCCAAGGCGCTCAATGCCTTCGCCAACCCGGCGACCAACTCCTACAAGCGCCTGATCCCGGGCTTCGAGGCGCCGGTGCTGCTCGCCTACTCGGCGCGCAACCGCTCGGCCTCGATCCGCATCCCCTGGACCGAGAGCCCCAAGGCCAAGCGCGTCGAGGTGCGCTTCCCCGACCCCGCCGCCAACCCGTATCTGGCGATGGCGGCGATGCTGATGGCCGGGCTCGACGGCATCCAGAACAAGATCCACCCGGGCGAGCCGGCGGACAAGGACCTCTACGACCTGCCGCCCGAGGAACTGGCCGGCATCCCGACCGTGTGCGGCTCCTTGCGCGAGGCGCTCGGCGCGCTCGAGGCGGACATGGAGTTCCTGCTGGCGGGCGATGTCTTCACCCGCGGCCAGATCGAGGGCTACATGGACCTCAAATGGGAGGAGGTCTATAAATACGAGCACACCCCCCACCCGATCGAGTTCGAGATGTACTACTCCTGCTGAGCGGCCGGGTAGCGGACTTGCAAGGGCGGGGCCACGGCTCCGCCCTTCGCCTTTGGGAGCAGACGATGGGAGACGCGCCCGACGACCTTCTCGCCCCCTCGCTCGAGGACATCGAGCGCATGGCGCGTGCCGCCTTCGACGCGCTGCCCGAGGCGTTCCGCCGGCCCTGCGCCGGGCTGGCCATCCGCGTCGCCGATTTCGCCGACGACGAGACGCTCGACGAGATGGGCATCGAGGACCCGTTCGAGCTCACCGGGCTCTACCAGGGCGTGGCGCTGACCGGCAAGTCGGTCAACGACGTGGCGACCGAGCCCGACGCGGTGTGGCTCTACCGCCGGGCGATCCTCGAGGAGTGGATCGAGCGCGGCGACGTGTCCCTCGCCCGCCTGGTGGCGCACGTGCTGATCCACGAGATCGCCCACCATTTCGGCTTCTCCGACGACGACATCGCCGCCATCGACGACTGGCGGCTCTGAGCGGAGGGCGTCGAAGGGCGCGACGCCGGCGCGCGCGGCTGGTATCGTGACCGGGGATCACCGGGGGGACCGGGGGAACAACGATGCCCTTTACCAAGGACCTGCGGCCGAGCATCCGCACCCGCTACAATCAGGCCCTGAACCTGCTCCAGGTCTCGAACCGCACGCGCATCGGCCACATCGACACCGGGGTGGCGGAGCACGCGGCACTCGGCTATGCGAACGGCCAGCCGCCCGCCTGGCTGCGAATCGACGAGGGGCGCGACTTCCTGGCCTCCGATCCGGCAGCGCCGCCCGTGAGCGACCTGCGCATCGGCCCGACCTTCATCGACCGGATGACCGACTGGCCGGACCACGGCATCAAGACGCTCTCGGTGATCGTCTCGGACACGCATGCGCTAAGGGGGGTTGCGCCGGGTGTCGAGGTCGTGCCGGTCCGCATTGCCGACGGGCCGGTGTTTCAGGATCTGGCGCAGCGCGGCAATCTGGGCCGGGCGCTCGAGCTCTTGCTCACGCTCGACCCGATGCCGCGGGTGATCTCGATCTCGATGGGCAACCCGGGCTGGCTCGGCCTGTTCCAGCCGCCGTTCTCGCTGCTCGGCCAGCGCCCGGGATTCGACACGGCGACGCGGCGCGCCCTCGACCGGGCCTACGAGGCCGGCGTCATCGTCGTCGCCGCGGCGGGCCAGGTGATCGACCGGGTGACCTACCCGGCGCGTTACGCCCGCACCATCGCGGTCGGCGGCTACTTCCGCAACCGCACCGCGCTCTACCCGCCGCACGACTACGACATTCCCGATCGTGTGGACATCTGGGCGCAGGCGGCCGAGATCAACCGCGCCTATGCGCGCCGGCGCGATGACGGCAGCATCGAGCGCGGCCATGCCGAGGACGAGGGCACCGCGCCCGCGAGCATCTCCGGCACGTCCTACGCCACGCCGCAGGTGGCGGCGGCCGCCGCGCTCTGGGTCGAGAGCCATTTCCACGCCCTTCCCCGCGCCCCCGACGCGGACGCCTGGAAGACGGTCGAGGCGTTCCGCGCCGCGCTGCGTGCCTCGGCCGACACGGCGGGGCTGGAGGCCACCGTGCCGCACCGGCGCTTCGTGACGCGGCGCTGCCTCAACATCGAGCGCCTGCTCGGCACTGCCCCAGCCCTGCCGCCAGACGGCGCCGAGGCCACCCCGTGCGTGCGCCACACCAACCAGGCCTAGGGCCGTTTCGGTGATCCCTGCATCACCGAAACGGCCCCGGCAAAGTGCGTAGCCGCGATTTCCGGGTCGCAATGTGACTCCACTTCGC
Organism: Thermohalobaculum sp.; assembly: GCA_035513135.1. Taxonomy (GTDB): domain Bacteria; phylum Pseudomonadota; class Alphaproteobacteria; order Rhodobacterales; family Rhodobacteraceae; genus Thermohalobaculum. The sequence continues at coordinate 12,846 of DATKCQ010000004.1, forward strand.
TCGAAATCGCCCTATCGGATTTGCACCTTGTCGCCGAGATCCGCCGGCTCGATCGTGCGGGCGTATTCGACGATGCGCTCGACCTCATCGAGCGTCAGCCGGATCGGGTGGATGGGCGACGGCCGGTTGTGCGGAAACGGGGGCGTCACGCGGGCGATCTGGGTGAACACGATGTGCGGGCGCAGCGCCCAGAAGGCGCGCATCTTGTCCTCCCAGTCGGGCCAGCTGCGAATGATGGCGAAGGAGGGCGTCGATTCGATCCCGCCACGGCGGTTCTTCTCGTTGACCACGTGGCAGCGGCCGCAGTTCGTGAGGGTGAGCTTCTCGCCCGGCGCGAAGTCCCCCGCGCCGCCTGCGGGCGCGGCAGCAATGAGGCCCAGGGAGATGATCGCTGCCAGAACGGCGGGTATGCGCATGGCCGACCGCCTCCCCCTGCTGTTTATCGCCATGCTAGGCGAAGCCCGGTCCCGCAGGCAACCGGGCAGGCTCAGAGGCCCCAACGGGCGAGCACCGCCTCGCAGTTTGCGTCGGGCTCGGTCGGCTCCTCGCGCACGCGCAGGGCGTGGCCCGAGAAACGCGGCCCAGGGGCAGGCTGGGCGGGCCGGGCCGGCTGGTCGGTGAAGGTGGCGCGGGCGCGGTTGTGCGGGTGGCCGGGCGCCTCGTCGAGGCCCAGCACCGGGGTCACGCAGGCGTCCGTGCCCGCGAAGCGCGCCGCCCACTCGTCGCGCGGGCGGGTGGCGAAGACCTCGGCGATGCGCGCCGCGAGCGCCGGCCAGCGGGCGCGGTCGGTCTGCTCCCAGCCCTCGCCGGCCAGCCCGAGGCCCTCCATCAGCGCGGCGAAGAACTGCGGCTCGATGGCGCCGACGGCGACGAAGCGGCGGTCGGCGCAAGCATGGCAGCGGTAGAACGGCGCGCTGCCGTCGAGCAGGTTGGCACCGCGTGCGTCGCGCCAGGTCCCGCTGGCCCGCCAAGCATAGATCATCGCCATCTGGCTCGCCGCACCGTCGAGCATGGCGGCGTCGACCACCTGGCCCTGCCCGGTGCGGCCTGCCTCGATGAGGGCGGCCAGCATGCCGAAGCCGAGCCAGAGCCCGCCGCCGCCGAAGTCGCCGACCAGATTGAGCGGCGGGAAGGGCGGGCGGTCCGGTGGTCCCATGGCGCCCAGCGCGCCCGAGAGCGCGATGTAGTTGATGTCGTGCCCGGCGGTACGCGCCAGCGGTCCCTCCTGCCCCCAGCCGGTGACCCGGCCGTAGACCAGGCGCGGGTTGAGCGCCAGCGCCTCGTCGGGCCCGAGCCTCAGCTTTTCCATGGCGCCCGGACGCAGCCCCTCGACCAGCCCGTCGGCGCGGGCCATCAGGCGCCGCGCGAGGTCGAGGTCGCCGGGGGCCTTCAGGTCGAGCGTGATCGCCGGCCGGCCGCGGTGCAGTACGGCGCCGCCGATGTCGGCGATCAGCGCGCCGCGCTCGGCGCCGGGGCGGGCGACGCGCAGCACCTCGGCGCCGAGATCGGCGAGCAGCATCCCGCAATACGGCCCCGGCCCGATCGCCTCGAACTCGAGGATGCGGATCCCCTCCAGCGGTCCCGGCATGCGCCCGCCCTCCTTTCCGCGAAAGCTTGGCGAGGGCCGGGCGCCATTGCAAGCGGCGCCGCGGTCCCCCTATGCTCCGCGCCGGAGAGACAGCCATGATCCGCCCATGATCCACCAATGATCCGCCCCGGCCCCCTGAACAGCATCGCGGACGTGCCCTGCATCCGCGTCGGCAACGCCGAGGCCGAGGCGCTCACCACCGGCGTGACGGTGGTGATCCCGGACGTGCCCGCCGTCGCCGCCGTGGACGTGCGCGGCGGCGGGCCGGGCACCCGCGAGACCGAGGCGCTGGCGCCCGAGTCGGTGGTGCAGGCGGTGCACGGAATCGCGCTCTCGGGCGGCTCGGCCTACGGGCTCGACGCGGCGGGGGGCGTGATGCACTGGCTGCGTGGCCAGGGGCGCGGTTTCCCGATCGGCGGCACGGTGGTGCCGATCGTGCCCGCCGCCATCATCTTCGACCTCGCCACCGGGGGGCCGAAGCACTGGGACCACCCGCCCTGGTGGGAGCTGGGGCGCATCGCCGCCGAGGCGGCGGGGACTGAGTTCGCGCTGGGCAATGCCGGCGCCGGCTTCGGAGCGAAGGCGGGCGCGCTCAAGGGCGGGCTGGGGACCGCCTCGGTGCAGTGGGACGGGTTCACCGTCGGCGCGCTGGCGGTGGCGAACCCGGTGGGGTCCGTGGTCATCCCCGGCACCCGCAGCTTCTGGGCCTGGTGGCTCGAGATGGACGGCGAGTTCGGCGGGCAGGCGCCACCCGAAGGCCCCCTTTCCGAGCTCGACCACACCTTCCCCACCGAGCCCGGTGCCAACACCACGCTCGCCGTCATCGCCACCGACGCCGCGCTGAGCCGGGCGCAGGCGAGGCGCGTGGCGCTGATGGCGCATGACGGGTTGGCGCGCGCCATCCGGCCGGTGCACACGCCGCTCGACGGCGACACGGTGTTCGTGCTGGCGACCGGCGCGCGGCCGCTGGCCGACCCGGTCGCGGGCCTCGCCCGGCTCGGCATGCTGGCCGCCGACTGCGTCGCCCGCGCCATCACCCGCGGGGTCTTCGAGGCGGCGCCGCTGGCGGGGCTGCCCGCCTACCGGGTCCCGAAGTGACCTATTCGCGCCGGATCGGGGTGGCCGAGATTTGCGCGCCGCTCGCCGCGTCGAAGACGCGCAGCGTCTCGGCGCCGCCGGGCTCGCGCGTGAGGATCAACACCTCGCCTGGCGCACGGCCCAGCGCCACCGGCTCGGCCCCCGCGGGCAGCGTGAACGCCTCGGCGCCGACCGGGGCGAGCGGCGCCTCGCCCGGGGGCCGGAAGGCGCCGAGCCGCACCACCATCGCCGCCACCACCACCAGCATCCCGCCGATCAGCACCAGCATCAGCAGGCTGACCAGGCGGCGCAGGCGGCGCACCTGCGGCGGCTCGGGCAGGTCCGTTTCGGCGTCGCGGCGGGGTTGAGCCATGGCTGACCTTCCGGATGGGGACGACGCCCCGCTCGAGCTGACCGTCCCCGATGCGCTGGCCGGCGAGCGGCTGGACAAGGCGCTGGCCGAGCTTGCCGCCGGTATTCCCGGTCTGTCGCGCTCGCGCATCGTCCGGCTGATCGCCGAGGGCGCGGTATCCGGCGAGGCCGGCGAGACGGTCACGGAGGCCAGGCGCAAAGTCAAGCCGGGCGAGACCTTCACCCTCGAGATCCCCCCGCCCGTGCCGATCGCGCCGGAGCCCGAGGCGATCCCCCTAACGATTCTATACGAGGACGCCGAGCTGATCGTCATCGACAAACCCGCCGGCATGGTGGTCCACCCCGCCCCCGGCGCCGAGCGGGGCACGCTGGTCAACGCGCTGCTGCACCACTGCGGCGCCACGCTTGGCGGCATCGGCGGGGCGCGGCGGCCGGGCATCGTGCACCGCATCGACAAGGACACCTCCGGCGTGCTCGTCGTGGCGAAGTCCGAGGCCGCCCATGCCGGGCTCTCCGCGCTCTTCGCCGCGCGCGCGATCGAGCGGCGCTACCTCGCCCTCCTGTGGGGCGCGCCCGAACGGGCGGAGGCGCGGCTCGCCGGCCTGCCCGGCGTGAGCTTCGAGCCCGGCGGCTGGCTGCGCATCGAGGCCGCCATCGCCCGGCACCCCGGCGACCGCAAGCGCATGGCCGTGCTGGCGCGCGGCCGCCACGCGGTGACGCGGCTGCGCGTGCTCGAGCGGTTCGGCCAAGGGGATGCGACGGGGGATACGACGGGGGCCAGGCCCTTCGCCAGCCTCGCCGAGTGCCGGCTGGAGACCGGGCGCACCCACCAGATCCGCGTCCACGCCGCGCATGTCGGCCACCCGCTGATCGGCGACCCGGTCTATGGACGCCCGCGCGCGCCCTCGGCGAAGCGGGCCGCGCCCGGGCAGGCCGCCGCGCTCGCCGCCTTCCCGCGCCAGGCGCTGCACGCCGCGAGCCTCGGATTCCGCCACCCTGTAAGCGGCGCGCCGCTGTTCTTCGAGGCGCCGCCGCCCCCCGACCTGCGTGAACTTGTCGCAATTTTGGGACGGAATCCCAATGACATGCGTTAATGTATGTGCGGGACGATGTGCCCGGACTATAATCATCCTCGAGACGGTCTTTTCGTCCCCGAGGCTGCGGCCTGCACGAGGGAGTTGATGACGACGACGACGCAATCGCGCCTGCCCGCTCCGTCTCCGGAACAGGGGCTCAGCCGGTATCTCTCGGAGATCCGCAAGTTCCCCATGCTCGAGCCGGAGGAGGAGTTCATGCTGGCCAAGGCCTGGGCGGACCACGGTGACCGCGACGCGGCGCACCGGCTGGTGACCTCGCACCTGCGCCTCGCCGCCAAGATCGCCATGGGCTACCGCGGCTACGGCCTGCCGCTGGCCGAGGTGATCTCCGAGGCAAATGTCGGGCTGATGCAGGCGGTCAAGCGGTTCGACCCGGACAAGGGCTTCCGGCTGGCGACCTACGCCATGTGGTGGATCCGCGCCTCGATCCAGGAGTACATCCTGCGCTCGTGGTCGATGGTCAAGCTCGGCACCACGGCGGCGCAGAAGAAGCTGTTCTTCAACCTGCGCAAGGCCAAGGGCAAGATCGGCGCGCTCGAGGAGGGCGACATGCGCCCCGAGAACGTCGAGCGCATCGCCACCGACCTCGGCGTCAGCGAGACCGAGGTGATCAACATGAACCGCCGGCTCTCGGGCGGCGGCGACAGCTCGCTGAACGCGCCGCTCAGGGGCGACACCGAGGGCTCGACCGAGTGGATGGACTGGCTGGCCGACGACGACGCCGACCAGGCCGCCCAGTACGCCGAGCGCCAGGAGCTCGAGGCGCGCCACGAGCTGCTGCTCGAGGCCATGCAGTCGCTGAACGAGCGCGAGCGCCACATCCTGACCGAGCGCCGCCTGAAGGACGAGCCGGTGACGCTCGAGGACCTGAGCAAGGTCTACGACGTCAGCCGCGAGCGCATCCGCCAGATCGAGGTGCGCGCCTTCGAGAAGCTGCAGCGGCGCATGCGCGAGCTCGCGGCCGAGCGCGGCCTGATCCCCGCAGTGAACGGCTGATCGCGGCGTTTCTAGAGCAAAGTCCGAGCTGACTGAATCGCCCACTCTCGGGTCATTGCCGGGCTTGACCCGGCAATCGAGTTGGCGGGGCGCGGGGCTTTCACTGGATGCCCGGGTCAAACCCGGGCATGACGTGCTTCAATCTGACCGGAACACGCTTTAGGGGCGCATCCGAACGCGCTTTCTTCAGCGTTTGTTTCGTCACCGGCAAAGCCGCACCAGCGGTCGGGCACGAAAAATGCGGACCGGCTAGCACCGGTCCGCAAGGTCTTGGTCAGGTGGCGTGCTCAGTGCGCGAGCACGCGGAACTGCAGCCAGGGCGCGGCCTCCACCTGCCGGTGGGTGCCGCAGTCGAAGCTCACCTGGACCAGCGCCAGGGCGCGGCCCGGCGTCATCGCCGGATGCACCCGGATGCCGAAGGCCAGATCCTGCTCGTGCTCCAGCGCCGGCATCGGCGCCAGTGCCATCTCCACGGCGAACCAGGCGCCGGCGGCGTCGACCATCCAGGCCTCGACCGCCTCCGCCACGCAGTCCGCGCGGAGCCGGCGCACGGGCCGCCAGCTCAGCAGCGTCCAGGCGCCGGGTGCTCCGTCCCCGATGCCATGCCGGGTGCCCGGGAACCCGAGCACCGGCGACCGGTCGGAGGCGAAGCCCCGCGTCACCTGCCCCTCGAGCCGCGTCACCGCGGCGTCGAGGGCAGCGAGCGCCTGCATCTGCTCGTGCACCAGCACGGGCAGCGGGGCGAACTCGTCGTGGACGTCGCGGGCCCAGACCAGGGCTCCGGCGAAGAACGCCATGAGCATCCACTTCTCCCTGAGCTGTCGCAGGGTCGCCCAGACCCCGTCGGCTGCAGCCTTTCCTGCCATCTCGGCTGTCATTTTGCCCCCTTTCAGGCCGGGGTTGTGGCCTTCGGGCCGCTCCCCGGTCCCTGCAACGTTGTGCATTTGTTGGGTTGCAGACAGACGCGGGGCGGCCCCAGCCCGGGCCGCCCCGCACCCTCGTCGCGGCCCTGAGGCCGCGCGGGGATCATAGGCGAAGCACGGTAAGAAACCGTGAACCCCAGGTTAGCTTGATTGGGAGCGTGCGCCCGGTGCGGCAGGCCCCAGGTCGCCGCCCGCATGGTTGCCGGCTTGCGCAGGAGCCTCGTCATCGCCGCGCGCGCCGGTATCACAGGCCGCGCGCGACCTCCTTGAGATGCGCGGCGAACTCGGCGGACAGGTCGTCGCGCGCGAGCGCGAAGGCGACCGTCGCCTGGAGGTAGCCGAGCTTGCTGCCGCAGTCGTAGCGGCGGCCGCGGAAGCGGTAGCCGTACACCGGCGCGCCGGCGCGGGCCTCCGCGGCGATGGCGTCGGTGAGCTGGATCTCGCCGCCGGCGCCCTCGCCGGTGCTGCCGAGACGCTGCATCACGCGCGGGCTCAGGATGTAGCGGCCGATCACGGCATAAGCCGAGGGGGCGTCCTCGGGGGCGGGCTTCTCGACGAGGCCGGTGGCACGGATCAGCCGGCCCTCCTCGCCGGCGATCTCGAGGGCGCCGTAGCTCTGGATCTGCTCGCGCGGCACCTCCATGGCGGCGAGGATCGAGGCGCCCTCGCCGGCCTCGGCATGAGCCTCGACCATCTGCGCGAGGCATGGCTCGGCGCCGGTAATCACGTCGTCGGGCAGCACCACGGCGAACGGCTCGTCGCCGACCAGGCGCCGCGCGCACCAGACGGCGTGGCCGAGGCCCAGCGCCTCCTGTTGGCGCACCGAGGCGACCGCCGCGGGGGGCAGGGCGGCGGAGTCGAGGTCGGCGAGCAGGTCGCCCTTGCCGCGCTCGGCGAGCTCGCGCGCCAGCTCGGGCGCGGCGTCGAAGTAGTCCTCGAGCGCACCCTTGCCGCGCGCGGTGACGAAGACGAACTCGGTGATGCCGGCGGCGCGGGCCTCGTCGATGGCGTACTGGATCAGCGGGCGATCGACGAGGGGAAGCATCTCCTTGGGAATCGCCTTGGTGACCGGCAGGAAACGCGTGCCGAGCCCGGCGACGGGGAAGACCGCGATGCGGATGCGGCTGGCCAATGGACCCTCCTCGGTTGCGTGTGGCCGCGGCTCTCCCCCCTCTCCATTCCTCCCCCACGCGGGGGGGAGGGGGCAGGTCGCGCCGGGCGGCAGGTGCCGCCGCGCAACCATCTTCCGCACCGCACGGCGCCGGCGCAAGGGCGGGCTAGGGCCGTTTCGGCGGTTCCTGAACCACCGAAACGGCCCTAGCATATTGAATTGCCGCAATTTCCGAGCTGCAAAGTGAGTCCACTTTGCTCCAAATCGCTCTGGCGCTCAGGCGATGCCGCGCTCGGCGAGGACGCGCTCGATCGGCGCGACGTCCTCGGGGTTGTTGAGCTCCCAGAAGCGGGCGCCGCGGGCCTCGACCTCGACGCAGAGTACCGGCTCGCCGTTCTCGAGGAATCGGAGCTGCTCGAGGCCCTCCCATTGCTCGAGGGGCCCGGCCGGCAGCGTCACGTAGCGGCGCAGCGCCGCCGGGCGGTAGGCGTAGACCCCGACATGGTGGAACACCGGGCAGCTCTCGCCCGGCGCAAGCGCCCGGCCGGTGAATGGGATCACCTCCTTCGAGAAATAGAGCGCGCGGCCGTCCGCGGCGCACACCACCGTGGTGGCGCCGATCCGGCCGGCACGGCGGTCGGCGAGCAGGCTGGCGAGCGCTTCGGCATCGCAGCGCAGCACGGGCGTGGCGACGGCCAGCCCGGCGCGGGCGCGCATGGCGGCGACCAGCGCCTCGATGAACCAGGGCGGCGTCAGGGGGGCGTCGCCCTGGAGGTTGACGACGATCTCGGGCTCGGGCGCGAGGGCGGCCAGCGCCTCGGCGCAGCGCTCGGTGCCGTTGGCGCAGTCGGGCGAGGTCATCGCGACCTCGGCGCCGAAGCCGCGGGCCTCCGCCTCGATGCGCGGGTCGTCGGTGGCGATGACGATGCGCGCAATGCCGGCGACGGCGCGCGCCGCGTCCCAGGTGCGCCGGACCAGCGGGCGCGCCTCGCCGGTGGCGCCGCGCAATGGTGCGAGCGCCTTGCCGGGATAGCGCGTCGAGCCGTAGCGCGCCGGGATGACGATGCACACGCTCATGGCTGCGATGCCACGGCGGCGGGCACGAGGTTGACACCGGGGGCGAGCGCGAGGAAGAACGGGTTCTCGTAGCCCGGCTTGCCGTAGGCGAGCGGGCGGTGGTCGTCGAAGCGCACCACCCGCCCCCCGGCGGCGCGCAGCACGGCGTGGCCGGCGGCGGTGTCCCACTCCATGGTGCGGCCGAGGCGGGGGTAGAAATCGGCCTCGCCGGCGGCGATCAGGCAGAACTTCAGCGACGAGCCGGCGCCGGTGAAGCGGGCCACGCGGTAGCGGGCGATGTAGGCGTCGGTCGCCCGGTCGCGGTGCGATTTCGAGGCGACGACCACCAGGGCGTCGTTGTCCGGGGTGGCGACGCGGATGGCGCGCTCGGAGCCGGCGAGCGGCCGACCGTCGGCGTCCACGCGCTCCTCGAGGGCGGCGCCCGAGCGGGTGCGGAACAGGCGGCCCACGGCGGGGGCGTAGACCACGCCGGCGACCGGCACGCCGTCCTCCACAAGGGCGATGTTCACGGTGAACTCGCCCTCGCGGCGGACGAACTCCCGAGTGCCGTCGAGCGGATCGACGAGGAAGAAACGCCGCAGCCCGGCGCGGCGGTGCGAGGCGGGGTTCTCCTCGGTCACGGCGGGGACGGCGGGGAAGCGCCGGTTCAGGTCCTCGGTGATCAGGCGGTCGGCGGCGATGTCGGCCTCGGTGACGGGGCTGGCGTCGGCCTTGGACCGCGCGCCGAGATCGGTGCGCGCGCGCACCTCGATGATGGCCCGCCCGGCGGCGAGCGCGAGCTCGCGCAGGGCGGGCTCGATATCCTCGGTGGCAGGCTCGTCGCAGGCGGTCATGGGCCCGATCGGTCGCTGTGGCTGGTCGCTCGCGCCCCCGCCTATAGGCGGAATCGACGGCGGCGGATAGGGGGTGCGGGCCGGGTTGTGTGGCCCCGGCGCGCCGAGTAAAGAGGGCGCGGGTTCGCCAGCAGGAGGCCCCGATGCCCGTCCGCCTCAGCCATGACCAGGCCGATTTCGAGGACCGCTTCGCCGCATTTCTCGGCGTGAAGCGCGCGGCGCAGGGCGATGCGGACGCCGTGGCGGCGGAGATCATCGCCGAGGTTCGGGCGCGCGGCGCCGAGGCGCTGATTGGGCTGACCCGCCGCTTCGACCGGCTGGAGCTGACCGCGGCGACGCTGGCCATCACGTCCGACGAGATCGACGCGGCGGCGGCGCGCGTTCCGGCAGCCGAGCGCGCGGCGCTGGAGCTCGCCACCGCGCGCATCCGCGCCTACCACGAGCGGCAGCTGCCCAGCGATGCCGAGTGGCAGGACGCGGCCGGGGTCACGCTGGGCTGGCGCTGGACGCCGGTGGACGCGGCGGGGCTCTACGTGCCGGGGGGGCTGGCGAGCTACCCCTCCTCGGTGCTGATGAACGCCATCCCCGCGCGCATCGCGGGCGTGCAGCGGCTGGTCATGTGCGCGCCCACGCCGGGCGGCGAGGTCAACCCGCTGGTGCTGCTGGCGGCGCGGCTGGCCGGGGTCGACGAGGTCTGGCGCATCGGCGGCGCGCAGGCGATCGCGACGATGGCCTACGGCGCCGGGCCGGTGCGCCCGGTCGACAAGATCGTCGGGCCGGGCAACGCCTACGTCGCGGCGGCCAAGCGCCGGGTCTTCGGCGATGTCGGGATCGACATGATCGCCGGGCCCTCGGAGGTGCTGGTGATCGCCGACCGCGACAACGATCCCGACTGGATCGCGCTCGACCTGTTGGCCCAGGCCGAGCACGACGCGAGCGCACAGTCGATCCTGATGACCGACGATTCGGGGCTGGCCGAGGCGGTGGCGCGCGCGGTGGAGCGCCGGCTGCAGGGCCTGAGCCGGGCCGGCATCGCCGGGACGAGCTGGCGCGACTTCGGCGCGCTGATCGTGGTGCGCGACCTGGCCCAGGCGGCCGGGCTTTCCAACCGGGTGGCGCCCGAGCACCTGCAGCTCTGCGTTGCCGGGCCCGAGCGGCTGGTGCCGCTGATCCGGCACGCCGGCGCCATCTTCCTCGGCGCCCACACGCCCGAGGCGATCGGGGACTATGTGGGCGGGCCGAACCACGTGCTGCCCACGGCGGGCGCGGCGCGGTTCTCCTCGGGGCTCTCGGTGCTCGATTTCATGAAGCGCACGACGATCGCGCGGGTCCCGGCGCGGGCGATGGCGGCGCTCGGGCCTGCGGCGGCGACGCTGGCGCGCTCGGAGGGCCTCGAGGCGCACGCGCTGTCGCTGCAGGCCCGGCTCGGGGCAGCCGGAGATGGCTGACTTCGATGGCTGACTTCGCCGGCACCGACCGGCTTGTGGGTGTGCGGCTGAAGCAGGACCAGCCGCGCCCGCGCCTGCCCGAGGTGCAGCAGGAGCTCGAGGTCGCCATCTACGACCTGACCGAGTCGAACCGCTTCCGCGTGGCGCCGCGCGCGGAGGACGCGGTGCCGCCCGGTCCCTACGAGCTTGGCATCGGCATGGCCGACCGCATGCTGGTGATGGAGATCGCCACCGAGCGGGGCGATCCGGTCACCGCGTTCCACCTGTCGCTGTCGCCGCTCAGGGGCGTGATCAAGGACTATTTCGCCATCTGCGAGAGCTACTTCAACGCGGTGAAGCGCCTGCCGCCCTCGCGCATCGAGGCGATCGACATGGGGCGCAGGGGCGTGCACGACGAGGGCGCGCGCATCCTGGTGGAGCGGCTCGCGGGCAAGATCGAGACCGACATGGAAACGGCGCGGCGGCTGTTCACCGTGATCTGCGCGCTGCAGTTCCGGGGCTGAGCGTGGCGCACGCCCTTCCCGGTTCCGTGCTGTTTTGCTGCGATCACAACTCGATCCGCTCGCCCTTCGCCGAGGCGCTGATGAAGAAGCTGCACGGCGAGCGGGTGTTCGTGCAGTCGGCCGGCGTGCGCCACGAGGTGGATGTCGATCCCTTCATGGTCGAGGTGGCGCGCGAGGTCGGGGTCGAGTTGGCCGGCCACCGCGCCAAGAGCTTCGACGAGATGGAGGAGTGGGGCGACGACATGGGCGCCTTCGACATGATCGTGGCGCTGTCGCCTGCCGCCCAGCGCCGGGCGCTGGAGTACACGCGGCTGTTCTCCATCGAGGTGCTCTACTGGCCGACGCTCAACCCTGCCGGCATCGGCGAGCAGCGCGAGCAGAAGCTCGCCGCCTACCGGCAGGCGCGCGACCAGATTGTGAACTCGATCGTCGCAGCCTTCGGGCCGGGCGAGGGCGACGGCGAGGCCGACGAGGCCCTTGACGCTTGAACTGGCCCATTTTTGGCGCCATGTTCCGCGCCAGACCCGGGCCCCGCGCTGGCGGGCCCGTCGCAACCACGGAGAAGGCATGGCCAAGGAAGAAACACTCGAGTTCCCCGGGGTCGTGACCGAGCTGTTGCCCAACGCGACCTTCCGGGTGAAGCTCGAGAACGGCCATGAGATCATCGCCCACACCGCCGGCAAGATGCGCAAGAACCGCATCCGCGTGCTGGCCGGCGACAAGGTGCAGGTCGAGATGACGCCCTACGACCTGACCAAGGGGCGCATCACCTACCGCTTCAAGTAGTGCGTCTGATTCTAGGCTCTGCCTCGCCGCGCCGGCGCGACCTGCTGGCGCAGGTGGGCGTGGTGCCCGACGAGGTGCGCGCCGCCGGCATCGACGAGACGCCCGCGCCCCGCGAGCTGCCGCGTACCCATGCCGCGCGCCTGGCGCGGGCGAAGGCCGAGGCATTGGAGGCCGGCGAGGGCGACCTCGTTCTGGCGGCCGACACGGTGGTCTCGGCCGGGCGGCGCATCCTGCCCAAGCCGGCGGACGCGGCCGAGGCGGAGCGCTGCCTGCGGCTGCTCTCGGGGCGGCGGCACCGGGTGACGACGGCGCTGTGCCTGAGGCTGGGGGCGCGGCGCTGGGAGCGGCTGGTCGAGACGCGGGTGAAGATGAAGCGGCTCTCGGACGAGGAGATCGCCGCCTACCTGCGCTCGGGCGAGTGGCGCGGCAAGGCCGGGGGCTACGCCATCCAGGGGCTCGCCGCGGCCTTCATCCCCGAGATCACCGGCAGCTACAGCAACGTCGTCGGCCTGCCGCTGACCGAGACGGTGGGGCTGCTGCGCGGCGCGGGCTACAAGGTGATCGCCGCCCGGGTCGAGGCATGACGGACCGGCTGATCCTGCTTGACGTGGACGTCACCGGGGCCGGGGACGTGGACCGGAACGGGGCCACGCGGGCGGCGCTGCTGCTCGACGGCCGGCTCGAGGACCTGCTGATCGACCCGCCCGAGGGCGACACCGCCCCGGCGCCGGGTGCCATCTTCTGGGCCAAGGTGGACCGGCTGGTGCCGAAGATGGGCGGCGCCTTCGTGCGCCTGACGCCGGCGCGGATGGGTTTCCTGCGCGAGGCAAAGGGCGCGCGCGAGGGCCGCTTCGTGCTGGTGCAGGTGGCGGCCTACGCCGAGCCGGGCAAGGCGACGCCGGTGACGCCGAACGTGCTGCACAAGAGCCCCCGCGTGATCTACACGCCGCACGCGCCGGGCGTGAACGTTTCGCGCCGGATCCGCGACGACGGCGAGCGCACGCGGCTGAGCCGGGCCGTTGAAGAGGCGCTGGACGGGGCCGGGCTGCCCGGCGGCTTTATCGTGCGCACCGGTGCGCAGGGCGCGGACGCGGCGCAGATCGCCTCCGAGGTCCGCTGGGCGCTGGCCCAGGCGGAGGCGGTGCGGCAGGCGGCGGCCGAGGCCGCGCCGCTCGAGCGCGCCGCCGGGAGCCCGTTGCCCGCGGCCCTGCTGGCGCTGCGCGAGTGGGCGTTTGCCGGCCCGGTCCGGCTGCGCGCGAGCGGGTCTGCCCTCGAGGCTCTGGGCGCGGCCCGGGCGGCCGGTGATCTGTGGGGCGACGAAACCCTGTTCGGCGCCATCGAGCGCCACGACGGGTCCGACCTGTTCGACCAGCACGGCGTGCGCGAGGCGATCGAGGCCCTCAAATCCCCGCGCGTCGCGCTGCCCTCGGGCGGCTGGATGGCCGTCGAGGCGACCCGGGCGATGGTCACCGTCGATGTCAACACGGCGGCCGAGTTCTCCGGCGGCTCGGCGCTCACCGCCAATCTCGAGGCGGCGCGCGAGCTGCCGCGCCAGCTGCGGCTGCGCGGGCTCGGCGGACAGGTGATCGTCGACTTCGCCCCCGTGCGCAAGACCGACCGCCGGCGCATCGAGGAGGCGCTGAAGGCCGCCTTCCGGCGCGACGCCATCGAGACCTCGCTAGCCGGCTGGACCCCGCTCGGCAACTTCGAGCTGCAGCGCAAGCGCGAGCGCCGGCCGCTGGCGGAGCTGCCGGGCTGACCGCCTTGCCAATCCGTATCGCCGTTGTCCCCGCGACGCGGGGATGACGAAAACATCAATTCAGGGGCTGGAATAGGGGCTCGCGGATATTAGCTAACCATGAAAAGGGTCCACACCGCATTTCCGCCAATATCAATGCCTTGATCCCGTGTCCACGCGTGGACACCTGTGCACGGGGCTACTCCGCCGCGACGCGGCCCTCGCTGGGGCGGGGCGGGAGGGGGTGGTCGGGGCCTGGCTGCTCGGGCCGGGCGAGGGCGCGGATGTCATCGAGGATCAGGTAGAGGCAGGGGATCAGGAACAAGACGACGCTGGTGGCGAAGACGATGCCGTAGCCGAGCGACACCGCCATCGGGATCAGGAACTGCGCCTGGCGCGAGGTCTCGAAGATCATCGGCGCCAGGCCGCAGAACGTGGTCATGGTGGTCAGCAGGATCGGCCGGAAGCGGCGGATGCCCGCGCGCCAGATCGCCTCGGCGGGCGCGACTCCGGTGGCCCGCGCCTTGTTGGCGTAGTCGATCATCACCAGCGCTGCGTTGATCACCACGCCGCCCAGCGCGATGATGCCGAACACCGAGATCACCGACAGCGACATCCCCATGATCAGGTGCCCCAGCACCGCCCCGGCAAAGCCGAAGGGAATCGCCGTCATGACGATGGCCGGCTGCCAGTACGAGCGGAACGGGATCGCCAGCAGGGCGTAGATGATCAGCAGCGCCAACGGGATCGAAAAGGTGAAGAAGCTGTCCATGGTGTCGCGCTGCGCCGCCTGCCGGCCCTCCAGAGAATAGCCGAGGCCCGGATGGTCCTGGCGGAGCTGGGGCAGCACCTCGCCGGTCACCGAGGCGATCACCTTCGCCGTCTCCTCGGGCGGATCGACGTTGGCGGTCACGGTGATGACGCGCCTGCCCTCCTCGCGCCGGATCGCCGCCTCCGCGCGGCCGCGCTCGACGGTGGCCACCTCGAACAGCGGCACCTCGCCGCCGTCCGGGGTGCGGATCAGCAGGGTCTCGACGGTCGCCTCGCTGCGCCGCTCGGATTCGGGCAGGCGGACGCGCACGGTGACCTCGTTGCGGCCGTCCTGCTGGGCCAGCGCCTCGGCGCCGAGGAAGGCGGCGCGGACCTGGGCCGCGACCACCTCGGAGGTCAGGCCGAGGCTGCGGCCCGCCTCGGTCAGCCGGAAGGCGAGCTCGGCCTTGCCCGGCGTGAAGCCGTCCTCCGGGTCGCGCACCGAGGCGAAGTCGCCGAGCCGCTGCGCCAGCTCGCGCGCCGCGCGGGCCAGCACCCCGACATCGGCGTGGGACAGCCGGATCTCGATGCCCGAGCCGCCGCCCGGACCGCCGAAGGCGAAGTCGAAGCGCACCGAGCGCGCCTCGGGCAGGCTGCCGAGCTCGGCGCGCCAGGCCTGTGCGAACGCCTCGGTGGCCAGCGGGCGTGTCTCGGGCGGGCGCAGGAAGGCCGCGACCTCGACCCGGGCGCCGTCGACCAGCGCGTAGATGCCCTCGCCGAGCCGGTCGCCGCCGTTCGCGGCGATCACCCGCTCGGCGGCGGCGATGACCCGGTCGCGCACGGCGAGCTTTGCCGCGAGCGGCGCGCCCACGGGCATGGTCACCACCGCCTCGGCATAGTCGCGCGGCACCTCGGGGAACAGCCCCCAGCCCATCCGCCCGGTCAGCGGCCAGGCCGAGGTGACGGCGAGGATCGCGATCATCAGCGCGACCGTGACATAGCGCCAGTCCATCGCCACCCGCAGCAGCGGCCCGTAGAGCCGGTGGATCACCCAGGCGAGACCGCGGGAGAACGCCTGCTGAATGCGGATCGGCAGGCTCGGGCGCTGCATCGGGTCGCGCCGCTTCACGCCCGCCAGGTGGGCCGGCAGGATGTAGAGCGCCTCGATCCAGCTCAGGATGAAGGCGGCCGAGACCACCATCGGAATCACCACCCAGAACTTGCCGAAGGTGCCCGGCACCAGTGCCAGCGGCACGAATGCGACGATGTTGGTGAGGATCGAGAAGCTGAGCGGCACGGCGATGTCGCGCGCCCCCTGGATCGCCGCGTCGATCCGGCTCATGCCGCGCTCGAGATACTCGTAAATGTTCTCGCCCGCCACGATGGCGTCGTCCACCACGATGCCGAGCGCCAGGATGAAGGCGAACATCGAGACCATGTTGATCGAGGCGCCGAAGGCCGGCAGGAACAGCAGCGTGCCGAGGAACGCCGTCGGGATGCCCGCCGCCACCCAGAAGGCCAGCTTGTACTCGAGGAACAGGCTGAGGATCAGCAGCACCAGGCACAGCCCGATGAAGCCGTTCTTGAGCAGCAGGTTCATGCGGTCGCGGTAGTAGGTCGAGCGGTCGTTCAGCGTGACCACGTCGATCGCCTCGGGCAGCGTCGACATGGCCAGCGGCACGGCGCCCTTGACCGCGTCCGAGACGGTGATCGGCGTCTCGTCGCCCACCCGGTAGACGTTGATTCGGATCGACGGCTTGCGGTTGAAGCTGGAGACCAGGTCGCCATCGGCGAAGCCCTCGCGCACCTCGGCGATGTCGCCCAACCGGACCACGGTGCCGCGCCGGTCGCTGACCACGGGGATCGTGGCGAACTCGCGCGCCGCCCCGCGCCGGTCGTCGAGGCGGATCAGCACGTCGCCGCTGGGCGACTCGACGGTGCCGCCGCCACGTTCGATGGCGGCCGCGCGGACGCTGGCGGCGACCTCGCGCAGTGTCAGGCCGTGGGCGCGCAGCGCCGCCTGCCCGATCTCCACGTGGATCTCGAGCGCGGGCGTGCCCGAGAGGTCGACCTGGCTGATGCCGTCATGCTGCAGCAGCACGCTGCGCACATGCTCGGCGGCCATGCGCAGCGAGCGCTGGTCGACGTCGCCGAAGACGTGCAGCTCGACCACCTCGCGGCGCCGGGCATCGAGCGTGATGCGTGGCCGCTCGGCCTCGTCGGGGAAGGTGGTGATGCGTGCCACCGCCTGCTGGATGTTGTTGTAGACGAGCTGCCGGTCCTCGTCGGGCGAGAGCTCGGCGACGATCCGGGCCGAGCCCTCGCCGGCCGTGGCGGTGAGCTTGTCGATGCCCTCGATCGGGCGCATCTCCTCCTCGATGGCGAGGATGATCGACTGCTCGACCTCCTCGGGCGCGGCGCCGGGCAGTGCCACGGAGACGGTGACGGTGTCCAGCTCGTAGCTCGGGAACAGCTCCTGCCTGATCTGGCTGGTCATGAAGACGCCGCCGAGGATCAGCACCAGCATGAGCAGGTTCGCCGCCACCGAGTGCCGCGCCATCCAGTCGATCGGCCCGGCGGAGCGCAGCCGCGGGCTCATCCGCCCGCCTCCCCGGCGTCACCGTCGGAGTCGTTGGCGTCTTCGGTGAGGCGTACCTGCATGCCCGGCGCGACCACGGCGAGGGGCGTGGTGACCACCCGCTCGCCGGCGGCAAGACCGTCGCTGACCAGCACCGCACCGGCGCCGCGCCAGGCCACGGTGACCTCGCGGACCGCGAGCCGGTTGTCGGGCGTCACCATCCAGACCGTGTCGCCCTCGCGCAGATGCGCGCGGTCTAGTCGCACGGCGTTCTCGACCGCCCGGCCCTCGGTGATGGCACGGACATAGCTGCCGAGCAGAAGCGGCGGCTTGCCCCGGTTCTCCGGCGCGCGCGCCAGCGGGTCGTCGACGGCGACGATCAGCTCGGCCATGCGCCCCGCCCCGGTGAGGCGGGCCGCGACGCGCTCGATGGAGCCTTCGCGCAGGCCGCCCTCGGGCCAGACGCCCGGCTGGGTCAGCCGCACCGTCTGACCGGCGCGCGGGTCGAGCCAGTCGAGCGCCGAGGGCGGCACGGCCACGACCACGTGGAACCGGTCGGCCGGCACCAGGGTGGCTGCCGCCGCACCGGCGCTCAGCATGCTGCCGAGCGCCACCTCCTCCTCGATCACCATGGCGTCGAAGGGCGCGCGCAACACGGTGCGCGAGAGGTTGACCGCAGCGCGCTCGCGCGCCGCCTCGGCGGCGGCCAGCTCGGCCTCGAGCTGCTCCATCTGCGGCACGCGCAGGACCAGCTGGCGCTGCGTCTCGGTCAGGGTGCCGGGCAGCCGTTCGACGTCGCGGCGCGCCCGCTCGCGCTGGCCCTCCTCGATGGTGATGCGCGCCCGCACCTGGCGGATCAGCGCCTCGGCCTCGGCCAGCGCGAGGCGCAGGTCGCGTTCGTCGAGGCGGATCAGCTCCTCCCCAGCGCGCACGATGCCACCCTGGGCGAGGCGCTCGTTGACCCAGACCACGGCGCCGCCGATCTCGGGGCGCAGCACCAGGGTGCGAGCGGCGGCCACCTCGCCCCAGGCCTCGATTATGGGGCCGCGGCTCGCCGGGCTGACCGCGACCGTCTCGACCAGCCGGGGCACGCGCGGCTGGGACGTGCGCTCGGCAACCGGTGCGCTCTGCTGCAGCCGCCAGACGACGACGGCGGCCACGGCGAGGATGACCAGCGGCAGCACGGCCTTCAGAATCAGCGCCAGCACCCGCCGCCAGCGCGGCACGCGGTGCGTGCGCTGCTCGGGCAGGAGCTTCAGCTCCTCGACTGGCCTCATCTGGGCGGTCAACGCACGATCACCTCTCCCTCGCCCTGCCGCGGCGCGCCTCGGCCCGGAGTCCTGCACGCCCCAGGGTTTCGGGCCGAAGACGCACGTTATATAACGCAATCGCGGCAATTTCCCGTTTCTTGTGCGGGACCTCACCGCGCAGCACCCGGCGGGAGGCCAGCAGGAGGCCAGCAGGAGGCCAGCAGGAGGCCACGAGAATGTCCCGAAATGCCGACCCGAAGCGCACGCCGCAACGCCCCTGCCCGATCTGCGGCAAGCCGTCCGAGGCGTCCTGGCGGCCGTTCTGCTCGAAGCGTTGCGCCGACATTGACCTTGGCCGCTGGCTGGGCGAGCGCTATGCGATCCCCGGCGAGCCCGGCGAGTCCGGCGAGCCCACCGCGGCGCCGGGCCGCTCCGACGCGGAGGAGTCCGACTGATAGCCCGCGCCAGTGGGTCCGGCACGGGCAGCCCCGGCCGACCTGCGCAGACTGAGCAGGGGCACGTCGCCCGACCCGGTGCGAAGGAGACGCGCGTCAGCTCGCTTCTTCGCGGGCCAGGGTGGTGTTGGCGGTGCCCGTATGGCCCGGCAGCCGCGACTCGACCGCCAGCACGCGGCGCAGCGCCCTGAGGGCGCCGTAGAAGTTGTCCCGGCCCAGCAGCTCGGCGGCGGCGTCGAGATGCTCGCTGGCCTCGGCGTCGCGCAGCGCCGCGCGAAGCTCGGCGATGCGGCGGCCGATCTCGCCAACCGCGGCGTCGGCTTCGGTCTCGCCCGCCACGACGCGCTGCACCAGGTAGCAAACGCGCTTCGCGGGCGTGTCCACCTCGCCCGGGCGGATCGCGTCGCGCAGACGCAGCACATGCACGTTCGGGGTCTTGATGATCAGCCGCGTGTTGCGGCTGCCGTTCTGCATGACCACCCCGTTGATCAGGATCTCCTCATGGGCGCGCAGCTTCAGAACCAGGCCGGCCATGGCTCAGGCCCCGCCCGGTGCCGACCGCGCGCGCCCGCCGGCCGCGGCCTTCGCCCGGATGGCGCGCCGCGCCGCGACACGCCGGCTCGGGCCGGGCAGGGAGGCGCCCATGCTGCGCTTTCCGGTGACATTGCATTCAGTCATGCGACCATTCCGCTCGGCGCACAACGCGGGTTGCGCGGCGTTCATTTGCTCCCGAAGGCTCGGGATCGGACGGCCCGCAGCCAGCAGCGCCGGCCGGGGAAAGGGTCTTCTGACGTCCAGCCCGCCGCGTTCTGCGAGGGAGGCCGGGATCCTCCGGCCACGGGCAATCAAACACGCAAATGCCTAAGTTGCGGTAAAGCGCCCCCGTAAAGGCGGTCTCGAAACGGCCCGGCCGAATCAAGAAAGCGGCGCGCGCAATGATCGTGGGTTCACCCGGCCGGTCGCAACACGCTGAATACGGGGCGAGTGGACCAGGGCGGGAATATGCAAAGCTCTCGGGCGCGTCGCTCCCGATCAGCTGGCCCCGCGCATCCCGATCATCCGCCGGGCCCCGGCCCGTCGGCGCAACTCGAACAGGAATTGCGTGATGATCCCGGCGGCCGCGTGGCGGCCGAGACGTCGCGCCGGCAGTCTTGATGGCCGGGCAGCCGGGCCTTGCCGGCCAACGGCCGGCTCGCCCGCTACTGCGCCATGCTGGCTTCGGCGCGACGCAGGGGCTCGCCGTCCGGGCCGGCAGGGATGGCCGCGGCGCTGGCCGCGGGCATGTGGCCCGTGATGTCCTCAGCCCGGAGCGACAGGTTCTTCAGCACCGCGGCCGAGCTGCCCACCGGCCCGTAGGGCGCGCCGTTGACCAGCACGTAAAGCGCCCCCGCGTTTCCGGCGCGCAGCAGCGGCGTACCGACCCGGCCGGGCACCTCGTACTGCCCTCCCGGCGGCAGGGTGCCCTCGAAGATCACCGCCTCGCCGTCGCGCACGCGGATCCAGGCCTCGGCGGTGGCGTGCAGGACCACCCTGGGCGGGGCCGGCGGCAGCGCGGCGGCCAGCAGCGGCTCGGCGAGCTCCGCCTCCTCGGGCGACAGCGTGATCCGCATTCCGCCGTTCGGCCCGTCCGGGCTGCGCGAGCCCGACAGGCCGCCCCCGCCGGCCGAGGGTTCCGCGGCGCGCTCGGCAGCCGCGGCGCGGGCCGGGGCGAACAGGCCCGAGGTCGCCGGGTCGATGGCCGAGATCGGCCCGTCGCGCGCCGGCAGCACCGGCGGCGGCAGCTCGGCCGGCGCGGCGGCCAGCAGTACTCCGTCCCCCTCGTAGGCGGCGGCATCGGGCCTGGCGGCCAGCGGCGCCTCGACTGGGGGCGGCGCGATCAGCGGCGCGTCGGCGACGATCTCGGGGCCCTGCGGCAGCGGTGCGAATCCGACCCGCTGGATGTCCTGCAGCAGCGCGTAGCCGCCATAGCCGAGCCCGGCGATCAGCCCGACCAGCGCCAGTGCGGAGGTCAGCGCGCCGAGGCTGACCCGCGCGCCCAGCCGCGCCGGCGCCGGGCGCACGGCGAACCGCGAGCGCGTCAGGTCGGCGCCGGACGCCGCGCCCGCCAGCATCGCCTGCCCCGCCGCGACCTGGCCCGCCGCAACTTGGCCCGCCGCGGCTTGGTACGAGGCCGGCCCGCCGAGCCCGGCCGTGGGGGAGCGGTAGCCGGATTCGGCGCAGAAGCGACGGTAGGTGTCGTCCGTGTCCATGCCCAGATAGCGCGCATAGGAGCGCACGTAGCCGGCCACCACGCTCATGTTGGGGAAGCCCTCGAGGTCACAATCCTCGATGGCGCGGAGCACCTTCACCTTGATGCGCAGGTCGAATTCGGCGTCGAGCAGAGTCTTGCCCAGCGACGCCCGCTGGCCACGCATCTCGTCGCCCAGCGTGACCGGGTAGTCGTCGTACCCCCGTAACCTCATCGGGGCTGCTCCTGCTCTTGCCATGACCCCTCACGCGGCGGGCATCTGGCGCGCCCGTCCGAACGGGCGGAGTATTGCAGACCGATTCACGGATATCAATGTCAACTCTGCAAGATCATGCCAGATTTCGGCCTGCGCCGACCCTTTTAAGCCCGATTCCTGACCAAAGGGTATCTAGGGCCTCGGCCAGGCTCTGCACGATCGGGGCGTCGTGCCCCGGCGAGAGGGTGAGCTAGGGCCGTTTCGGTGGTTATTGGATCACCCAAACGGCCCTAGCATGTTGAGTGACCGCGATTTCCGAGTCGCGACGTGTATCCTCTTCGCTTGAAATCGCTCTAGCGCCGCCCGGTGCCGTCGCTGGCCGCGGTGGGCCGGCCCGGCATCCCGACATCCGGAGCGTTCGCGGGAGGTTGGGTGAGGAGGGGCTGGCGCTGGCGCTGTACCTGATAGCCGCGTACCTGATGGCCGCACCGGCCCGGCCGGGGCAGGGGTCTCGTTCAATAGACGTAGCGGACCTTTTCGGTCCAGTAGCGCTCGAGCGAGCGCAGGTCGGCGTTCATGCCCTCGAGCCCCTCGGCGCCGCGCAGCGCCTCGCTGGTTGTGAGGTCCTCGGCATGGCGGCGGAACAGCTCGGCGACGATGCGGTGGATCCCGAGGCCCTTCTCGGTCAGGCGCACCCGGACCGAGCGCCGATCGACGTCCGAGCGCTGGTGGTCGATGAACCCGCCGTCGACCAGCTTCTTCAGGTTGTAGGAGACGTTCGAGCCATGGTAGTAGCCGCGGCTCTTCAGCTCGCCCGCGGTCATCACCCTGTCGCCGATGTTGAAAAGGAGCAGCGCCTGCACGGCGTTGATCTCGATCTGGTCGATCCGGTCCAGCTCGTCCTTGATCACGTCGAGCAGCAGCCGGTGCAGCCGCTCGATCAGCGCCAGGCTCTCGATGTAGCCGGTACCGACGTCGTAGCCGGTGCCGACATCCTCACCAGCCTCGTCCTCGTAGACCTCGGCGAAAGCCGCATTGTCGCTCGTTCGGTTCATCGGCCTTCCCAAACTCCACGCCGGACCCGCTTGACCAAGTGTCCGCAAGGATGCGCAGAAAAAGGAAAGACACCGTTAATGGCGCCGGATCCCTCAAGACTCCCCGCGCAGAAGCCTGATCACGCCCGAGAAATCGAGGCCGCTCTGCCCGGCAAGCTCCATCAGCGTGTAGATCTGCGTCGCCTGCGCGCCGAGCGGCGTGTGGGCGCCTGCCGCCTGCGCCGCCTGCATGGCGATGCGCAGGTCCTTGAGCATCAGCGCCGCCGCGAACCCCGGTTGGTAGTCCCGGTTCGCGGGCGAGGCGGGCACCGGCCCCGGCACGGGGCAGTAGTCGTTCAGGGACCAGCAGCGCGCGGTGGCGGTCGACGAGATCTCGTAGAGCTTTTGCGCCTCCAGCCCCAGCTTCTCGGCGAGGTTGAAGCCCTCGGCGACCCCGATCATCTCGATCGCCAGCATCATGTTGTTGCAGATCTTGGCGGCCGCCCCGGCGCCGGGTGGCCCGGCGTGGAAGATGTTCCTGCCCATCGCCTCGAGGATCGGCTTCGCCGCGGCGAACGCCGCGTCCGTGCCGCCCGCCATGAAGGTCAGCGTCCCCGCCTCAGCGCCGCCGACACCGCCGGACATGGGGCAGTCGAGCAGGTGCTGGCCGCGCGCCTCGGCCTCCGCCCCGACGGCGCGGGCGGTCTCGACATCGATCGTCGAGCAGTCGATGAACAGCGTGCCCCGCGCCGCCGACGCCAGGATGCCGTCGTTGCCCAGGTAGACGGTGCGCACGTGCGGCGCGGCGGGCAGCGCGGTGATCACCGCCTCGGCACCGGCCGCGACCTCTGTCGCGCCGGCCGCGCGGCTGCCGCCGGCGCTTTCGAACTCCTTGAGCGCCGGGTCCGAGAGGTCAAAGCCCGCCACCTCGTGTCCGGCGTTCAGGAGATTGCGCGTCATCGGCAGGCCCATGTTGCCAAGCCCGATGAATCCGATCCTCGCCATTGTGTCTCCTCCCCTTTGCGCCCCCCGGCGCGCCCTCGCCAGCGGGGCGCCCGCGCCCTGATGCGCGCGACTCCCGGCGCTCCCGCCGATGCTTAACCGATCGCGCGAGGCAAATCAGCCCGTTGTTCGGCCCGGTCGCGCTTTTCGCCGCCACCGCTGGCTTCGTGCGCGCCGCCGCAATCAGGGCGGCGATCGGGCGAAGGCGCTGCGCGCCCTGAGCCGGGCGACCATGGCGCGGTGCTCGTCGGGCGACTCGGCTTGCCCCGCGACCCAGGCGTATAGGTCCCAGTCGGGCTCCTCGAGCAGGCGCTCGTAGGCATCGAGCCCGGCGTCGGAGAGACCGCCGAGCTCGGCATCGGCGAACCCGCCGAGGATCAGGTCCATCTCGCGGATGCCGCGACGCCAGCTCCGCAGCCGCAGCCGTTTGAGCCGCGTCTCCCGATCCTCGCTCATGCTTGCGCCTCCGCCCACAGCCACGCGGCGCCGATCACCCCGGCGCTGTCGCCGAGGCGGTTGCACACGACGCGAGTCGCGAACACGTCCGAAAACACGTGCGGCCGCATCGCCCCGGGCAACCGGCCGTGCAATTGCGCCAGCTTCGAGAGCCCGCCGCCGAGCACGATCACGCCGGGATCGAGGACGTTGACGACCCCGGCGAGCCCGCGCGCCAGCCGCGACAGATGGCGCGACAGCGTCGCCCGAGCCGCTGCGTCCCCGCCCGCCGCGCGCGCCGCGATCTCCTCCGGCGCAAGCATCTCGCCGGTCGCGCGAGCGTGGTCGGCGGCCAGCCCCGGCCCGGAGCACCAGGTCTCGATGCAGCCCCGCCGCCCGCAATAGCAGGCCGGCCCCGGCCGCTCGTCGTCGCGCGGCACCGGCAGGGGGTTGTGGCCCCACTCCCCGGCGATCAGGTTGGCGCCCGCCAGCACGCGGCCGTCGACGACGATGCCCGCGCCGACCCCGGTGCCGAGGATCACACCGAAGACGACGCCCGTTCCCTGGCACGCCCCCTGGTACACCCCCTGGTCCACCCCTTGGCCCACCCCCTGGCCCGCCCCGGCCACGGCCTCGGCCAGCGCGAAGCAGTTGGCGTCGTTCTCCACGCGCACCGGGCGGCCCAGCGCCTGCGCCAGATCCCGGTCGAGCCGTCGCCCGTTCAGCGCGGTGAAATTGGCGTTGCGCACCAGCCCCGTTGCGGGCGAGAGCGAGCCGGGAATGCCCACCCCGACCGCTGCGGCGGTCGGCCCGCCGGCGCGCGCCTCGGCGGCGGCGACCAGTGCCGCGGTCTCGCGGATCACCGCGTCATAGGCCGGCGGGGTCGCCGCGCGCAGTCGCGGCGCCTCGCCACCCAAGGGGTCCCCGCGGCCAAGCGCGACCACCTCGATCTTGCTGCCCCCGAGATCGACGCCGATTCGCATGGGACGGTCTCCCGAGGGTGCGTGCCGGTGCGCCGGGCGTCAGGCGCCCGCGGCCATCTCGCGCAGCCGCCGCTCGAGCCGGGCCAGCCGGTTGTTGGCCTTTGAGTTGGCGACGCGCAGCTCGCGGATCTCGTTGAGCAGCGAAGACAGCTCGACCGAGATGCTCCTGGCCTCGCCGGCGCCCACGGCGGGGCCGCCCTCGCCCTCGCCGGTCAGCAGCCAGATCATCGAGACGCCCAGCACGCCGGCCAGCATCTGCAGCCGGTTGGCGCGCGGCTCGGAGCGGTCGTCCTCCCAGTTCCTGAGCGTCTGGAGGCGGATGCCGAGGCGGCGCGCCAGGTCCTCCTGGTTCATGTCCTGCGCCTCGCGGGCCAGTGTCAGCCGGTCGCCAAACGTTGCGGCGGCCTCGCTGTAGTCCTCCATGACGATGTCCTCCTCGATCCTTTGCGGCTGTCACCCTTGCTGGCGCGCGATCGCGCGCGCGGCGCGGGCCAAACGGCTGGGCGATGCACGGAACCGCAGGATCCGGGTGGCTCCGGACCGGGTTTCAGCGCAATTGCATGCCGTGAGTCAGGCAATGGGGGCGCACGCTTGGCCGACCATAGCAGAACCGGAATCGACCTGTCGACCCGGGCCGGGTTGCCGCTGCTTGCGGACATCCGGGGCACGGTATGCGTCACGATCGCCAACGCTCGCGCGAAATCGGCCCCGTCGAGATTGCGCTGCGAGGCGCGCCCGGCCCTCGCAGGTGAGGGGTGCTGCGGCCGGCTCCAGCGGCGAATCCCTTGCCGCCGCTTGCGCACCCGCGTAGAACGCCCGCGTGTCCGCAAACCCATCCGTCCCGGGAGCCGCGCCATGGGATTCATCGCCGACAGCCTCGCCCGCGTGAAGCCCTCGCCGACCATCGCCATGCAGAGCAAGGCGATGGAGCTCAAGGCCGCGGGGCGCGACATCATCGCGCTGAGCGCCGGCGAGCCGGACTTCGACACGCCGGCCAACATCAAGGAGGCGGCGAAGAAGGCGATCGACGCGGGCAAGACCAAGTACACCGCGCCCGACGGCATCCCCGAGCTGAAGCAGGCGATCTGCGCAAAGTTCAAGCGCGAGAACGGGCTCGACTACAAGCCCGCCCAGGTCTCGGTCGGCACCGGCGGCAAGCAGGTGCTCTACAACGCGCTAATCGCCACCCTGAACCCCGGCGACGAGGTGATCATTCCGGCGCCCTACTGGGTCAGCTACCCCGACATGGTTTTCTTGGGCGGCGGCGAGCCGGTGGTGGTCGAGACCCGACTCGAGACCGGCTTCAAGCTGACACCTGAGGACCTCGAGGCGGCGATCACGCCGCGCTCCAAGTGGTTCATCTTCAACTCACCCTCGAACCCCTCGGGGGCCGGCTACACGCGCGCCGAGCTCAAGGGGCTGACGGATGTGCTGATGCGCCACGAACACCTCTGGGTGATGACCGACGACATGTACGAGCACATCGCCTACGCGCCCTTCGAGTTCTGCACCCCGGCCGAGGTCGCGCCCGGCCTCTACGGACGCACGCTGACGGTGAACGGCGTCTCCAAGGCCTACGCCATGACCGGCTGGCGCATCGGCTATGCCGGGGGGCCGGAGGAGCTGATCGGCGCCATGCGCAAGGTGCAGTCGCAATCGACCTCGAACCCCTGCTCGATCAGCCAGTGGGCGGCGGTCGAGGCGCTGACCGGGCCGCAGGACTACGTCGCCGACAGCTGCCGCGCCTTCAAGGCCCGGCGCGACCTGGTGGTCGCCATGCTCAACGAGGCCGAAGGGGTCGAGTGCCCGACGCCCGAGGGCGCGTTCTACGTCTACCCCTCGATCCGCGGCTGCATCGGCAAGACCGCGCCCTCCGGCACGGTGATCGAGAACGACGAAACCTTCTGTATCGAGCTGCTCGAGGCCGAGGGGGTGGCGGCGGTGTTCGGCGCGGCCTTCGGGCTCAGCCCGAACTTCCGCGTCTCCTACGCCACCTCGGAGACGCTGCTCGAGGACGCCTGCGGCCGCATCCAGCGGTTCTGCGCCGCGCTGCGCTGAGAGCTCGTCTCGCAAGCCTCCCCCCGACCCGCCTCCCAGTGGGAAGGGGGGAGGAGACCGCACGACGGCTCTCCCCCCGGGAGAGGGGACGGGGGAGAGGCAGCGGCTCATCGGCCGGAAATCGGTGCGCGAAATCGCGCGGTTGCGCGCGATCTCTCATATCAGCCGCCGGGGGCGGGCCCCGTGCGCACCCACTTCTCGCCGTCGAAGTGGATGCCGCACTCGACCTTGGCCGAGTCGCGCCAGCGCCCGGCGCGCGGGTCTTCGCCGGGGCGCACCGGCGTGGTGCACGGCGCGCAGCCGATCGAGAGGTAGCCGCGCGTCACCAGCGGGTGCCGCGGCAGGTTGTGCCGCTCCATGTAGGCGCGGATCGTGGCGCCGTCCCAGTGGGCCAGCGGGTTGACCTTGAGAAGCCCGTTCTCGCGGTCCTCCTCGACGAGCTCGATGCCCGCCCGGGTCGCCGCCTGCACGCGCTTTTGGCCGGCGATCCAGGCGCCGAAGGGGGCGAGCGCGCGCCTGAGCGGCAGGGTCTTGCGGATGAAGCAGCAGCCGTCGGCGTTGTCGCGGTGCAGCGTGCCGTCGGGATCGTCCGCCGCGAGGTCGGCCGGGTCCGGCCGGATCAGCCGCACGTCGGCGAGGCTGAGCCGCGCCGCCAGCTCGCGCTGGTAGGCCAGAGTTTCTGGAAACAGCATCCCGGTCTCGAGGAACAGCACCGGGGTCGCGGGCTCGATCCGCGCGACCATGTCGAGCAGCACCGCCGACTCCGCGCCAAACGACGAGACCAGCGCCACCGAGCCCGGATATTGCTGGCGGATCACGTCCTCGAGCAGCACCTCGGCGCTGCTCTGGGCGTGCACCCGGTTCAGCACCAGCGCATTGCCGTGCGGGCTCAGGCGCCGGAACGGCGCGCGCGGCGCCACGCCGAAAGCCGGAGCGGGCCTTGGGGCCGGGTAGGGTCGCAACCGGGTCATGTCGCCGCCTCTTTCGCCCCGTCGGCCCCGCGAAGGTGGGAACCTCTTGCCCGCTCGGGAGATCCCCGCCTTCGGGGGGATGACGTGCTTCACACGCGTCAGGCGCGGCTCACCGCGGCGCCGCGTTCGTCCCCTGCCGCGCCGCCCGGCGCGCGTCGAGGATCGAGCGCCGGCCGGGGATGCCGCGCTGGTAGCCCGCCGAGATGCGCTTGAGCGCCTTGAGAAAGTGCTCGACCGGCTGGCGCTCGGCCACGTCGTCGCGCAAAGCGAGCTCATCGAAGCCGCAGGCCAGCAGATAGGCGAACTGATCGGCGATCACGTGCCCGCTGGCGCGCAGCCGGCCCTTGAAGCCCAGCGCGCGCAGCCGGTGGCCGAGCGAGAAGCCGCGTCCGTCGGCGAAGGCCGGGAACTCGACCGAGATCAGCGCGAGCCGGTCGAAACCGGCCCGCAGCCGCAGGGGATCGGCGTTGTTGGGGACATGGACGCCCAGCTCGAGGCCCGAGTCGGCCGCCGAATCGAACACCGCGTCGACCGCCTCTTCGAGCCGGTCGAGCGGCACGATCACCGCGCCCGAGGCGGGCAGCGCGTCGTCGGCCCCGAGCGTGGTCCAGCGGTCCTCGGCGGGGCCGTCGCGGTCAATGAGCCTCGGCATAGAGCACCTCTTTGAACGGCTCCATCCCGACCCGGCGATAGGTCTGGAGGAAGCTCTCGCGCGGAGTCTCGCGCAGCTTGAGATAGGTCTCGACGATCTTCTCCACCACGTCGGGCACCTCGTCGTAGCTGAAGCCCGGGCCCGTGCGCTCGCCGAGCGCCGCCGGGGCGGTGGACTCGCCGCCGAGCGTGATCTGGTAGCTCTCCACCCCGGCCTTATCGAGGCCGAGGATGCCGATATGCGCGATGTGGTGGTGGCCGCAGGCGTTGATGCAGCCCGAGATCTTGATCGCCAGCGGGCCGATCTCGCGCTGCCTCGCAGGGTCCGCGAAGCGGTTCGAGATCGCCTGGGCGACCGGGATCGAGCGGGCGGTGGCCAGCGCGCAGTAGTCGAGGCCCGGGCAGGCGACGATGTCGGTGACCAGCCCGCGGTTCGGCGCGTCGAGGCCGATCGCCACCAGCCCCCGATAAACCTTGTAGAGGTCGGCGAGCGCCACGTGCGGCAGGATGACGTTCTGTTCCTTGGTGACACGCAGCTCGTCGGCCGAGTGCGCCTCGGCGAGGTCGGCCATGACGCGCATCTGCTCGGCGGTGGCGTCGCCGGGCACGCCGCCCACGGGCTTGAGCGAGATGGTCGCCGCGACGTGGCCTGGCACCCGGTGGGGGTGCGTGTTCTGCGCCGCCCAGGCGGCGAAGGCGGGGTCGAGTTTCTTCATGCGCTCGAACTCGACCGGGGTCCCGGTGCGCTCGGGCAGGGCGGGCGGCGCGAAATAGGCCCCGATGCGGGCGAGCTCGTCGGCGGGCACGGCGATGTGGCCATGCTCGATGCGAGCGAACTCCTCCTCGACCTGCCGGCGATATTCTTCGATTCCAAGCTCGTGCACGAGGATCTTGATGCGCGCCTTGAACTTGTTGTCGCGCCGTCCGTGCAGGTTGTAGACGCGCAGCGCCGCCTCGAGATAGGGCAGCAAATCGCGCTTGGGCAGGAACGCGCGCAGCTCACGCGCCAGCATCGGCGTGCGGCCCAGCCCGCCGCCGACCAGCACGCGGTAGCCGGTCTCGCCCGCCTCGCTCCGCACGATCTGCAGCGCGATGTCGTGCACGGCGAGCGCCGCGCGGTCCTCCTCGGTGGCCGTCACGGCGATCTTGAACTTGCGCCCGAGGAAGACGAACTCAGGGTGCAGGCTCGACCACTGGCGCACCACCTCCGCGGTGATGCGCGGGTCCTCGATCTCGTCGGGCCCCACGCCGGCGAGCGGGTCGGCGGTGACGTTGCGGATGCAGTTGCCCGAGGTCTGGATCGCGTGCATCTCCACCGAGGCCAGCGCCTCGAGAATCTCGGGCACGTCGCGCAGCTTGGGCCAGTTGAACTGGATGTTCTGGCGCGTGGTGAAGTGGCCGTAGCCCCGGTCCCAGCGCTCGGCGATCTCGGCGAGCATGCGCATCTGGCGCGCTTCGAGCGTGCCATAGGGGATCGCCACCCGCAGCATGTAGGCGTGGAGCTGCAGGTAGAGCCCGTTCATCAGGCGCAGGGGCCGGAACTCGTCCTCGGTCAGTGCGCCGGTCAGGCGGCGGCTCACCTGGTCGCGGAACTCGGCGACCCGCTCGCGCACGAAGCGGTGGTCGAATTCGTCGTAGCGATACATCTGCCTCTCCTCAGGCCGCCGCGCGCTCGCGCACCTCGGCGGGGCCGTAGGTGATGGTGGGGACGCCGCTCGCCCGGATGCGCTCGCGACGCAGCAGAGGCTCGGGGGCACCGCCCTCCAGCGAGACCTCGACGAGGTAGCAGCCGACCACCAGATTGCCCGCCTCGGCCTCGCGGCCGCGCGCGGTCAGCCCCTCGGCCTCGGCCTCGGTCATGGCGACGCGCGCCCCGGCCACTTCGCGCACCCAGCCGCGCGGGCCGAGAAACACGCTGTCGCCCTCGATCAGGTCGTTGGCGGTCAGCACGACCGGCTTGAACTGCTTGGCCACGGGTCGTCCTCCGTTCAGTCGGGCGCGACGGTCAGCTTGAGACCGTCGAGCGCCGCGCTCCAGATGATCTGGCAGGAGAGGCGCGAGTTCTCCTGCCAGGTGGGCAGCTCGTCGAGCTTGGCCTCCTCCTCCTCGCGCGGCGGAGGCAGGCGGTCTTCCCAGTCCGGGTCGACATAGACATGGCAGGTCGCGCAGTCGCAGATCCCGCCGCACAGTCCCTCGATTCCCATCTTGTAGTCGCGCAGCATCTCCATCAGGCGCCAGCCGTCGACGCCTTCGAGAGTGTGGGTCCGTCCGTCGCGTGTCGTCACGTGGAACACAGCCATCAAGCCACCTTGAGCCTCTTCTGAAGTTCAGACGAGGAGGTGGTGTACTGGAAACGAAGCTTCTCGTCAGGCCTGGCGATGCGGAACGCCTCCTGGGAGGCGAGAGCGGCCTCGTGGAAGCCTGACAGGATCAGTCTCAGCTTGCCTGGGTAGTGGTTGATGTCGCCGATGGCGAAGATGCCGGGCGTCGAGGTCTGGAACTTCTCGGTGTCCACCCGGATCTGCTTGCCGTCGGCAAGGTCGAGCGACCATTCGGCGATCGGCCCCAGCTCGATGTTGAGGCCGAAGAAGGTCAGCAGCCGGTCGGCCGCGATGGTGGTGGCCTCGTTCTTGTTGCGCACGGTGACGGCTTCGAGCTCGCCGTCCGCGCCGTCGAGCCGGTCGAGCTCGCCCATGACGAATCGCATGCGTCCCTCGGCCACGGCCTCCTCCATGGCGCTCACCGAGTGCGGCGCGCCGCGGAACGTGTCGCGCCGGTGCACCAGCGTCATCGAGCGCACCGCGGGCAACAGGTCGAGCGTCCAGTCGAGCGCCGAATCGCCGCCGCCGACCACGACCACGTCGCGGCCCTCGAAGTCGGCGCGCCTGCGCACGGCGTAGAACAGCGAGCGGCCCTCGTAGGGCGCGAGGCCGTCGATGCGCGGCCTGCGCGGTGTGAAGCTGCCCGCGCCCGCGGCGATGAAGACCACGGGGGCCACGTGCACCTCGCCCGCGTCGGTGACCAGCTCGAAGCGTCCGTCGGCGCGCCTGGTCAGGCGCTCGACCCGCTGATCGAAGCGGAAATCGGGCTCGAAGGGGGCGATCTGCTCCATCAGCCGGTCGGTCAGCTCCTGCCCGGTCAGGCGCGGCCAGGCCGGGATGTCGAAGATCGGCTTCTCCGGATAGAGCTCGGCGCACTGGCCGCCGGGGCGGTCGAGCGTGTCGATCAGCCGCGCCTTGAGGCCCAGCAGCCCAAGCTCGAACACCGCGAACAGCCCGACCGGCCCGGCGCCGATGATCAGCACGTCGGTCTCCTGGCTCCTGAGCGGCGAGACGAAATCGGCAGGGCTCATGGCTTTTCACCTTCGGCTTGGCGCGTTGCGTCAGATTTAGCGCAGACCGGTGGGCGAAGCAATAATCTACACACAAAAATATTATTGTGCCAGTAAATTACATATGGAAAACGTTTAATATAAATATTGCGGCCCCCTCCGTGCTGCGCTATGCGGCGCCGATGCCGACCGGTCACCGTCGCATCTATCTTCGCCCGTTGCCTTGTGCGCCGGCGCGGCCCAATGCACGTCCACTGGCCGGCGGGCTGTTCGGCTTCGCCGATGTCGAGGTGCTCAGGCGGGGTGAAAGCCCTGAAATCCTCCCCGCGGACGCGGTCGAGGTGCTCTACCCGGAGGCGGCCGAGACGCTGGAGCTGGTGTCGGCGCCGCGCCCGCCGCTGGCCGGACTCGATCTCTCACACCCGCGTCTCATCGGCGTGGTCAACGTCACGCCGGACAGCTTCTCGGATGGCGGGCAGCTGGCCGATGCCGGGGCCGCGATCGCGCAGGCGCTGGCGCTGGCCGAGGCCGGAGCCGACATGCTCGACATCGGCGGCGAATCGACGCGCCCCGGCGCCGAGCCGGTGCCGGTGGAGACCGAACTCGGCCGCGTCCTCCCCGTCATCGAGGGGCTGATCGGCGCCGGCTGCCCGGTGCCGATCTCCATCGACACCCGCAAGGCCGCCGTGGCCGAGGCGGCGCTTGCCGCGGGCGCGGTGATGTTCAACGACGTCTCGGCGCTGACCTACAGCCAGCGCAGCCCGGCCGTGGCGGCGAAGGCGGCCGCAATCTGCCTGATGCACGCCCAGGGCGATCCGCGCACCATGCAGGAGAACCCGCGCTACGGCGATGTGCTGCTCGACGTCTACGACTTCCTCGAGACGCGCATTGCCGCCGCCGCGGCGGCGGGCATCGGGCGCGAGCGCATCGCCGTCGACCCGGGGATAGGATTTGGCAAGAATCTGGGGCACAATCTGGCCTTGCTCCGCCGCCTGTCGATCTTTCACGGGCTCGGCACGGCCGTGCTGCTCGGTGTCTCGCGCAAGCGATTCATCGGGGTGCTCTCCGGCGTGGGCGAGGCACGGCGGCGGGTGGCGGGCTCGATCGCAGCCGGTCTCGGCGGGCTGGCGCAGGGGGCCCATATCCTGCGCGTGCACGACGTCGCCGAGACCCGGCAGGCGCTCGAGGTCTGGCGGGCGATCGTGCAGGACGCGTGAACCTGCCGGGCGTGACGCGCCCGCACCGCGGCCGCAGATGCCGCACACGGAGAACGAGGAACAGCGGATGAGCCGCAGGTATTTCGGCACGGACGGCATTCGTGGCCGGGCCAACGCCTGGCCGATGACCGCCGAGACCGCCATGCGGCTCGGCATGGCGGCGGGGCGCCACTTCACCAATGGCGCGCACCGCCACTCGGTGGTGATCGGCAAGGACACGCGGCGCTCGGGCTACATGATCGAGACGGCGCTGACCGCGGGATTCACCTCGGTCGGCATGGACGTGATCCAGCTCGGGCCGATGCCCACCCCCGCCGTCGGCATGCTCACCCGCTCGGTGCGCGCCGATCTCGGGGTGATGATCTCGGCCTCGCACAACCCCTTCGAGGACAACGGCATCAAGCTGTTCGGCCCGGACGGCTACAAGCTCTCCGACCAGGTCGAGACGGCGATCGAGCAGCTGATGGATGCGTCCCCCGAGCTCGCGCCCCCGGGCGAGATCGGCCGGGCACGCCGCCTCGACGACGGCCGCGGCCGCTACATCGAGTTTTGCAAGGCCTGCTTTCCGCGCGGGCGCACGCTCGCCGGCCTCAAGGTGGTGATCGACTGCGCCAACGGCGCGGCCTACGCCACCGCGCCCGAGGTGCTGTGGGAGCTGGGGGCCGAGGTGATCCGGCTGGGGGTCGGCCCGGATGGCGAGAACATCAACCGCGACTGCGGCTCGACCCGTCCCGCCGCCTGCCAGCGCGCGGTGCTCGAGGCCGGGGCGAGCCTCGGGATCGCGCTGGACGGGGACGCCGACCGGGTCCACCTGATCGACGAGGCCGGCCGGGTGGTCGACGGCGATCAGATCATGGGCCTGATCGCCACGCGCTGGGCCGCCGAGGGCAAGCTGGCGCAGGGCACGCTGGTGGCCACCGTGATGTCGAACCTCGGGCTCGAGCGGCTGCTGGCGGCGCACGGCATCGGCCTCGTGCGCACCCGGGTCGGCGACCGCTACGTGGTCGAGGAGATGCGCGCGGGCGGCTACAATCTGGGCGGCGAGCAATCGGGCCACGTGGTCCTCGGCGACTATGTGACCACGGGCGACGGGCTGCTGGCAGCGCTGCAGGTGCTCGACGCGATGGTGGCCGAGGACTGCCCCGCCTCGGCGGTTCTGAACGTGTTCGAGCCGGTGCCGCAGCTCCTGCGCAACGTGCGCTACGACGGGGCGACGCGGCCGCTCGAGGCCGCGCCGGTGCGCGCCGCCATCGCCGCCGCCGAGGCGCGGCTCGGCGCCGCCGGACGCCTGGTGATCCGCAATTCGGGCACCGAGCCGCTGGTCCGCGTGATGGGCGAGGCCGAGGACCCCGCCCTGCTCGCCGAGGTCGTGGACGGCATCTGCACGGCGGTCGAGCAGGCGGCGAAGTAGGCCCCGCCCAGTTCAACCGCCTCCGTTCAGCGGCCCCCTTTCAACCGCCCCTGCGTGCGCCGCCGAAGCGCACCGCCGCGGCGCGGCGCTCCCAGGCCGCCTCGGCGCTGAAACGGTATTCGGCCGCGGGGCGCCCGCCGTGGCGGCTCGAGTGGGTGCCGGTCGGCTCGATCAGGCCCGAGCGCTCCACCATGCGGCGGAAGTTCTGCTTGTGCAGCAGCACGCCCGAGACCGCCTCTGCCGCGCGCTGCAGCTCGTAGAGGGTGAAGGTCTCGCCCACCAGGTCGAACAGCACCGGGCGATATTTCAGCTTGCCGCGCAGCCGGCCGATGGCGGTGGCGAGGATCCGCCGGTGGTCGCGCGACGCCGGGGCGCCCAGCGCCGGCAGGTCGACGGGCGGCGGCTCGCCCCGGTCGCGCCAGGCCTCGGCGACCAGCCGGGCGCTGTAGAGCAGTTCGTAGCGCTCGAGCACCAGCTCGTCGCGCCAGCCCGCGCCCCCCACACCGAACAGCGCCGCGACCCGCTCGCGCCGCACCGCCGCGGCGCCGGTCTCGCCCGCCCATGCCTCGAGGCGGGGCAGGATCACCCCGCCCAGCACCGGCGGCACCCCGTCGCGCAGGTCCTCCCAGGGGAACCAGTGGGTCCAGGGCGTCCAGTCGCTCGCCAGCCTCGCCGCCTCCCAGCGTGCCAGCGCGAGATAGCCGATCGAGACGGTGTGCGGCCCGGAGGGGTTGCGCGCGGCCGAGCGGCGCGGGTCGCCGAAGGTGTAGAGCTGCTCGATGTAGTCGAGCGGGATGCCGGTGCGCGCCTCCACCCACTCGGCCAGCGCCTGGTGCAGCGTGCGGTGGCGGTCCGGGTCGAAGGCGGCGGTCGGCAGGTCGCGGCCCTCGGGGCCGGGTGGCGTCAGCACCATCGGGCGCATGCGCGCCCCGTGCGCCTCGAGCGTCACGATCACCGCCGAGAGCTCGACCTGCACCGGACGGGTCACCGGCGCACCTGAAGGTGGAGCTGGCGGAACCTGGCGAGGAAGGCGCGCTGCACCGCCCGCGTCGACATGGGCTTGAGCTCGACATGCCCGGCGCCGGCAAAGCGCGGGCGGGGGAAGTGTTTCCGCGCCTCGGGCTCGGTGAAGCCGGCGAGCTGGGTCGCCTCGAACCAGGCGGCCAGCCGGTCGGCCCGCTTGATCAGTTTCTCGAGCGGCGCGGGCGGGTCGGCGGCGAGGTCGAAGCGGATGCGGATGGCGCTGCCCAGCCGCGCCTCGAAGGCCCGGTAGTCGAGGCCGATCGCTGCCTTGAACGGCGAGATCATGTCGCCAATCACGTATTCCGGCGCGTCATGCAACAGCGCCGCCAGCCGCTCCGCCGGCCCCGCCTTCGGCTTCAGGCGCCGCACCAGCTGCTCGACCAGCAGCGAGTGCTGGGCGACCGAGAACGGGTGGTCGCCCACGGTCTGGCCGTTCCAGCGCGCCACCCGGGCGAGGCCGTGGGCGATGTCCTCGATCTCGATGTCGAGCGGCGAGGGGTCGAGCAGGTCGAGCCTGCGCCCCGAGAGCATTCGCTGCCACGCCCGTGCCGCCATGCCTCGCCCGCCTCCTCGCCCGCCCGTGGCTCGCCCGTTGCCCGCGCTCGACCGCCGGCGTCCGGCGCCGGTTGCCCGACCTCACCGTGGCCCGGATGCAGCGCGGCTCCGAGTCCGGCCCGAAGCTCGTGCTTAGCCCACGAAGCGGAGCTGCGTGAAGCGCTGGCGAAATGCGCTGACTTCGCCGGCCAGCGCCTCGGGCTCCGGCCCCAGGGCGCGGGCGATCAGCCCGGCCAGCTCGCCCATGTGGCGCGCCGTCATGCCCCGGCGCACGATCTCGGGCGTCCCCAGGCGCAGGCCGTTCATGTCGCCCGCGACCGGCGGCAGCGGCAGGCCGATGCCGCAGGTCAGGATGTTGCCGCGCCGCAGATGCTTCGCCATGCGCTGGCCGCCGCCCCAGCGCGCCGCCTCGAGCGCGAACTGGTGCGAGCGCGTGGCGACGCCCGCCGCCCGGAACACCGGCAGCCCCTCGGCCTCAAGCGCCGCGGCCAGCGCCGCCGCCGTCGCCACCATCTCCGCCGCATAGGCCGGCCCGTGCGCGCGCCAGTCGAGCAGCGCCAGCGCCAGCGCCGCCACCCGGCCCGCGTCGAAATTCGCCGTCAGCCCCGGGAAGGCGATGCGGTCGAGCCGCTCGGCCAGCCCGGGGTCGTTCGTCACCAGCAGCCCGCCGGCCGGGCCGCCGAGGCTCTTGTAGGTGCTCATGCTCATCAGGTCGGCGCCCTCGGCCAGCGGGTTCGGCCACGCGCCCCCGGCGATCATGCCGCAAAGATGCGCCGCGTCGAACAGCAGCCGCGCCCCCGCCGCGTCGGCCACGGCGCGCACCTCGGCCACCGGGTGCGGCGCCAGGTTCAGGCTGCCGCCCAGCGTGATCAGCGCCGGGCGCACGGCGTCCGCCAGCCGCGCCAGCCCCGCCACGTCCACGGTGTAGCCGTCGTCGGCCACCGGCGCGGCGTGGATGCGCAGCCCGTAGAGCCCGGCCGCCCCGGCCTCGTGGTGCGTGACGTGCCCGCCCAGCGTCGCCGGCGGCACGATCACCGCGTCGCCGGGCCGGCTGCAGGCCATGAAGGCGTAGAGGTTGGCCATCGCGCCCGAGGGCACCCGCACCTCGGCGAAGCGCGCGTCGAACACCTCGGCCGCCAGCTCGGCGGCGATCACCTCGATTCGCTCGATCGCCTCGAGGCCCATCTCGTACTTGTCGCCCGGATAGCCGAGCGAGGGCCGCGTCCCCAGTCCCGCCGCCAGTGCCGCCTCGGCCCGGCGGTTCATCACGTTGGTCGCCGGGTTGAGGTTCACGCACTCGCGCTCGTGGATCGCGCGGTTGCGCTCGATCAGCGCGCGGATGCGCACGGCCAGCGTTCCGGTGTCGGCCGCGGCCGCCTCGCCCGCGATGCGCTGCACGTAGGCCTCGCACGCCGCCGGCACCCAGTCGCGCCGCGCCAGGTGGGTCATCGCCGTCTCCTATGCTCACACCGGGTCGAGGCAGCGTGCCGCCGGAAAGGCGAGCCGCGCAGTCAGCCCCTGGCCCGGCGCCGACTCGAACTCGAGCTCCGCGCCGTTGGCCCGCGCCAGCGCACGGCTGAGCACGATCCCGCGTCCCGGCCCGTGCCCCTCCAGCAGCCGTGCCAGCGCGTCCGCCTCGAGCCCAGGGCCGTTGTCGGCGATCTCGAGCACCAGCCCCTGGCGCGCGCCCGGCGCGCTTAGCCCGAGCCGCACCTCGGCGCCCGGCCCCGCGTGATGCACCGCGTTCTCGAGCAGGCTGTCCAGCACGCTCCACAGCGTGCGCTCGTCGCCCAGCACCAGCGGGCTCTCGCCGCGTCCAGGCAGGCCGCCCGGGTCGATGCTCACCTGCGCCGCCGCGGCCGCCGGTGTCGCCAGCCGCACCACCCGGCGCGCCAGTCGGGCGATGTCCACCTCGCCCGGCGCCACCGGGATGCTTGCCTCGCCCGTGCTGCCGGCGGTCTCGAGGTCCTCGGCGATTCGCATCAGCCGCCACGCCGCGGCGACAATGTCGGAGGCATGCACGGCCGCCTCGCCAGGCTTGCTCCGCCCGGTTCCGGCCCGGATCATCTCGGCGAAGCCGATCACCGCGGCGAGCGGCGAGCGCATGTCGTGGCAGAGCCTGAGCAGGGCCTCCCGCACGTCCTCGGGCAGCCCGCGCCCGGTGACCGGCTCGGCGGTCTCGCAGGCCGAGAAGGCGACCAGGATG
This sequence comes from Thermohalobaculum sp., assembly GCA_035513135.1. Classification (GTDB taxonomy): domain Bacteria; phylum Pseudomonadota; class Alphaproteobacteria; order Rhodobacterales; family Rhodobacteraceae; genus Thermohalobaculum. Next base: position 50,749 of record DATKCQ010000004.1, read on the forward strand.
CGAACCCGCTCGCCGCCCCGCTGGCGCCACAGGCTGATGCGAAAGCGCTGCTGGCCGGCGCCGGTGATCAGCCAGGCGATCCCCTCGGCGCTGCCGTCGGTCACAGCGCGCGCCAGCAGCGCCTGCCCGCGGTCGCGTTGCACGAAGCGCTCGGTCAGCCGGGCCGCATCCTCGCCGAAGATCGCCGTGTCGGCGGGGCTGCGCTCGCGGATCTGTCCGGCGACATCGAGTGCTGCCATCGCCACCGGCATGGCGGACTCCGGCCCCCCCTGCTGGTCCGGCCTCACCGGGCGGCTCGCGAACAGGTTGCCCCCGGCCATGCCGGGCGGGATGCCCGAATGCCCCTCAGAGGCGCCTCCCAGCCCATGCCGCCGATTCCGGCCCCCGCGCACCCGGCCCCCGCGCACCCGGCACCCGCGCACCCGGTACGCGTTCGGGGACGACGCGCGGCTCGTGCGCGGTCTGCGTGGGCTGTGGCGGCCCGAAACCGGCCGGAAGGTTGGCACCCCCGGCCTGCCAATGGATTGGTGACATACCCCCCAAGATTGCACACGAGATCCCGCCCGACACCGAATCGACCACCAGGCGCGCACCGCCGCCTGCCCCCTCCACGCCCATATCACCTCTCCAATACCGTGCGCGATCGCGCTCACCGATACTATGGAAACCCGCACGCCGTTCCAGCCCGGATGCGGTCCGGATAACCGAATCCGCCGATCCGGCGCTTGAAAATCGCCGCTTCGGCGGATAGATGAACCCGTTGCGGGACGCGGCAGGCTGCGGCTCCCGCGTGGGCCGCCTTAGCTCAGCAGGTTAGAGCACCAGATTGTGGATCTGGGGGTCTCTGGTTCGAATCCAGAAGGCGGTACCATTTTATCCCGCCATTTCAATATGCTACGAACCTCATGGCCGGCTGACATCGAACTGCGGACTGGCCGGGCGGCGAACAGTCAACACGCGACTTCGCAACCCGCCGACCTGCAGGCAACACCTCCAGCTTGACGTATAGGCGAATCGCCGGAGTCGCGGCAACCGGCCAATCCTGCCGGTCCTGAACGCAGGCTCCCGCCGCAGACGCGGGGGCGTGGCGCATTGCGTGGGCTCTGCCACCTTCACGGCGCCTGAGGTGGGGCCGCAACTCGAAGAGCTTCAGGCTGCCGCGACCTGGCGCCGCGAACGTGACAGAGCCGCCCGTAAAGCCCCACAGAATACATCTCCCGGCCCTCAACTCGTTCGCCTCAGACGTCAAGGTGGCGGAATTTTACTCCGCGACGGTCAGAACATCCGTCCAATGCGACGGACAATCAATCACGTCGGCGATCTGGAAGGTCTTGCGTCAATGGACCGATTCTGTACGGATCGTGTTGAAGCAAAATAACACCGCAAGACGGGCTGAGGGCTTGGCAAGGGCACCGAACAGCGATGGCGGACTTCGGTCTACGCTGATACGCACCTTCGACCAGACGGGCACCCGCATGCCGGCGGCCACGTTGGCACTCGGCTTCATGGCCGTGCCGATGGTGCTGCTGCATCTCTACCAAGCGCACAGCTTCGAGATCGCGGATGGCAAGTTTCGGGCGATCCACCTCACCCTCCGTCTTCTCGTGGTGATCCTTGGCGGCCTCGAGCGGGTGGCGCCTGGCCGCATTGCCGTCCGCGCCTTCCTGATGCTGCTCGCCGTCCTCACGCTGGTGCCGCTCGGCTACGTGGTCTCCGAGTATCAGACGCTGGTCAACGACCGGCCGTTTCTCCCGGCACCGCAGGACCTGGCTGTCGGTCTTGTCCTGCTGGTGGTGACGCTGGTCGTGGCCTTCCGGTCAATCACCGGCTTCGCACAGAAGCTGTCGCATCTCGAGTGGTCGGGCGACAATCTCGGCCTGCTGATGATTCTGGCGGCGGCCACTGCGCTCGCTTTCGGGCTCGGCCTGCCCACCTCGGCGGCCTACGTGCTGGTGGCGCTGCTGGGCGCGCCGGCGCTGGCCGAACTTGGCGTGCCGCTGCTGGCGCTCATGCTGCCGGTCGCCTTCGGCCTGTTCTGGCCGGGCTGGCAGGCGACGCTGATCGGCATGGCGCTCTTCGCCGCCGTTCTGGCCTGGCAGATCTGGCTGCAGCGCCGCATGGCGACGGCCCAACAGGAAGGAAGCTGACGCATGATGCCCAACCGTCCCGTCATCATGGCCGCCCGGCATGCCGTGTCCACGGGCCACTATCTCGCGACACAGGCCGGCTTCGCCGTGCTCGAGGCGGGGGGCAACGCGGTCGATGCCGGCGTCGCCGCCGGGCTGGTGCTGGGCGTGGTGCAGAGCGACATCGTCAACGTCGCTGGCGTGGCGCCGATGATCATCTGGCGCGCCGAGACCGGCGGGATGACCTCGATCGACGGGCTTGGCACCTGGCCCGCGGCGGTGACGCCCGACCTGTTCCAGCGGGAGCATGAAGGCCGCATCCCCGAGGGTCTCCTGCGCACGGTGGTGCCGGCGGCGCCGCATGCCTGGCTGACCGCGCTGGCGCGCTACGGCACGATGTCGCTCAGCGAGGTGGCGGCACCGGCCATTCGCCTGGCGACCGAGGGCTTCGCCATGTTTCCGCTACTCGCCGACAATTTGCGCGACTGGCAGGCCGACTATGCGCGGTGGCCGTCGAGCGCCGCGATCTACCTGCCCGGAGGCCGCCCGCCCGAGGTCGGCGAGCTGTTCGTGCAGGCCGATCTGGGCCGCAGCCTGCAATACATGGTGGACGAGGAGGCCGTCGCCGGCGGCAGTCGGGAGGACGGCATTGGGGCAGCACGCGATGCCTTCTACAAGGGCGACATCGCGCGCGCCATCGCCCGCTTCCACGCCGAGAACGGCGGATTGCTGAGCGAGGCGGATCTCGCCGGCTACGCCTGCCGCGAGGAGCCGACCTGCCGCATCCGGTTCGCCGGCATCGAGGTGCACAGCTGCGGGCCCTGGAGCCAGGGACCGGCGCTGCCGCAAAGCCTCGCCATCCTGGCCGATGACGACCTGGCCGGGCTCGGGCACAACAGCCCGGCCTACATCCACCGGGTCGTGGAGGCGCTGAAGCTCGCCTTCGCCGACCGCGAGCGCCACTACGGCGACCCGCGCTTCGTCGATGTGCCGATCGAGGCGCTGCTGTCACCCGACTACGCACGGGCCCGCCGAAAGCTGATCGACGACGCCCGGGCGTGGCCGGAGATGCCGCCCGCGGGCGACCCCGGGACCGGCGCCGCCGTCGGGGAAAGCGCCACCATGCCGCCGCCCGCCTCGGGCGCCTCGCCGCCGCCGCACGACACCTCCTATGTCTGCGTCGTCGACCGCTGGGGCAACGCCTTCTCGGCCACCCCGAGCGATGTCTCGCGCGACACGCCGGTGATCCCCGGCACCGGCCTGTGCCCGTCCTCGCGCGGCTCGCAGAGCTGGGCCAACCCGGCGCACCCGTCCTCGGTGGCGCCGGGCAAGCGGCCGCGGCTGACGCCCAACCCGGCGCTCGCCCTGAAGGATGGCCGGCCCTTCCTGGTGTTCGGCTCGCCGGGCGGCGACGTGCAGACCCAGGCGATGCTGCAGGTGTTCCTCAACGTCGTGGTGTTCGGCATGGACGTGCAGTCGGCGGTCGAGGCGCCACGCTTCGCCTCGTTCAGCTTTCCGATCTCGTTCGAGCCGCACGAATACCACCCCGGCCGGCTCAACCTCGAGGCGCGGCTTCCCGAGGAGACCGGTGCGGCGCTGGCGGCGCTCGGCCACGAAATCGAGTGGTGGCCCGAGCGCACCTGGCGGGCCGGCTCGGTCTGCCTGATCCGGCCCGACCACGACGCCGGCATCCTGCACGCCGGCGCCGACTTCCGCCGTGCCGGCTACGCCCTCGGCTGGTAGCCGGCAATGACCAATCACAGGAGAAGGGAGATGCCACCATGGCCAATCGAACAGATGCCTTCGACCGGCCCGCTAGCCGCCGCGCGTCCTCGCCGGTGGTGCCGCGGCGTCCGTGCTGGCCGCGCTCGGGCCCGCCGGCCGCAGAGCCAGGTCCTGCAGATGGGCTCGGCCAGCCTCGGCGCCACCGGCTACGTCATCATCGAGACCCTCTCGGCGATCGTGAACAAGCACAGCGACCCGAAGCTGCGCACCTCGTCCATGTCGACCGGTGGCGGGGCCGAGAACATGGCCCTGCTCGGCGAGGGCCTGCTCGACTTCGGCCAGACCACCAGCGCCGACTGGCATCCGGCGATGAACCGCCTGCCGCCCTACAGCAAGCCTATCGAGGTGGAGCAGATGTTCTCCTACATGGTGTGGTCGCCCACCCTCCTGGTGCGCGCCGACTCGGACATCACCTCGATCGATGACCTCGTGGGCCAGCGGGTCTCGACCGGCCCGGCCGGCGGATCGGCGACACGCGTCTACAAGTCCCTGTTCAAGGCGGCAGGCATGACCGAAACGGTCGAGCTGCACCACGCGAGCTGGCGCGGCAGCTACGACGCCTTCAAGCAGGGGGCGGTGGCCGCGGTCAGCGGCATCTTCACCGTCGGCA
>DATKCQ010000005.1:0-15416 GCA_035513135.1 Thermohalobaculum sp.
GGGCCGCCCGGCCCGCGGCCCCGGGGCTTTCGCCCGCCGTTCCTCGGCCGCCTCTCCCCCGGCCCCTCTCCCAGCGGGAGAGGGGGGCGCGCGGCACCGGCGCCGGGCGTTCCCCCTCGCGCCGGGAGGGGGGTCAGGCTCTGGCCCGCGCAGGCAGTCCAAAAGGCCGCCGGAGCGGATGCACGGCCCTGCGCATCGAGCGGGAATCGCCAAAAAAAGCCGGACCTTGCGGCCCGGCCAGTTCAACAGGGAGGTATCACAACCAGAAACGCCGCCGGGAAGCGACGCTTCTAGAGAGCATCTAGTATCCGTGCTGCAACGCGGCAAGGTGCGGGAGTGACGCGGGGTGGAAAAGCCGCTATGCGTCCGCTGCAACGCTGGGCGCCGGCTGCTCGCGGCGATTGAACATCTCGATCTCGTGCACCATGAAGTCGCGGAACGCCAGCACCCGCTGCGAGCGGCGCAGCTCCTCGGGGTAGACGATGTAGACCGGAAAGGGCGGGCTCGCCTCCGCGGGCAGGATGTTGACCAGCTCGGGGTAGTCGCGGGTGATGTAGTCGGGCAGCGCGGCGATGCCGAGCCCGCTGAGCGCCGCCTTCAGCACGCCGAAATAGCTGTTGATCATCAGGTGGGTGTAGCGCTGCGGGTGGATGTGCTGCGCCAGCCAGTCGGCCGCCGCGTGCGGCTGCGGCGAGTTGGGGCTGAACGAGATCACCCGGCGCTGGCCGAGCTCGTCGACGCTGGCGGGCATCCCGGCCCGCTCGACGTAGTCCTGCGAGGCGTAGAGCCGCATCGCCACCTCCATCACCGGGCGGCGGATCAGGGTGGGCTGCTGCGGGCTGGCCATGCGGATGGCGACGTCGGCCTCGCGCATCGGCAGGTCGAGGATCGACTCGGTGAGGATCAGGCTGACCGAGAGATTCGGGTGCGCCTCGAACAGCCGGTGCAGCCTGGGCACCAGCCACAGCGTGCCGAACCCGGCGGTGGCGGTGACGCGCAGGTCGCCGTGCACCTCGTCCTTCGAATCGCGGATGCGCGCGGCGGCCGCGTTCAGCCGCTTGGTCATCGTCAGCGTCGCCTCGTAGAGCAGCTCGCCCTGCTCGGTGAGCAGCAGGCCACGGGCGTGGCGGTGGAACAGCGTGCACTGGAGCTGCTCCTCGAGCGCCCGGATCTGCCGGCTGATCGCGGACTGCGAGAGGTTGAGTTGCTCGCCCGCATGCGTCAGGCTGCCGGCGTCGGCCACCGCGTGGAAGATTCTCAGCTTGTCCCAGTCCATTCCGAATCTCCGCCCCGGACTCGGTTCCGCGCCGAACCGTGCCCCAAACCCCGCACGCAAGCCAACTGCGTTGCCCGGCTCTCTCGCCTGTGGCCGCGCACTCTGCCATGCAATATAAGGGCGAACATGAATCTACGAATAAAAATGCGGAAGCTGCTGCCGGCGCTGGTCGCCGCCGGCATCGCGCTGGCGCCGCTCGCCGCCCTGGCCGCCGGGCTGTCCGGCTCGTATTACGGCATCGACGATGCGACCGGCGCTTCCATCAGCATCGAGCCGGCCGGCGATGGCTTTCGCGGCACCTTCTTCGACCGCCACGGCAATGCCCAGAAGTTCGAGGCCAAGCGCAACGGCGCGTCCGCCGAGACGCAGCTCAACATGGACGGACGGCGGGTGATGCTGCTGGTCGACCCGATGCCCTACGGCGCCAGGGTGGCGCTGGTGCCGCTCGACGCCGAGGGGCGGCTCGACCCGGAAACCGGGCGGCTTCTCGATTTCGTGCGCGGCGAGCTCGACCTGCCGGCGCCGGGCCCCGACTTCGCCGCCGCGCCGGAGCACGCGCGCGAGCGCATCACCGCCAACAGCTTTCTCGCGTCCTACGAGTTCTGGGCGCCGGTGGGCGTGCGCAACGGCTATCTCTCGCTGCCCGAGCGCTTTCGCACGCTGATGCGGCTGTTCCCGGCGGTGCAGCTCGACGTGATCTGGAAGCTGTGCCTCGCGCCGGATGCCGGGCGGGCGCTGGCGCTGGCGCTGCGCGGCCAGGGCGTGTCCTGCGCCCAGGTGATCGACGGCATCGCCAACGCCCAGATATCGGGCAACTTCGACCGGTTCAAGGCGGAGGCGCGGGCACAGCGGGCGACGCTGCGGTTGAACGTGCGCTGCGCCGATGGCTATCCCGAATCGCGGCAGAACTGCGACCGCGCCGCGCGGGAGCTCAGCGCCCAGGCGGTCGCGCTCGACACCGCGGCGTCGGTGCTGGCCCGCTATCGCTGAAGGGTCAGTGGCGGATCTCGGTAAAGGCGCGGCCGTTCAGCGGCGCCCCCGCGGCCACGCCGTTGGAGCCCCGGTTGGAGGCCCGGTTGGAGGCCCGGTTGGAGACCCCATTGGAGACACCCTTGGACGCGGCTTCGCTCGCCTCGGCGCCGTTCGTCAAGCCGGTGCGGCCCCAGCTCTCGATCATCTCGAGCGCCGGGCGCAGCGCCTCGGCCCTGGAGGTGGGGCGGTACTCGAGCCGCCGCGCGCCGACGCGCACCGGACGCTTGACCAGGATGCCCTCCTCGACCAGGCGGACGAGACGGCTCGACAGGATGTTGCGGGCGACGCCCAGCCGGTTCTGGAAGTTGTCGAACCGGCTGGTGCCGTTCAGCGCCTCCCAGACGATGAGAAGGCTCCATCCGTCGCCGATCTGACGCACTGCGCGGTTCAGGCCGGTCGACTGGTTAAGCGGTGCATTGCTCACGGCGGCTCCCCCCGTATGACGCAATTTGATCTCGATCCTGCATCGACAACACGCCGGCCTGGGTTTTCTTTTGCGATCGACTCGAAAATTTTCTCGGCAGCTTGAATCCCGCCGCGCCGCCCGATTGGCGTTCCGGCGGACGGGCGGTCTCTGCTAAGCTCGATCAGGTGACGGCAACACGGGCAGAGGGGGCCGGCGGCATGGACAGGCAGCGGGTTCTGGTGACCGGCGCATCGAGCGGGCTCGGCGCGCACATGGCGCTGTGGCTGGCCGCGCGCGGCGCGCGGGTGGCCGCGGCGGCCCGGCGGGTCGAGGCGCTCGAGGCGCTGGCGGCCGAGGCCGCGGGCCGGCTGGTGCCGGTGGCGATGGACGTGTCCGACGCCGAATCGGTGCGCCGCGGCGTGGCCGCGGCCGCCGAGGCGCTGGGCGGGCTCGACGGGCTGGTCAACAATGCCGGGATCGCCTGGTCGGGACGCTCGCTGGAGATGCCCGACGAGGACTGGCAGCGGGTGATCGACACCAACCTCTCGGGCGTCTTCCGGGTGGCGCAGGCGGCGGCGCGCGCCATGGCCGAGCGGCAGGGCGGGGCGATCGTCAACATCGCCTCGATCCTCGGGCTCGGCACCGGGCACGGGCTCGCGGCCTACTGCACCTCGAAGGCGGCGGTGGCGCACCTGACCCGCACCCTGGCGATGGAATGGGCGCGGCTCGGCATCCGCGTGAACGCGCTGGCGCCCGGGTTCTTTCCCACCGCGATGAACCGCGACTTCCTCGAGAGCGCCGAGGGCGAGAAGCTGAGAAAACGCGTGCCGATGGGCCGCTTCGGGCGGTTCGAGGACCTCGAGGGGCCGCTCGAGCTTTTGCTCGGCGACCGGGGCGCCTACATTACCGGTGTGGTGCTGCCGGTGGACGGGGGACACCTGGTGCGCGCGCTCTGAAGGGCGTCGCCGGATTTGCGCGCGGCCGGGACGCGCTTGCCGGATAGGTCATAGTCGTTTACCTTTAAGCCGAGTGCGCCAACCCACTGGGAGAAACCGGGCATGGACCTGCGCGACGTCCGCCTAATGGACCGCTACGACCTCTCCAGGACCCCTGTTCTGCTCTCGGGCACGCAGGCGCTGGTGCGCGCCGCGCTGATGCAGCACGTCCGCGACCGCGCGGCGGGGCTGGACACCGCCGGCTACGTCACCGGCTACCGCGGCTCGCCGCTGGGCGCGGTGGACGGCACCTTCCAGGCGGCGGGCAAGTTCCTCGCCGAACACCAGGTGGTGTTCCAGCCGGGGCTCAACGAGGACCTCGCCGCCACCGCGCTGTGGGGCAGCCAGCAGGCCGAGCTGCGCGGCGAGGGCAGGTATGACGGGGTCTTCGGCCTATGGTACGGCAAGGGGCCGGGCGTCGACCGCACCGGCGACGTGTTCCGGCACGCCAACCTCGCCGGCTCGTCCAGGCATGGCGGCGTGCTGGTGGCGATGGGCGACGATCACACCTGCGAGAGCTCGACCACCTGCCACCAGTCCGAGATGGCGATGATGGACGCCATGATCCCGGTGCTCTCCCCGGCGGGCGTGCAGGAGCTGATCGACTACATGCTCCTTGGCTGGGCGCTCAGCCGGTTCTCCGGGCTCTGGGTCGGCATAAAGTCGATGAAGGACACGGTCGAGGCGACCGCCGTGGTCGACGGCGACCCGCACCGGCTTTCGATCGAGACTCCGTCGGACTTCGCCATGCCGCCGGAGGGGCTGAACATCCGGCTCGGCGACACGCCGCAGGCGCAGGAGGCGCGGCTGCACGACCACAAGCGCTTCGCGGCGCAGGCCTTCGCCCGGGCGAACCGGCTGGACCGGCGCGAGCTGGGCGAGGCCGGGGCGCGCATCGGCATCGTCTCGGCGGGCAAGAGCTGGCTCGACACGGCTCACGCGCTCGCGACGCTGGGGATCGACGCGGGCGTCGCGCGCGAGATCGGCCTGACCGCCTACAAGGTGGGCATGGTCTGGCCGCTCGAGACCCGGCGCCTGCGCGCGTGGGCCGAGGGGCTCGACCTGATCGTGGTGGTCGAGGAGAAGCGCCCGATCATCGAGACCCAGCTCAAGGAGGTGCTGTTCGGCGTGCCCGGCCACCCGCGGGTGATCGGCTGGAAGGACGAGGCGGGCGAGGTGCTGTTCTCGGTCAAGCTCGGCCTCGACCCGGCGGTGATCGGCCGGGGCCTGGGCCGGGTGCTGACGGCCGAGGGCGCCGGGCCGGCCGGGCTCGGGGCGCGGCTGGCGCATCTGGCCGAGCTGGCCGAGGCGGGCAACCAGCCCGAGCTGGCCGAGCGCAAGCCGTGGTTCTGCGCCGGCTGCCCGCACAACACCTCGACCGTCGTGCCCGAGGGCGGGCGCGCCTATGCCGGCATCGGCTGCCACTACATGGTGCAGTGGATGGACCGCCAGACCGAGGGCTTCACCCACATGGGCGGCGAGGGTGCCAACTGGATCGGCGAGGAGCCGTTCTCCAGGCGCGGCCACGTCTTCCAGAACCTCGGCGACGGCACCTACAACCACTCGGGCCTGATGGCGATCCGCGCCGCGGTGGCCGCCGGCACCAACATCACCTTCAAGATCCTCTACAACGACGCCGTGGCGATGACCGGCGGCCAGGCCCACGAGGGCGGGCTGACGCCCGACCGGATCGCCCGCGAGGTGATGGCCGCGGGCGTCAAGCGCGTGGTCGCGGTGGTCGACGAGAAGGAGGCGCAGCCCGAGTTCCCCGCCGGCGTCGCGGTATTCGAGCGCGAGAAGCTCGCCCCCGTGCAGCGCGAGTTGCAGGAGGTCGAAGGGGTCAGCGCGCTGATCTACGTGCAGACCTGCGCCGCCGAGAAGCGCCGGCGGAGGAAGCGCGGCAAGTTCCCGGATCCCGACCGGCGGGTCTTCATCAACCCGCTGGTCTGCGAGGGCTGCGGCGACTGCGGCGTCAAGTCGAACTGCGTGGCGATCCTGCCGCTCGAGACGCCGTTCGGCAGGAAGCGCGAGATCGACCAGTCGGCCTGCAACAAGGACTTCTCCTGCCTCAAGGGCTTCTGCCCGAGCTTCGTCACCGTCGAGGGCGCGGTGCCCAGGGCGAAGGCCACCGCCGACTTCGCCCTGCCCGATCTGCCCGACCCAAAGGTGCCCGCGCTCGAGCGGCCCTGGAACATCCTGGTCACCGGGGTCGGCGGCACCGGCGTGGTGACCGTGGGGGCGCTGATCTCGATGGCGGCGCATCTGGAGGGCAAGGGCGCCAGCGAGATGCAGATGGCCGGGCTCGCCCAGAAGGGCGGCGCGGTGACCATCCACTGCCGCGTGGCGCCGATGCCCGAGGACATCAAGGCGATCCGCATCGGGCTCGGCGAGGCCGACGCGGTGATCGGCGGCGACATGGTGGTGACGGCGGCGCCCGCCTCGATCGCCAAGATGGAGCGCGGCCGCACGCGCGTGGTCTGCAACAGCCACGAGATCCCGACCGGCGAGTTCACCCACAACACCGAGTTCCACCTGCCCATGCAGGCGCTCAGGCTGGCCGTCGAGCGGCGGATCGGCGCCGGGGCGCTCGGCATGGTGGACGCCACCGAGCTCGCCGAGCGCCTGCTGGGCGACGCCATCTACGCCAACGTGCTGCTGCTCGGCGCCGCCTGGCAGGCGGGCGCGGTGCCGCTTTCGGCCGCGGCGCTGAGAAAGGCGATCGAGCTCAACGGCGCCGGGGTCGAGGGCAACCTGCGCGCCTTCGAGATCGGGCGCTGGGCGGTGGCGCATCCCGACGACGCGAAGACCGCGGCGGCCACGGAGGCGCCGGCCGCGGAGACGCTCGAGCACAAGATCGAGCGCCGCGCCGAGTTCCTCATCGGCTACCAGGGCAGGCGGCTGGCCCGGCGCTACCGCAACTTCGTGCGCCACGCGCGCGACAAGGAGGAGGCGGTCGGCGTCAGCGGCTTCGCCGAGGCGGTGGCCGAGGGTTACTTCAAGCTGCTCGCCTACAAGGACGAATACGAGGTGGCGCGGCTGCACGCCGAGACGCTGGACGCGGCGCTGGGCGAGGCGTTCGACGGCGTGCGGCGGGTGACCTACCACCTGGCTCCGCCGATCCTGGGGCGCAAGGATTCCGAGGGCCGGCCGGTCAAGACCGAGTTCGGGCCGTGGATGGGCCGCGTGTTCGGGGCCCTGGCGCGCCTGCGTTTCCTGCGCGCGACGCCCCTCGACCCGTTCGGCTACAGCGCCGAGCGGCGCATGGAGCGCCGGATGATCCGCGACTACCAGGCCCTGATCGGCGAGCTCCTGGGCGGGCTCGACCCGCGCAACGCGCGGCTTGCGACGGAACTCGCCCGCCTGCCCCTCAAGGTGCGCGGCTTCGGGCACGTGAAGCGCGCCAACGCCGAGCGCGCCGCGGCCGAGCGCGAGGCGCTGCTCGAGCGGTTCCGCGCCGGCGAGACGGTGCCCCAGGCAGCGGAGTAGCGCGCGGCCGGGACGTCAACGCGGCCGGACACCCCCGCCTGCGCGGGGTGACGCATGCGTTTGCCCCCTGGCTCGACCGTTCCCCGTGGGGTAATTTCACCTGTATCAGAATGGGAACGCTTGCAAAGACAAACACTTGAGCACCTGCGCACATGTGCACAGGCCCGCCGCGCCCGCCTCAGAGCGAAAATTCCAGCACCAGCCCGTCATGTGCGGGATGCACGTGCTCGGGCGTCATGGCGTCGAGGGCGGCGTAATCGAGGTCGATGTGCATGTTGGTCAGATAGGCGCGCGGCGGGTTGGCGCGGGCAATCCATTCCAGCGCCGTCTCGACGTTGACGTGGCTGACATGGGCGGTGTGGCGCAGGGCGTCGAGGATCCAGCACTCGGCGCCTTCCAGCATGGTCCAGGCCTGCGCGGTCATCTCCTTGATGTCGGGGTTGTAGACCAGCGGGCCGATGCGGAACCCCAGCGCCTCGATCTCGCCGTGCGGCACGTGGAACGGGCGGAACGCCAGCGGGCCGCCGGCGCCGGCGATCTCGAACGGTCCTTCGATGCGAAAGGCATCGAGCAGCGGCGGGTAGTTGGAGCCCGGCGGGGTCTCGAAGACGTAGCCGAAGCGCCGGCGCAGCGTGTCCTCGGTGGCCGCGTCCATCCAGGCGGGCAGCCGCGCGCGGCGGTTGAACACCACCATGCGCAGGTCGTCGATGCCGTGCACGTGGTCGGCGTGGTCGTGGCTGAAGATCACCGCGTCGAGATGGCCGGCGCGCGCCTCGATCAGCTGCTCGCGGATGTCGGGGCCGGCGTCGATCAGCACCGAGGTGCGGCCCGCGGCCCGGATGCGCTGGACCAGCAGCGCGCAGCGGCGCCGGCGGTTCCTCGGGTTCGAAGGGTCGCAGGCGCCCCAGTTGGGGCCCTCCGCGCCGATGCGCGGCACGCCGCCCGAGGAGCCGGTGCCGAGCAGGGTGATGCGCAGCCGGTCCGCCATCAGCCGGCCCCGGCGGCCTTGCTGAACAGCCGCTCGAAATTGGCCGTGGTGGCGGCGCAAAACGCCGCGTAGGGCAGGGCGAAGGTCGCCGCGCCGGCCCGCGCGGTCAGCGCCACATAGGCCGGCTCGCAGCGCCGGCCGCGGTGCGGCGGCGGCGCCAGATAGGGGCTGTCGGTTTCGACCAGGATGCGCTCGAGCGGCGCGGCGGCGAAGATCTCGCGCAGCTCCGTGGACTTCGGGAACGCGGCGATGCCCGACATCGAGAGGTAGAACCCCAGCTCCAGCGCCGTCTCGGCCAGCGCCCGGCCCGAGGAGAAGCAGTGCATGACGCACGCGAACGGTCCGGCGCGGTGCTCCTCGGCAAGGATGCGCCCCATGTCGGCGTCGGCATCGCGGGCGTGGATGATCAGCGGCAGGCCGGTGCGGCGCGCCGCCTCGATGTGGACGCGCAGGCTTTCCTGCTGGGCGGCCATGGACTCGCGCGTGTAGTGATAATCGAGACCGCTCTCGCCGATGCCGACCATCAGCGGATGCCCGGCGATGGCGACCAGCTCCTCGACGCTGGCCATCGGCTCCTCCGCCACCTGCATCGGGTGGGTGCCGGCGGCGTAGAACACGCCCTCGTGCGCCTCGGCGATGGCGCGCACGTCCGCCTCCCGGCGCAGCCGGGTGCAGATCGTCACCATGCGGGTGACGCCGGCGGCACGGGCGCGGGCGACCATCTCGCCCAGCTCGCCCCGGAGCTGCGGGAAGTCCAGGTGGCAGTGGGAATCGACCAGCCGGGGGGCGGTCATGGCCGGCGCAGCCTCGCTCGCTCGGGTTTCAGCCTGCCTCGCGCGCCCGCGCCAGCGTGGCGTCGAGATCGAGGAACGTATCGATGATCGTCAGGCCCGGGTCAAGGTTGACCGCCCTTGCGTGGGAGAGGGCCGCGCCGACGCGCGCCGACGCCTCGGCCCACAGCGCGGCCTGGGCGGGGCTGCGGGCGACGGCGGCCATCAGCGCGGCCTCGCCGGGGGCGGCCTCGGGGCTCTCGACCTCGGCGACGCCGTGGCGGGCGAGGCGGCCGACGAGCGTCAGGATCAGCCGGCCGGCCAGCGCGTAGAGCTCTTCGGCGCCGCGCCGCCCGGCCTCGTCGGCCAGCGCCACCATGCGGGCGCGGTCGATGCCGCGCCCCTCGCCGAGCGCCCCGACGATGCGGCCATAGAGCGCGACGCCGCCCCCCGCCGCCAGGCGCAGCGCCTCGCCGACCGAGCCGCCGGCGAGGACGGCGAGGGTCGCGGCCTCGTCGGGGCCGACCTCGACGCCGGTTCCGGCCAGCGCCGCGGCCAGGTCGGCCGGGCCGAGCGGGCGCAGATCCAGATTGCGGCAGCGCGAGCGGATCGTCGGCAGCAGCCGCGACGGCACGTGCGCCACCAGCATGAGCGCGGTCCGCACGGGCGGCTCCTCGAGCACCTTGAGCAGCGCGTTGGCGGCCGACGCGTTCATCTCGTCGGCCGGGTCGGCGATCACCGCGCGCCAGCCGCCATCGGGAATCGAGAGCGACAGGAAGCGCCGCACCGCGCGCACGTCATCGACGAGGATCTGGGTGCGCAGCCGCCCGGTCTTCTCGTTAACCGTGCGGCGCAGCACGCGCAGCCGCGGCTCGGCCTGGGCGCGGATGCGCGCGGCGACCTTGCAGCCCTCGGGCGGGTCGAGGCTCGCCGGGACGGCGTCGGCGAGGCCGCCCGGCCCCCCGGCGATCAGCGCCCGCGCGATGCGGTAGGCGAGCGTCGCCTTGCCCACCCCGCGCGGGCCGCGCAGCAGCCAGCCATGCGGCAGCCGCCCCTCGGCCCAGGCGGCGAGGAAGGCGCGCTCGGCCGCCGCCTGGCCGTGCAGCGCCCGGGTCTCGCGCGGGTGCGGGTGGCCGGCGACGCGGTCGGGCTCGGGGGCCTCCTCGCTCATCGGCTCAGGCGAGGCCCAGCCGGGGCGCGGCGGCCGCCCAGACCGCCTCGGCCACCTCGGGCGCCGGGCGGTCGGCGTCGATCACCGCGCAGCGGTCCGGCTCGGCGGCGGCGATGGCCTGGAAGGCGGCGCGCAGCCGGAACTGGAAGGCGGCGCCCTTGCGCTCGAAGCGGTCCTCGCCGGGCTGGGTCGTGCGTCCCTCGGCGCGGGACAGCGCAGCCGCCGGGTCCATGTCGAGGACCAGCGTGAGGTCGGGGTCGAGGCCGATGGCGAGGTCGTGCAGCCGGTCGACCAGCGCCCGGCCTTCGCCCTCGCCCTGGTAGGCGCGGGTGGAGTCCACGTAGCGGTCGCAGATCACCACCGCGCCGCGCCCGAGCGCCGGGGCGACCACCCGCTCCACGTGGTCGCGCCGGGCGGCGGTGAATAGCAGCGCCTCGGTCACCGCCGACCAGCGGCCGGGCGCGCCCTCGACCACCAGGCGGCGGATCTGCTCGGCGCCCGGCGCGCCGCCGGGCTCGCGGGTCTCGACCACCTCGCGGCCCGCGCCGCGCAGGCGCTGCGCAAGCAGCCGCGCCTGGGTGGTCTTGCCTGTGCCGTCGATCCCCTCCAGCGTCAGGAACGCCCCCTTGCCCATGCCCGCTCAGCCCCCGAGGCTGGCGAGCACGCGCCCGAGCAGCAGCCGCGCCGCCGCCTCCAGCCTTGCCCGGATGCCGCCCTCGCCGACCGCTTCGGCGGCGATCAGGGGCACCGAGACCGGCTGTACCTCGGGCAGCACCGCCTCGAGCCGGCCGAGCTCGGCGCCCGCCGCGACCGGCGCCAGCACCGGCTCGCGGAAATGCGCCCGGATCTCGGCGCGCTCCAGCATGCCCTGCGGCACCGTGACCACCAGGTCGCGCGCCGGCACCAGCGCCACCCGGCCGGCCGCGCCGAGCCAGGTCTCGGCCTCGGCCACCGGCACGCCGGCCTCGTAGAGGCGCACCGTGTCGAAGGCGCGGAAGGCCCAGTTAAGCAGGCGCTCGGCCTCCTGGCGGCGCTGGCCCGCGCTCTCGAGCCCGGCGATCACCACGATGATGCGCCGCTCGCCGCGCCTGGCCGAGGCCGCCAGCCCATATCCCGCCTCCTCGGTGTGCCCGGTCTTGAGCCCGTCGGCGCCGAGCCCAGAATCGAACAGCGGGTTGCGGTTGCGCTGGGTGATGTCGGCCCAGGTGAACTCGGTCTCGGCGAAGATCGGGTAGTAGTCGGGATAGTCGCGGATGATGTGCTCCGAGAGCCGGGCGAGGTCGCGCACGGACATGCGGTGCTCGGGGTCGGGCCAGCCGGTGGCGTTGGTCAGGTGGGTGTCGGTCAGCCCGAGCTCGCGGGCGCGCTGGTTCATCAGCTGGGCGAAGGCCTCCTCGGTGCCCGATATCGCCTCGGCCAGCGCCACCGCCGAGTCGTTGCCCGACTGCACGATGACGCCGCGCAGGAGGTCGGCGACGCTGACCAGCCCGCCCGACCGGATGAACATCTTCGAGCCGCCCATCGCGGCTGCGCGCTCGGACACGCGGAACTCGTCCTCGAGCGCGAGGCGGCCCTTGGCGAGCGCGTCGAACACAACCTCGAGCGTCATCAGCTTGGACATCGAGGCGGGCGGCAGCGGCGTGTCGGCGTCCTTCTCGAGCAGCACCGCGCCGGAGGTCATGTCGAGCACGATCGCCGCCTTCGCAGGGGTCGTCTGGGTCGTCTGGGTCGTCTGGGTCGTCTGGCCCCGGGCGCCCGCAGGCACGGCGAGGACGGCGAACCCGACGAGAGCGAGGATGATCGCGTGTGCGAGGAATCGGTTCAGCATGTCACCTCAGCCTTTCCGCGCCGGCGCGGATCTCCGGCCACCCGGTGCCGGCGCTTTCCGCCGGGCGCGCGGCCGGTCCGGCGGGCCATTCGTCCGGGTCCCGGCCGGCCACTCGCCGGCCACTCGCCGGCCACTCGCCGACCAACCTTGGGTAAGCCAGGCCGGCGCGCGGGTGCAAGGCACAACTGCGTCCGGCCCCGCCGCCGCGCGCCCGGGACGCCCGCCCCGCCCGGCGGGACTGGAACGGTCGGCGACCCGTGGTTATGTCTCGTCGCGCCGGAAGGGTGGCAGAGCGGTCGAATGCGGCGGTCTTGAAAACCGTTGAGCCGCAAGGCTCCGGGGGTTCGAATCCCTCCCCTTCCGCCATAATAATCTTCTAACATATTGTTATTTAAGAGAATTGTGGATCGGTTCTTCAACCCTCCTACCATGCACACAGCCAATGGGTTTCAAATAAAGCGTGCCCCCAGCCCCACAAGCCGCCGCGCCTGCCGCCTCGAGCGCCTGGCGGATGGCGTCGAGGGTGCGCTGGCCCAGCTTCTCGCCTCGCTCAAACCGGGTGGCGGTGTTGGTGGATACCTTCGCCATCGCGGCCAGGTCGCGAACGCCCAGGCCGAGCCCCGCGCGGGCCATCTTGCATTGCTCTGGTGACACGTCTCTGCCTCAACAATCGCCTCCTCGTTTCCGTTCAGGATGCGGTCGGCGGCGGTGCGAAGGGAGCGCAACTGCGCCTCGCCCGAGCTGTTGGTCCACTTCTCCGTAACGTGCATGTCGTCGAAGGAGAAGATGTTGTCGCCCGCTCCGGCCCGTAGCCCGAAGCGCCATCTCAAGCATCGCGTCCGACCCCGCGTTGCAGAGGCCGCCAACCTCATTTGCTCCTCGTTTGGCAGCGGGCGGCATAGGCACTAGCCGCTGTGGCGCTGAGGCCCTGACCCACAAGATATCCACAGGACCTCGACTCGTTGGGGTTGCGGCAGTAGAACACCCCGACCCTGAACTTGACCTCACCGTCCAGCTGGGCGCGGGCCATGCTCTGAAGTCGGTACTGAGCCTCGGCTTCGGATTTCGCGGGGACCTCTAAAGACCATCTAGCCCCATGAAACTCGTAGCTGAACAAGTAGATACGGTCACTTGGTCGGTCTCCTCGAACAGGCTGGCCTGCTCCGCTACCTGGACACTGGCCCTGGGCGGCCTCCGCTCCTCCTCGGTTGGCTCCGGCAGCTCCGCCGCTGTGAAGCAGTCGCCGGTCAAGCGCGGCGTCCAGCGTTCGGGGCGGATGGCGTCGTGGGGCGAGGACTTCTTGCCGGCGCGCTGGCGGATCCGGTAGCCGAGCCATGACTGCACTACTTGCGGCCGGAGACCTCAAACTCCCAGACCTCATCGCGAGCCCTCTGGGATTCCAGTTTGAAGTGCAACACCCCTCGACCGGTATGATACCGGTTGGTTGGTGAGACCGAAGGAGTGTTGCCATGGGATTCTACCGCCACCTGACGCGGGAAGATAGGGAGGAGATCGCGGTGCTGCGTGCCACCGGGCACTCGATGCGAGCGGTCGCGGCGGCGATCGGCCGGGCGGCCTCGACGATCAGCCGGGAACTCAAGCGCAACGCGCTGGACACCGGGCGCTATTCGGCCCAGGTGGCCGACGGCGCCTACATGGCGCGGCGTCAGCGACCCGCCTTGCTGGAGCGCGACAGGCGCCTCGCCGGGTTTGTGCGCGACATGCGGCACCGCATTGAGCTCGCGCACCTCCATGACGAAGTCGGCCGTGTCGTAGCTCTTGTCGGCGCCGATGGTGACGCGCCGTCCGGTGTCGCGGGCGACGCCCTCGAGCATCGCAAGGGCGGCGAGCCGCTCGGCCGTGCCGGTGGCCCGCGTCAGCTCGGCATCGACGACGAGACCGCTGCGGTTCTCCCCAGCACCCGCGCCCGGCCCATCCATCCCCCTCCATGACCTCTCCGAGGCATTCAGGACCGGACACTTCGCGCGCTACCTGAATCGGACAGATCATACGCTATTTATATGGAAGGGGTGGACCGTTGAACGGCGCCGATTGCTGTGCGAGACTTCCCGCATCCAATTGCGTTGGATTCGTTTGAATTGTAGCACGGTAACGAGGCCAAGATGTTCCTGATCTGTATCACTCATGGTGACGCCCGCACTGTTGAGCCGCGCGAGGCTTTCCGCGCTCTGACTGAGCAGGGGCGCGCCGATGTTGAGAAAGCCGGCGCGAGATTTCTCTCCATCCTGCCGGGTTTGGCTCCCGAGTTGGATGACGGCCGCATCACTATCGATTGGATTGTTAGTTCGCCCCACGCGAGATGCATCGAGACCGTCGTTCTTTTCGCAGACGTGATTCGAAGGCTTACGCGGACATCCGAGATCAGCGTCAATAGTCTGCTAAACGAGAAGAAGGGTGGGCGGCTTCAGGGTGCTGACCTTCAGACGGTCGCACAGGAGCGAAGAGGGGAGTGCTTCCTCCTCTCGACGCATGGCGATCTCGCGGGCGCATTGCCGCCATCAGCCAGGCTGGCCTCGCCACACGATCAGGGGTGGTTCAAGGGCCGCCCAGCATACGCGCTCATTGATTATGATCGAGACACTGTCTGGGACGACGCGAGAGTGATGAAATGCGAAGTTCTCGGATGGCAGGATGTCCTGATCCCGTGAATGGACGGTCATGCTCGCCTCGACAGCGGAGTATCCGTGTTGATCAAGAGCGGCGAGGCGACCATTTCCTGCCATACGTGAGCAGCACCGCGCGCAGGCGGCGTCTCGACGGCAAACCTCGTCGGCCGCGGCGCGAAGCGCTCGCCCCATTCCCGCTTCGGCCCGAGGTCGATGTGGATGAAGTCCGAGCGCGGATAGAAGCCGAAGCCGAGGAAGCCCGCCCCGCGGCCGCCGCCTCGAAGGCCACCGGGTCGTGGTTCGACATGGCGATGTCGAAGGCGGTGCCCTCCATGTGTTTCGAGCGCTTCGCGCCGCCGACGGCGCGGTTGTGCTCGGGGCTGCGATACGCCGAGCGGACGAGGAAGGGCTTGCCGAGTCGGTCCCGCAGCGCCTGCAGCCGGTCGAGCGCGACCTCGTTGACGAGCAGCTTCCCCGTCCCGCGGCAGGCGATCTCGGCCGGCGAGAAGTTCTTCCACCGCCAGGCGCCCTCGGGCACCTCGCGCCAATGGTCGTAGAAGGTTGTGGTCATAATGGTCCTCCAGAACGGAAAAGCCTGCCACGAGGGCGGGCCGGGTTAGCGGGCTTGGTGGGTGCGAGACGCCGCGATCAGTCCCAGCGGCGGCTGATCCATGCGCGCAGAACGGAGATCACGTCCTGGCGCAGGCTGCGGGCGAGCTGCATCAATGCCTCGATCAGCGGCCGCGCGGTCAGCCCGAGGATGGCGCCTATCATCGAGCTCCCCTCGGGGCGGAGAGCGAGCAGCTCGGCGATGCCAGGCGCCACGAAGCCGATGAT
>DATKCQ010000006.1:0-5457 GCA_035513135.1 Thermohalobaculum sp.
GGCGGTCGCTTCGTCGCGGAGACGCTGATCCCGGCGCTCGACGAGCTGGCTGCGGCGTACGCCGAGGCCCGCGCCGACGCCGCCTTCGAGCACCGCCGTCTCGAGCTCCTCGCGCGCTGGGTCGGCCGCCCCACGCCGCTCTTCTTCGCGGCGAACCTCTCGCGCGAGGTCGGCGCCCGCATCTGGCTCAAGCGCGAGGACCTCTGCCACACCGGCGCGCACAAGGTGAACAACACCGTCGGCCAGGTCCTCCTCGCCGCGCGCATGGGCAAGCCTCGCGTCATCGCCGAGACCGGCGCCGGCCAGCACGGCGTCGCCACCGCCACCGCCTGCGCGCTCATGGGCCTGCGCTGCGACGTCTTCATGGGCGCCGAGGACGTCCGCCGTCAGGCCCCGAACGTCCTGCGCATGGAGCTCCTCGGCGCGAGGGTCATCCCCGTCGAGAGCGGCTCGCGCACCCTCAAGGACGCGATGAACGAGGCGCTGCGCGACTGGGTGACCAACGTGCGCGACACCTATTACTGCATCGGCACGGTGGCGGGCCCGCACCCCTACCCGGAGCTGGTGCGCGAGTTCCAGTCGATCATCGGACGCGAGACCCGCGAGCAGATGCAGGCCGCCGAGGGGCGGCTGCCCGACACGCTCGTCGCCTGCATCGGCGGCGGCTCGAACGCCATGGGGCTGTTCCACCCGTTCCTCGACGACAGGCAGGTTCGCATGATCGGCGTCGAGGCGGGCGGCCACGGCGTCGACGAGCGCATGGAGCACTGCGCCAGTCTCACCGGCGGGCGGCCCGGCGTGCTGCACGGCAACCGCACCTACCTGTTGCAGGACGACGATGGGCAGGTGCTCGAGGGCCACTCGATCTCGGCCGGGCTCGACTACCCGGGCGTCGGCCCCGAGCATTCGTGGCTGCACGATTCAGGCCGGGTCGCGTATGTCAGCATCACCGACCGTGAGGCGCTCGAGGCGTTCAGGCTCTCCTGCGTCACCGAGGGCATCATCCCCGCCCTTGAACCGGCCCACGCGCTGGCCCATGTGGCGAAGATCGCGCCCGGACTGCCGCGCGACCATCTCATCGTCATGAACATGTGCGGCCGGGGCGACAAGGACATCTACACCGTGGCCGAGGCGCTGGGCGCCGAGATGTGAAGGGACGGACGTGTCAAAGTTTTCCATCGGGGACCTGGTGGTCCTGAAGTCGGGCTCGATGCGCATGGTGGTCGAGGAGCTCGCCGAGGCGGGCGTCGCCTGCGTCTGGTGCCACGAGGGCGTGATCGGCCGCGACAGCTTCGACGAGCGGCTGCTCAACAAGTGGGAATACCGCGAGGAGGAGCGCGCGGCCAGCCGCGACGGCCCGCGCAAGCCGCCCCGCGCCGCGGCCGAGCGCGGCGCCGACGAGCGCCCGCGCCGCACCGGCTGGGACGGCAAGCCGCGCGAGAAGAAGTACTTCCGCAAGGAAGGCAGCTGACCGGGAGACGGAACGGCACGAACCCGGCCGCCGGCACGGCGAGGCGGATCGCGCCGCGGTCCCCCTCCCCCCTCGTGGGGGAGGGTGGGGGAGGGGGGGAATGTCGCGCATCGAGCAACGCTTCGCCAGGCTGCGCGCCGAGGGCCGCCGCGCCTTCGTCGCGTACGTCATGGCCGGCGACCCGGACTACGAGCGCAGCCTCGAGATCGTTCGCGGGCTGCCCGCGGCGGGCGTCGACGTCGTCGAGCTCGGCATCCCCTTCACCGACCCGATGGCGGACGGTCCCGCGATCCAGCTCGCCGGCCAGCGGGCGCTCGCCGCCGGGCAGACCATGGCCAGGACGCTCGCCATGGTCCGCGCCTTGCGCGCGGGCGACGCCGAGACGCCGGTCGTCCTGATGGGCTACTACAACCCGATCCATTCGATGGGGGTCGAGCGCTTCCTCGCCGAGGCCCGCGAGGCCGGCGTCGACGGGCTGATCATCGTCGACCTGCCGCCCGAGGAGGACGACGAGCTGTGCCTGCCCGCCACCCGCGCCGGGCTGCACTTCATCCGCCTCGCCACGCCGACCACCGACGTCCGCCGCCTGCCCAAGGTGCTCGAGAACACCTCGGGGTTCCTCTACTACGTCTCGATCACCGGCATCACCGGCGCGGCGGCCGCCCAGGCCGCCGCGGTCGGCCCGGAGGTCGCGCGCATCAAGCGCGCCACCGAGCTGCCCGTCTGCGTCGGCTTCGGCATCAGGACGCCCGAGTCGGCCGCCGCCATCGCCCGGGTCGCCGACGGCGTGGTGGTCGGCACGGCCATCGTCGAGCGCATCGGCCGGGGCGAGCCGCCCGCCGATATCCTCGCCTTCGTCAAGTCGCTCGCGGATGCGGCGCACGGGGTGTAGAGCGGATTTCAACCCGCCGCGCGCCGTGCCTCACAGGCTCTCCGGCCAGGCCCTCGCCTGGTGGATCACGGCGAGCACCTGCACCTCGTCCTGCGCGACCCGGTAGACCACGACGTAGGGTGTGCGCGTGATTACCAGTTCGCGCGTCCCGGCGATCCGGCCCGCCCGGCCGATGCCGGGCGAGAACCCCACCAGCCGCTCGACCTGAGCGATGATCCGCTGCGTTACCGCCGTGGCAGCCGCCGGGTTGTCCCGGGCGATATAGGCCCGCGCCGCCTCGAGGTGCCGGACCGCACGCGGCGACCAGCCGATCCTCATCGGCGGTGCGGTTCGGGTCGCGGCAGCGGGTTATCGGTGCCGAGCGAGCGCATCCACTCGGCGACGTCCTCATGCGGCACCAACGCGCCCCGGTCCGCCTCCTCGATGCCGGCGCGGATCTGCGCCTCCTGCCAGTCGAGCAGCGCGAGATACTGCTCGATCGCCTCGTTGATCAGGAAGCTGCGGTCGCGCCTGAGCGCCGCGGCCAGCCGGTCGAGCCGATCGCGCGCCTCCGCCTCGGTGCGGAACGAGAGCGTCACCTTGCTCATCGCATGACCTCGTATTATGCGGTATGATACGAGGTGACAGCGTAATACGCCGTCACGCCCCGCGCAACCCACAGCGCGCGACCCTCGCCGTGCAATCCTCAACGGCTGTGCGCGAAGTCCCAGTAGAGCTCGCGCGCCCGGCGCGCCATCGGGCCGATCTGCAGGTGCCGGTCCTCGTAGCGCGTGACGGGCTGCACCTTGCCGGCGTTGCCGGTGGAGAAGATCTCGTCCGCCGCCTCGAAGTCGGCGAGCGTCAGGATGGTCTCGTGCACGCTCACGCCGTCATCGCGCAGCAACGTGATCACCCGCTGGCGCGTGATGCCGTTGAGGAAGCAGCCCGTGGGGATCGGGGTCAGCACCTCGCCGTCGCGCGCCATGAAGATGTTCGACGTCGCGGTCTCGGCGACGTTGCCCAGCAGGTCCTGCACGATGGCGTTGTCGAAGCCCTTCGCCTTGGCCTCGCGCAGCATCCGGGCGTTGTTGGGGTAGAGGCAGCCCGCCTTCACGTCGACCGGCATGGTCTCGATGGTCGGCCGGCGGAACTGCGTGCGGGTGATCGAGAAGCCGCGCGGCTCGGGCATCGGCCGCTCCTCCAGCATCACCGCGAAGCGGGTCGACTCGGGGTCCGGCGGCACCATGTGCTCGAGCCCGCCGGTCGCCCACATCATCGGCCGGATGTAGAGCGGCGTGCCGGGCGGAAACTTCCCCACGCCCTCGCGCGCGATGCCGGTCAGCTCCTCGACATCCACCGGCGGGACCAGCCCCATGCGCCGGGTCGACTCGACGCAGCGCGCGCAGTGGCGCTCGAGGTCGGGCGTCACCCCCTCGAAGGCGCGCGCCCCGTCGAACACCATCGAGCCGAGCCAGGTGGCATGGTCGGCCACGCCGAGGATCGGCAGGTTCCCCTCGTGCCAGCCGCCGTCGAAATACGTCCGGATCGCCCTGGCCATCGCCGTCGCCTCCTCACCGTTGCCCGCCGCAACCTGCGCCAAGCCCGGCCGCGACTCAAGAGGGCGCGGTGCGCCCGCGCCATCACCGCCCTGATATTCGCGGCCGTCCCCCGGCCGCCCAATTGCGCCGGGCGGGGCCCGGCGCTAGCCGTGACGCGCGAGCGCTGCCCGGGCGGCACGCACGAGGCCGGTGAGAGTCGATCGCCCAGTCGGCCTCGACCGCGTGGCGCATCAAGTCGAGGTGTGGGTGATCGGGGTCCATCGGCCGGTAGCCGCCCTTGAGGAAGTTCGGCCGGGCCTCGGCCGCGAATTCCTGGTTGACGATCAGCGGGAACAGCGCGTCGAGGAACAGCTCCACCCCGCCATGCGCGGCCAGGGCGGGCAGGGCGTCGTTCACCCATGCGACGCGCGGGCCGATCTCGCGCAGCGTGTTGAGCAGCACGAGTCCGCTGGCCGCCGCGCCCGCGAGAATCGCCTGCGCCGCGAACAGGCCGCCGATCGAGAGGCCGGCGAGGACCGGGCGCCGGGGCGCCAGCCCGGCCAGCAGGCGCTGCAGGTCCGCGACGATCAGCGCCGGGGTCAGCGCGGTGCCCGGCGCGAAGCGGCTCTCGGCCTGGCCGCGGAAGTCGTAGCTCAGCGTGCCGAAGCCCGGCGCGCGCAGAGCCGGGGCGACGGCGGCCTCCCAGTGCCCGGTCGAGCCGGTGAGCGCGTTGACGAACACGAAGGTCGGGGCGCCCGCGCGGGCCGGGGCCGTGTGCAGATAGAAGAGCGCATTCCCGCCGTCGATCTCGAAGTGGGCCACCGCCGTCTCCGTGAATGCGTGCCGCCCGGAACCGCGCGCCGTCGGAGCGCAGCCTCGGCGTCAATCCCGGCTGGTGGCTGCTGGTGCTGGGGCTGTGGAACACCACGATCACCCAGGTCTGCTGGTTCGGCGGGCTCTCGGCGGCGCCCGACATCACGCGGGCGAGCTATCTCTTCTTCCTCAAGCCGGTGATCGCGGCGCTGCTCGCCATCCTCGTGCTCACCCAGTATCCCACCGCGCTGCAGGTGCTGGCGATCCTCGTCGTCTCCGGCTCGGTGCTGGTCGAGACGTTCTGGTCGCGCATCGAGCGCATCGTGCGCCGCGCCGCCTGATGCCCGCTTGGCGCGAAGGCGCCGCGCGGTTCCGGTGCGGGGAGGGACACGCGGGCAACGGGCCTCAGCCGTTCTCCCTGAGCACCGCCCCGGCGAGGTAGAGCGAGCCGCAGATCAGCACGCGCAGCGGGGCCGCCGGCGCCTCGGCGAGGATCGCGTCGAGGGCCTGCGCGACGCTCGCCGCCGGGCGGGCGGCGAGGCCGGCGGCGTGGGCTCGCCGGGCCAGCACATCGGCCGGGATCGCCGCGGCGGTGTCGGGGATGCCGACGGTGATGGCGCCCGCGGCGAGCGGCGCGAAGGGGCGCAGGAAGTCCTCGGCCGCCTTGGTGTCGAGCATGCCCGTAATCAGCCACAGCGGCGCCGGGTCGCGCGCGCCGAGCGCCGCCATCGCGGCGGCGAGCGCCGCGCCGGCCGAGGCGTTGT
>DATKCQ010000007.1:0-3971 GCA_035513135.1 Thermohalobaculum sp.
GCTCAGATCGAGAAGCTGGTGCCGCAGCCGCAGGTCGCGGTGGCGTTGGGGTTCTGGACGTGGAAGCGCGCGCCGATCAGCTCCTCCTTGAAGTCGATCACCGAGCCGGCGAGGAAGGGCAGCGACTCGGGGTCGACCAGCACGCGCTGGCCACAGCCCTCGATCACCGTGTCGTCCTCGGCGGGCGCGTCCTCGAGCCCGAACTCGTAGGAGAAGCCCGAGCAGCCGCCGCCCAGCACCGCCACGCGCAACGCCTTCGGCTCGCCCGACGCCTCGGCGATCTCGGCGAGGCGCTGGAAGGCGCGCTCGGTAACCTTCACGGGGACGCTGAGCTCCATGGTCTCCTCCGGCTGCATTACCCGGCGAATCGGCTATAAGCGGCGCCGGGGCCGTCACGCCACCAATGTATCCACGCGAGCCCGCCAGACAAGGGGCGCCACATGGACGAGGCACATCTCGCGCCCTACGCGGCCCGCGCCGCTGAGAGCCGCGGGCGGCTGCACGGCGAGCCCGAGAGCGCCCACCGCTCGGCGTTCCAGCGCGACCGCGACCGGATCATCCACTCCTCGGCGTTCCGGCGGCTCAAGCACAAGACGCAAGTGTTCGTCGAGCACGAGGGCGATTACTACCGCACCCGCCTGACGCACTCGATCGAGGTGGCGCAGATCGCGCGCACGGTGGCGCGCACGCTCGGCCTCGACGAGGACCTGGCCGAGGCGGTGGCGCTGGCGCACGATCTCGGCCACCCGCCCTTCGGCCACACCGGCGAGGAGGCGCTGGCCGAGTGCATGGCGCCCTATGGCGGCTTCGACCACAACGCCCAGGCGCTGAAGATCGTCACGGCGCTCGAGTGCCACTATGCCGGGTTCGACGGGCTGAACCTGAGCTGGGAGACGCTCGAGGGCATCGCCAAGCACAACGGGCCGCTGCTGGCGGACCGCGAGGCGGCGCGCGACGCGCTGCCCTTCGCCATCGCCGACTACGCGGGCCGCCACGATCTGGAGCTGCACACCCATGCCGGCGCCGAGGCGCAGGTGGCGGCGCTTTCGGACGACATCGCCTATGTCAACCACGACCTGCATGACGGGCTGCGCGCCGGGCTGTTCACGCCGGACGAGGCGATGGCGCTGCCGCTGGTCGGCGACTGCGTCGCCAGGGTGGACGCCGCCTGGCCCGGAATCGACCCGGTGCGCCGGCGCCACGAGGCGCTCAGGCGCGTGTTCGGGTGCATGGTCGACGACGTGCTGGCCGAGAGCAAGGCGCGGCTGGCGGCGCTGGCGCCCGGCTCGGCCGATGCGGTGCGGGCGCTGGGCGAGCCGGTGATCACGTTCTCGGGGCGCATGGCGAGCGACACCGGGGCGATCAAGGCGTTCCTGTTCCGCCGCATGTACCGGCACTTCAAGGTGCGCCGGATGCGCGCCAAGGCGACCGGGGTGGTGCGGGCGCTGTTCGAGATGTTCACCGCCGACCCCGGCCTGATGCCCGGCGAGTGGGCCGCCGCGGCGGCGCGGGCGGACGGGGAGGTGTTGCGCGCCCGCGTCGTTGCCGACTATATCGCCGGCATGACCGACCGCTTCGCGCTCGAGGAGCACCGGGTGCTGACCGACCCGATGGCGCGAGCGTGACCCGCCGCGCAAAGCCCCTGGAGCCGTGATGAACCTGTTCTCCGAGATCAAGACCGTGGTGCAGGGCGCCATCGCGCGGCTCGCGGCCGAGGGCGTGCTGCCGGGCGACGCCGCCGACGGGGGCGTGACCGTCGAGCCGCCGCGCGATCCGGGCCACGGCGACATGGCGACGAACGCGGCGATGGTGCTGGCGAAGCCCGCGGGGCTGAAGCCGCGCGAGCTGGCCGAGCGGCTGGCCGCGCTGATCGGCGCCGACGCGCGGCTCGCCGAGGTCTCGGTGGCGGGGCCGGGCTTCATCAACATGCGGCTCTCGCCCGGCATGTGGCGCAGCGTGGTGGCCCGGGCGCTGGAGGAGGGCGCCGGCTTCGCCCGCTCGGACATGGGCGCGGGGCGCCGGGTCAACGTGGAATACGTCTCGGCCAACCCCACCGGCCCGCTGCATGTGGGCCACACGCGCGGCGCGGTGTTCGGCGACGCGCTGGCGAGTCTCCTGGAGTTCGCCGGCCACGAGGTGACCCGCGAATACTACGTCAACGACGGCGGCGCGCAGGTCGAGGCGCTCGCCCGCTCGGCCTTCGAGCGCTACCGCGAGGCGCACGGGCACGTGCCCGAGATCACCGAGGGCCTGTATCCCGGCGACTACCTGATCCCGGTGGGCGCGGCGATGAAGGAGCGCTTCGGCGACAGCCTGCTCGAGATGCCCGAGGAGGCGTGGCTCGAGACCGTGCGCGACTTCGCCGCCGAGCGGATGATGCAGATGATCCGCGCCGACCTGGCCGGGCTCGGCGTCGAGATGGACGTCTATTTCTCCGAGCGCGCGCTCTACGGCACCGGCCGCATCGAGGCGACGCTCGCGGCGCTCGAGGAGCGCGGGCTGATCTACGAGGGCACGCTCGAGCCGCCCAAGGGCAAGCTGCCCGAGGACTGGGAGCCGCGGCCGCAGACGCTGTTCCGCTCGACCGCGTTCGGCGACGACACCGACCGGCCGATCAGGAAGGCGGACGGCGCGTGGACCTATTTCGCCCCCGACATCGCCTATCACAAGGACAAGATCGACCGCGGCTTCGACGTGCTGATCGACGTGCTCGGCGCCGACCACGGCGGCTATGTCAAGCGCATGAAGGCGGCGGTGGCGGCGCTCTCGGACGGGCGCGTCGAGCTCGACATCAAGCTGTGCCAGCTGGTGCGCCTGTTCAAGGGCGGCGAGCCGTTCAAGATGTCGAAGCGCGCCGGCACCTTCGTGACGCTGCGCGACGTGGTGGACGAGGTCGGCCCGGACGTCACCCGCTTCGTCATGCTGACGCGCAAGAACGACGCGCCGCTCGATTTCGACTTCGTGCGCGTGCTCGAGCAGAGCCGCGAGAACCCGGTCTGGTACGTGCAGTACGCCCATGCGCGCATCTGCTCGCTGATGGGCCGCGCCGGGGAGGCGGGGCTGGGCGCGGATGATTCGACGCTGCGCGACGCCGATCTGGAACAGCTCGGCCACGAGGCCGAGCTGGCCCTGATCCGCAAGCTCGCCGAGTTCCCGCGCCTCGTCGAGATCGCCGCGCAGCACCACGAGCCGCACCGGGTGGCGTTCTATCTCTATGATCTTGCATCGGAATTCCATTCGTGGTGGAATCGCGGGCAGGATGAGCCGGGGCTGCGGGTGATCCAGACGGACGCGCCGCAGCTCAGCCGGGCGCGCCTGGCGCTGGCGCGCGCGGTTCAGGTTGTGATTTCGTCGGGTCTTGGTATTCTGGGAGTGACCCCGGTCAAGGAAATGAAGTGACAGTGAGTCGCATATAATGGGGTCTGGGCAGTATTGAGGCCCCAGATGATGGGGTGGACGGCAGGCATGAAACCCGGATGCGCGATGACATCGATCACGATCACGCCCTGACCGAGGAGGCGGGCGCGCGCGGCTGGCGTGGCCGGCTGGCGCGGCGCGTCTCGGTCTGGGCCGGGGCGCTGGCGGCGCTTGGCGTGGTCGGCGGGCTCGGGCTGTGGGGCTACGCGCTGAGCCAGCGCGACGCCTCGGAGGTGCCGGTTTTGCGCGCGGCGCTCGGCCCCGCCAAGGTGCAGCCCGACGACCCCGGCGGCGCCAAGATCGCCTACCAGGAGATCACCGCCTTCCGCGCCGGCGCGGGCGGCCCGGTGCCGAGCGACATCGTGTTCGCCCCGCCCCCCGAGCGCCCCTCGCCCGAGGACCTGGCGATGGCGGCGCTGGGCGGCGAGGGCGAGACCCCGGGCCAGGGGACCGGCGAGGCGACCGGCCAGGCGACCGGCCAGGGGACCGGCCAGGGGACCGGCGAGGCGACCGGCGAGGCGACCGGCGGCGGCCCGGCGGAGGCCAGCGCGGGC
>DATKCQ010000008.1:0-28787 GCA_035513135.1 Thermohalobaculum sp.
CTACCAGCTCGACATGGAGATGAGCTTCGTCACCCAGGAGGACGTGTTCAACGCCATCGAGCCGGTACTGGCCGAGACCTTCGCCGAATTCGCGGGCTTTGGCCGCGAACGCCCTTGGAAGATCACCTCGGGCGGCACCGAAATCGACGTGACGCAGCCGCAAGGCGAGCGCCACGCTTTCCGCCGCATCCCCTACACGGAGGCGATGGAGAAGTACGCCACCGACAAGCCGGACCTGCGCAACCCCATCGAGATGCGCGAGGTCTCCGAGCACTTCCGCGATTCCGGCTTCCAGGTCTTCGCGAAGATCCTCGAGCGCCAGGGCACCGAGATCCGGGCCATCCCGGCGCCGACAGGGGGCAGCCGCGCCTTCTGCGACCGCATGAACGCGTGGGCGCAAAAGGAAGGGCTGCCCGGCATGGGCTACATCTTCTGGCGCGAGAAACCATCCCAGTCGGAAGGCTCAAAGGAGCTAAGTGAAATTTATTCGAAGTTCATGGATACAATTACAAAGCTTCTAGAGAAGGACGAAAAGTTCGAAGGCCTCGACGGATTGCTTGAGGCTCTTGATGGTATTGAAAGAGAGTTGTCCTTTCAACCTGGAGAGGTTGGAGGCTCTACAATTATTATTAGAAGCCATCACAAGGAAATCGCCAAAGCTATCGCTGACCAAGACTTCGCGACTGCTGACAATCTCATGAACCGATACAGCGTCCAAATTGAAGCCGCCGGTCCCTTGGCGCGCAACATCGGCCCGGAGCGGACCGAGGCGATCCGCCAGGAGCTCGACCTCGGGGCCGGCGACGCCGCCTTCTTCCTCGCCGGCACGCCGAAGAGCTTCATCGACGTGGCGGCGAAGGCGCGCAACGTCATCGCCGACGAGCTGGGGCTGGCGGCGCGCGACCGCTTCGACTTCTGCTGGGTGGTCGATTTCCCGATGTTCGAGTGGAACGAGGAGGAGGAGAAGATCGACTTCTCGCACAACCCGTTCTCGATGCCGCAGGGCGGGCTCGAGGCGCTCGAGAGCGAGGACCCGCTGGCGATCCGCGGCTTCCAGTACGACATCGTCTGCAACGGCGTCGAGCTTTCCTCGGGCGCCATCCGCAACCACCGCCCCGAGATCATGTACAAGGCCTTCGAGATCGCCGGCTACGGCCGCGCGGAGGTCGAGGCGCGCTTCGGCGGCATGCTCAACGCCTTCCGCTACGGCGCGCCCCCCCATGGCGGCATCGCGCCGGGCATCGACCGTATCGTCATGCTGCTGGCGGGCGTGAGCAACATCCGCGAGGTCATCATGTTCCCGATGAACCAGCGCGCCGAGGATCTTCTGATGCAGGCGCCCTCGCAGGTCGGCGCAAAGCAGCTGCGCGAGCTCAACATCCGCATCGTGCCGCAGGAGTAGGGCGCGTGCCGGGATTTCTGCGTCGCCCCGGCCGGTCGCATATAGGGCGGGCTTCAGCCCGCCATGCTGCGGTTGCGGTGGATTGGCGGGCTGAAGCCCGCCCTACGTCAGTCGCGTTGCCCGCCTCAATAGGTCCGGATCAGCCCGACCAGGCGGCCCTGGATCTTGATCTGGTCGCTGCGGTAGAGCCGGGTGCCGTAGGACGGGTTCGCCGCCTCGAGCGCGATGGCGCTGCCCTTGCGGCGCAGGCGCTTGAGCGTCGCCTCGCTGTCCTCGATCAGCGCCACCACGATGTCGCCGTTGTCGGCGCTGTCCTGCCGGCGGATCACCACGATGTCGCCCTCGTGGATGCCGGCGTCGATCATGCTGTCGCCCTTGACCTCGAGCGCGTAGTGCTCGCCCGCGCGCGACAGCATCATCGAGGGCACGCCCACCGGCGCCGGCCCGTTCTCCAGCGCCTCGATCGGCGCGCCGGCGGCGATCCGCCCGATCAGCGGCACGTCGCGGGCTTCGACTCCCGGGCCAACCCCTTGGGAAACCGGCTCCATGCCGAGCCGGCCGGTGGCCTGCTCGAACAGGTCGGGCCCGGCCAGCGCGCCCTCGATCACCGAGGGCCGGAAGCCGCCGCGGCCGGGCCGGGTGTCCTCGACATTGTCGGGCAGGCGCAGGATCTCGACCGCCCGGGCGCGATGCGGCAGGCGGCGGATGAAGCCGCGCTCCTCGAGCGCCGTGATCAGCCGGTGGATGCCCGACTTCGAGCGGAGATTCAGCGCCTCCTTCATCTCGTCGAACGAGGGCGAGACCCCGTCGCGCTGCACCCGCTTGTGGATGAACATGAGCAGCTCGTATTGCTTCCTGGTCAGCATCGCGGATGTCCCCGGCGCAATTTCCCCCTGGATGTAGTGGCATGTTCTATAAAAGTTCGCCTTTTGTGTCAAGCTCCGGATGATCCCGCGCGCGCTCCGCTCAGTCCAGCTTGATATAGCCGATCGGGCTGCCCGCGCGCGCGGCGGGCGCGTGCGCCGGGCGGACCGCCAGCGCGTTGGCGCGGGCCAGCACCGCCAGCAGGCTCGAATCCTGGTTCTCGGCCACCTCGCAGCGCATCAAGCCGTCGGCGGCGAGGTCGACCACGGCGCGCATGTAGTGCTCGCGCGGGCCGTTCGCCGGCAGGTCGTGGCCGAGGAAGGCCATGCGCGTGGCGCGCGGGCCGGCGGGCAGGCCGAGCGCCGCGTCGATGGCGGGGCGCAGGAGCACCTCGGCGCAGACCAGGGCCGAGACCGGGTTACCCGGCAGGCCGAGCATCACGCGGCCGCCGATGCGCCCGGCCATGAGCGGCTTGCCCGGCCGCATGGCGACCGTGGTGACGTCGAGCTCGAGCCCGGCGCCACTGAGCACCTCGGCCACCAGGTCGTGCTCGCCCACCGAGGCGCCGCCCAGCGTCACGATGAAATCCGCGCCCTGCGCCGCCTCGAGCGCAGCAAGCAGGCTCGCGCGGTCATCGCGCGCGATCGGGCAGCGCCGCGGCGCGGCCCCGGCGGCGGCCAGCATGGCGGCGAGCCCGATGTCGTTCGACGAGACGATCTGGCCGGGGCCGGGGGTCTCGCCGGGCGCCACCAGCTCGTCGCCGGTGGGGATCAGCGCCACCACCGGGCGGCGGCTGACGCGCACGCGCGCGGCGTTCATCGCCGCCAGCAGCGCCAGCTCGCGCGGGTTCAGCCGGCGCGGCGCGGCGAGGCGGAATCCCGAAGCGAAGTCCATGCCGGCGGGGCGGATGAAGGCCCACGGCGTGGGCGGCTCGACCACCTCGACCGTCTCGCCCTCGCCCGGGGAGCTCGCGCGATTGGCGTTCTCCTGGATCAGGATGGCGTCGGCGCCCTCGGGCACCGGCGCCCCGGTGAAGATGCGCACCGCCTCGCCGGGGCCGACCGTGCGCGTCCCGCCCGCGCCGGCCTTCGCCGCTCCGGTCAGGCGCAGCCGCGCCCCGGCGACGGCGTCCGCCGCGCGCACGGCGTAGCCGTCCATCGCCGAGGCGGCGAACGGCGGCTGGTCGCGCTGGGCCACGGCGTCGGCGCGCAGCACCCGGCCGGCGGCCTCGGCGAGCGGCACCTCCTCAGCGCCGGCGGGCGTGACCAGCGCCAGGATGCGCGCCAGCGCGTCGGCGACCTGCAGCATCACCCGGCCTCGAAGGTGCCGGACTTGCCGCCCGCCTTGCGGGTCAGGCGGATGTCGGTGATGCGCATGGCCCGGTCCACCGCCTTCACCATGTCGTAGACGGTGAGCGCGGCGACCGAGACGGCGGTGAGCGCCTCCATCTCCACCCCGGTCCGGCCGGTGAGCGTCACGGTCGCCTCGATCTCCACGCGGTCGGGCGGGGCGGGGACCAGGTCCACGGAGACGTTGGTGAGCATCAGCGGGTGGCACAGCGGGATCAGCTCGGCGGTGCGCTTGGCCGCCATGATCCCGGCGAGGCGGGCCACCGCCAGCACGTCGCCCTTGCTTGCCCGGCCCTCGACGATCATGCCGAGCGTCTCGGGCGCCATCACCACCGCGCCCTTCGCCGTGGCGCTGCGTCGGGTCGCCGGCTTGTCGCCGACATCGACCATGCGCGCGCGGCCCTCGTCGTCGAAATGCGTGAAGTCGCTCATGCGGCGCCCGCGGGCAGCGGCTCCGCCAGCAGCGCGCGGGTGGCGGCGGCCACGTCCGGCGCCCGCATCAGGCTCTCGCCGATCAGGAAGCTGCGCGCCCCGGCGCGGGCCAGCCGGGCGAGGTCGGCCGGGGTGGCGAGCCCGCTCTCGGCCACCGCCAGCCAGCCCTCGGGCAGGCGCGGCATGAGCGCCTCGGTGGTCTCGAGCCGGGTCTCGAAGCTGCGCAGGTCGCGGTTGTTGATGCCGAGGAGGCGCGATTTCAGCCCGAGCGCCCGGTCGAGCTCGGCCGCGTCGTGCACCTCGATCAGCGCGTCCATGCCCCAGGCGCGCGCCGCCTCCTCGAGCTCGGCGGCCTGGGCGCCGGAGACGCTCGCCATGATGATCAGCACGCAGTCGGCACCCAGCGCCCGGCTCTCGGCGACCTGCCACGGGTCGTAGAGGAAGTCCTTGCGCAGCACAGGCAACACGGTGGCGGCGCGGGCGGCGGTGAGGAACGCGTCGGCCCCCTGAAAGCTCGGCCCGTCGGTCAGCACGCTCAGGCAGGTGGCGCCGCCCTGCGCGTAGGCGCGGGCCAGCTCGGGCGGGTCGAAGTCGGCGCGGATCAGGCCGCGCGAGGGGCTCGCCTTCTTGATCTCGGCAATCAGGCCGTAGCGCCCGGCGGCCTCGGCGGCTTCCAGCGCGGCGCGGAAGGGGCGCACGGCGGGGGCGGCGCGCGCCGCCTCCTCGACCGCGGGCAGCGGCCGGGCGGCCTTGCGCGCGGCGATCTCGGCGCGCTTGTAGGCGCGGATCCGCTCCAGGATGTCGCTCATCGCCCCGCGCCCCCGTGGGTGGCGGCGGCCAGCGCCTCGACCTTGGCCCGGGCGGCGCCCGAGTCGATGCTCTCGCGCGCCATCTCCGCGCCGGACCTGAGATCGGAGGCCCGGCCGACCACCACCAGCGCCGCGGCGGCGTTCAGCACCACCGCGTCGCGGTAGGCGCCCGGCGCGCCGTCGAGCAGCGCGCGCAGCTTCTTCACGTTCTCCTCGGGCGTGCCGCCGAGGATCGCCTCGAGCGGGTGCGTGGGCAGGCCGGCGTCCTCGGGGTGGACCTCCAGCTCGCCGATCTCGCCGTGGCCGAGCGCCACCACGCGGGTCGGGCCGGAGATCGAGACCTCGTCGGTGCCGTCGGCGCCGTGCACCAGCCAGGCCGCTTCGGAGCCCAGCGCCCGCAAGGTCTCGGCCATCGGCCGGAGCAGCGCCGCCGAGAAGGCGCCGGTGAGCTGGTAGCGCACGCCCGCCGGGTTGGTGAGCGGCCCGAGGATGTTGAACACCGTGCGGGTGCCCAGCTCGAGCCGCGCCGGCATCACGTGCTTCATCGCCGCATGGTGCATCGGCGCCATCATGAAGCAGATGCCGCAGCTCGCCAGCGCCCGCTCGGCCACGCTGGCCCCCACCATCACGTCGATGCCGAGCTGCGCCATGGTGTCGGCCGCCCCGGACTTCGAGGTCAGCGCCCGGTTGCCGTGCTTGGCCACCGGCACGCCGGCGCCGGCAACCACGAAGGCGGCCGCCGTCGAGATGTTGAGCGTGCCCTTGCCGTCGCCCCCCGTGCCGACGATGTCCATGGCGCCGCCGGGCGCCGCCACGCGGGCCGACTTGGCACGCATCGCCGCGGCGGCGCCGGCGATCTCGTCGACCGTCTCGCCGCGGGTGCGCAGGGCGATCAACAGCCCGCCGATCTGCGCCGGCGTGGCCTCGCCCGACATCAGGATGTCGAACGCCGCCTCGGCCTCGGCGCGGGTCAGCGGCGCCTCGACGGCCCTTGCGATCAGCGGCTTCAGCGCCTCGCTCATGCGGCCCCCGCGATTTCGAGGAAGTTCTTCAACAGCGCGTGCCCGTGCTCGCTGGCGATGGATTCGGGATGGAACTGCACACCGTGGACCGGGCGCGAGCGGTGCGCCAGCCCCATGATCACCCCGGACTGCGCCCGCGCGGTCACCTCGAGGCAGTCGGGCAGCGTCTCGGGCTTCAGCGTTAGCGAGTGGTAGCGGGTCACCGAGAAGCCCTGCGGCAGGCCGCCGAACACCCCCGTCCCCGCATGGGTGACGTGCGAGAGCTTGCCGTGCAGGATCTCGTGGCAGCGCACCACCTCGCCGCCGAAGGCCTGGCCGATCGCCTGGTGGCCGAGGCAGACTCCGAGCATCGGCAGGTCGGCGGGCGCCTGCGCCACCAGCTCGAGGCAGATCCCCGCCTCGTCGGGCGTGCACGGCCCGGGCGACATGACGATGGCGCTGGGGCGCCGGGCGATGGCCTCCCCGGCGCTCAGCGCGTCGTTGCGCACGACCTCCACCTGTGCCCCAAGCTCGCCAAGATAATGCACGAGATTGTAGGTGAAGCTGTCGTAGTTATCGATGAGGAGGAGCATAAAGGCAGCGACTTTCTGTTGTGGCACCGCCCGCAGCGGTGGCGCACCGGGACGATTGCGCGTATATCTGGTGCGGCCATATCTGGCGTGAGAGGTGCGCACGCGTCAAGCGGGGGTGGCGTGCGGCCGCAGGCAGGGGGGTTCCGGGGAATGGCCCGGGATACCCTGGGGGCGCTATGCCCGGCCGGCCGGGCAATGGGGACTCTGGGGTGGGGTTCGGCGATGAGACGACGTTTCGACGATGAGGACGAGCGCCCGAGCTGGGTCTGGCGCCTGGTGAAGGGCGTTCTCGCGGGCGCGATCGTCAGCGGGCTGGCGGTCGCCGCGCTGTCGCTCGTCGTGCTGCCGCCACCCGCGCCGCCACCGCCGCCGGCCCAGTCGGCCGGGGCCGAGGCCGACGGCTCGCCGGCGGTGATCGACGGCATCGAGGTCGCGACGCGGCCCGCCTATTTCGGCGCCGCGACCACGGACTCCGAGCCGGCAACCGGCGACGCGGCGGGGCCGATCGAGCTTTCGGGCGCGGCGCTCGTGGTCAACGCCGCGCCGTTCGAGGCGGCGCCGGCAGCGCCGCTGGTCGCCGTGGTGCTCGATGACGCCGCCGCCAACCCGCTCCTGCACGAGACGCTGTTCGCCATCGACATGCCGCTGACCATCGGCGTCGTCGCCGGCTCGGGCGGCGACCGGGTGACGGCCGAGGCCGCGCGTGCGGCGGGCTTCGAGGTGGTGGCCCAGCTGCCGCTGGCCGAGCCGGGTGCGGCCGAGGGCGCCGCGCTCGAATACGGCCTGCCCGCCGAGGAGGCGGCCGAGCGCACCCTGCTGCTGCTGCGCCGCCTGCCGATGGCGGTGGCGGCGACGCGGCCGCTTGCCGCCCCGGCGCCGCCGAACGCCAGCGTGCTCGAGGGCATGCTGGACGCGCTCGGACCGCTCGGCTTCGCCTATCTCGACCATGGCGTCGCGCCGGGCACCGCCTCGGCGGTCGTCTCGGACGGCCTCGAGCGGATCGTCGGCGTCAGCCGCTTCACCATCCCGGCCGGGGCCAGCGCGGCCGAGGCGCACGCGACGCTTGACCGGGCCGCGGCCGAGGCGGCGCAAAGCGGCGCGGCGGTGGTGGTCGCCGCGGTGGACGAGCAGGTGTTGCTCGCCCTCCAGCTTTGGGGCGGCGAGGGTGTGGTCAGCGCCGAGGGGGCGGTCGACGTGGCGCAGCTCGCGCCGCTGTCGGCGGTGATCCGGCGGCAGAACGGCGGCGATCTCCCGCAGGAGGAGGCGGCGACCGAGGCGGCGGCGACCGGCGGCGCGGCTAATTGAAGTTGCGCGCCGCCGCCGCGGCGGTCATCAGCGCCTTGGCCTTGTTGACCGTCTCCTGGTACTCGGCCTCGGGGTCGGAGTCGTAGACCACGCCGCCGCCCGCCTGGACGTAGAGCGTGCCGTCCTTGACCACCCCGGTGCGCAGCGCGATGCAGGTGTCCATCTCGCCGGCGGCCGAGAAATAGCCGACGGCCCCGGCGTAGACGCCGCGCTTGTCGCGCTCCAGCTCGTCGATGATCTGCATCGCCCGGATCTTCGGCGCGCCGGATACGGTGCCCGCCGGCAGCCCCGCCAGCAGCGCCGAGAGGGCGTCGTGCTCGTCGCTGAGTTCGCCCTCTACGTTCGAGACGATGTGCATGACGTGGCTGTAGCGCTCGACCGTGAACTGCTCGGTCGGGCGCACCGTGCCGATCTTCGCCACGCGGCCCACGTCGTTGCGCCCCAGGTCGAGCAGCATCAGGTGCTCGGCCCGCTCCTTGGGGTCGGCGAGCAGGTCGAGCTCAAGCGCCTTGTCCTCCTCGGGCGTCGCGCCCCGCGGCCGGGTGCCGGCGATCGGGCGGATCGTCACCTTGCCCTCGCGCACGCGCACCAGGATCTCGGGGCTGGCGCCGACGATCTGGAAGCCGCCCATGTCGAAGAAGAACATGTAAGGGCTGGGGTTGATCCGGCGCACCGCCCGGTAGAGCGCGAAGGGCGAGGCCTCGAGCGGCAGCGCCCAGCGCTGCGAGGGCACCACCTGGAAGATATCGCCGGCGCGGATGTAGGCCTTCGCCCGCTCGACCATGGCGTGATATTCGGGGCGCGTGGTGTTGGAGACCGCGTCCACCGCCTGCGGCGCCTCGGCGGTGACGGGCGCCACCGGCGTGCCGTGCAGCGGCGCCCGGTCGATCGCCTCGAGCGCCGCCAGCAGCCGCCGCGAGGCATCGGCATGCGCCGTCTCGGCGTCGGTCGCCGGATCGCGCCCGGGGCCGCGCCAGGCCGGGGCGACCAGCGTGACCATGCCGCGCACGTTGTCGACTATGGCGATCACCGAGGGCCGCAGCAGCATGGCGTCGGGCAGGCCGAGCGGGTCGGGGTTCGCCTCCGGCAGCCGCTCGACCAGCCGGATCATGTCGTAGCCGAGATAGCCGAACAGCCCCGCCGCCATTGGCGGCAGATCGGGCGGCAGGTCGATGCGGCTCTCGGCAATCAGGGCGCGCAGGCTGTCGAGGCTGGGCTTCTCCTCCGGCACGAAGGCGTCCGGGTCGTCGGCGGCGCGGCGGTTGATCTCGGCCGCGTGCCCGCGGCAGCGCCAGATCAGGTCGGGCGCGAAGCCGATCACCGAGTAGCGCCCCTTGACCTCGCCCCCGGTCACCGACTCGAGCAGGAACGAGTTCCCGGCCGCCTGCGTCAGCTTCAGCATCAGCGAGACGGGCGTGTCGAGGTCGGCCACCACCTGCGCCCACACCGCCTGGTTGGCGCCGGCGGTCCAGGCGCGCGCGAAGGCATCGAAGTCCGGGCTGATCTGCATCAGGCGCACGCGCTGCAGCTCGCCCGCCGGCCGCTCACTGCCCGGCCTGGCGGGCGCCGCCGCCGAGCTGGGTGAACACCTCCTCGACCACGCCCGGCTCGATGCGCGGCTCGTGCCTGGCCACCACGGCGCGGGCGAAGAACTCGCCGAGGTCGCTCTGCAGCGAGTTGGCGAGCACGTCGCCGATCCGCGCGCTCTCGCTCTCGATGCGCTCTGGGGCGGGCAGGGCGATGCTCGCCACCTGGGCGACCACCACGCCCGACCCGTCGGCGGCCGGCGCGAACACGCCCTCGCCGCTGCCGGCGCGGAACACCTTGTCGACCAGCGCCGGGGGCAGCGCATCGGGCGCGTCCAGCCGGGTGAAGGGCGTCAGCGGCAGCACCGGGACGCCCAGCTCCGCGCCGGCGTCCCAGATCGAGGCCTCGACGCCCAGCCGCCCGGCGATCTGCGCGGCCTTCTCCTCCAGCGCCGTGACCCGTTCGGCCTCGCGCCAGGCGGCAACGGCGCGTTCGCGCACCTCCGCGAGCGGCTTGACCTCGCTCGGCTCGATGCGCCGGACCATCACCACGAAGTAGCCGCCATCGTCGGTCTCCACCAGGTCGCGCTCCTCGACGTCGAGCGCCTCGAACACCTCCTGGATGAAGGCCCGTCGCGACAGCAGCCCCTCGGTCTCGCCGCCCCCGGCCAGGCTGCCGTCGCGGGCCAGCCCCTCGAAGCTGCCGTGCCGCGCGCCGGTCCGCTCGGCGATCTCCTGCATGGTCAGACCGCCCGCACGCAGCTCCTCGATCTCGTTGGCGATCTCGGCGGCGCGGCTCAGCAGCGCGTCGCGCGCCAGTTGCTCGGCGATCCGGTCGCGCACCTCCTCGAAGGGTTGCGTGCCGCCCGGGGTGATCTCGCGCACCCGGTAGAGCGCGAACCCCGCAGGCAGCTCGACCGGCCCGACGATGCCGGGCTCGCTCTCGCCAAAGACCAGCCCGGCCGCGGCGGCGGGCAGGTCGTCGCGGTCCACCTCGCCGAGCGCCATGTCGCCCGCCGCCAGCCCGCGCTCCCCGGCCAGCGTCTCGAAGCTCGCGTCCCCCGCGAGCAGCCGCCCCGCCGCCGCTTCCGCCGCGTCCCGGTCGGGATAGGTGATCTGGTCGACCGTGCGCCGCTCCTCGACGGTGTAGAGCGGGCGGAACTCCTCGTAGGCCGCGCGCAGCGCCGCCTCGTCGGGCGTCAGCTCCTCGAGCAGCCTGTCGGCGTCCACATGCAGATACTCGCCCCAGCGCCGCTCGGGCTCGGTGAACATCGCCTGGTTCGCATCATAGAAGGCGCGCAGCCCGTCGGCGCCCGGCTCGCCCGGCTCGGGCGCCATGTCGAGGCCCAGCCGCAGCAGGTTCACGCCGCGCATCTCGCCGCGGTAGGTGGCGATCCGCTCGGCCACGCCGGGCGGTGGCACCGCGCCGGCCCGGGCCGTCTCCAGCAGGATATCCTGCGCCAGCAGCGTGCGCGTCAGCGCCTCGAACTCGCTCGCCGTCATGCCCTGCTGCTGCAGCGAGAGCAGGTAGAACTGCCCCGAGAACTGGCCCCCCGGCCCCTGGAAGGCGGGGTGCTCGCGAATCGCGTCGGCGACCGCCGCATCCGGAGCCGAGAGGCCGAGCGCGCCCATCTCCTCCTCGAAGGCGGCGTCGCGCACCAGCCCGCTGAGCACCGAGCCGGCGATGCCGGACTGGCGCAGCTCCTCGAGCGACACCGCCCGCCCGTACTCACGCGACAGCCGCGACTGCTGGCGCGTCAGCGCGTTGGCGAAGCGCTCGGCCGAGACCTCGGTGTCGCCCACCTTGGCCACCCGCGCGTCGAGCCGGAAGGAGAAGATGTCGCCGATGCCCCAGACCGCGAAGCTGGCGACCAGGAGCACCATCAGCACCTTCGCGGTCAGCGACTTCACGCCCTTGCGCATCCGGGTCAGCATCGGCTCACCTTCTCGGTCCGGTCGGCCCTCGGGCCGTGTCGGGGTTTCTTAATCCGCGTGCCAGATGCACACAAGGGCGGGGCGCCCCAGACAGGATGCAAACGGGCGGGCGCTCAGGGCCGGAACGCCGCCAGCCGCCGGGCCGTCTCGGCGAGGCGCGCCACGTCGGCGTTGGCGAAGGCGATGCGCAGTTGGCGCCCGGCACCCCGGTCGCGCCCGGCCGGGGCGGGCGGCGCGAACATGCTGCCGGGCAGGACCAGCAGCGACTGGCGCTCAAGCAGAAGACGCGCCAGCCGCGCGGCCGGCATGTCGAAGGGCGGCTCGACCCAGGCGAAGTAGGCCCCGGCGCCGCGCAGCCGCCAGTCGGGCAGCCGCGCGGCGAACTCGCCGATCACCGCGCAGCGCCGCGCCAGGATCTCCTCGCGCTCGGCCGCCACCCAGTTGCCCAGGTTGCGCAGCCCCCACAGCGCCGCGATCTGGCCCAGCCGCGGCGGGCAGATGGTCACCGTGTCGAGAAACTTCTCGGCCTCGGCCAGCCGGTCCGTCCCCGCGATCATCGCGCCGACCCGGTGCCCGGTCAGCCGGAACACCTTGGAGAAGCTGTAGAGGTGGATCAGCCCCTCGCGCCAGTCGGGCTGGCGGAACAGTCCGTGCGGCGCGCCCGGCGCCGAGTGGAAGTCGCGGTAGGTCTCGTCGACCACCAGCGCCGCGCCGTGCTCGCGCGCCAGCGCGTAGAATCCCTCCATCAGCGCAGGCGGGTACTCGGCGCCGGTCGGGTTGTTCGGCGTCACCAGCACGATCGCCTTCACCGCCGGGGTCATCGCCGCGCGCGCCGCCTCGAGGTCGGGCAGCATCGCGTCATCGCAAGGCACCGGCACCGCCCCGACCCCGCTCATGTCGAGCCACATATGGTGGTTGAAGTACCACGGCACCGGGATCATCACCGCGTCGCCCGGCGCACACAGCGTCGCCACCGCCACGCAGAACGCCTGGTTGCAACCCGCGGTGATGCCGACCTCCGCGGCGTCGACCGGCGCGCCGTAGGCCACCGACCAGCGCGCCGCGATCTCCTCGCGCAGCGCCGTGTCGCCGAGCACCGGCCCGTAGAGATGCGCGCCCGCGTCGCCGAGCGCCGCCTCGGCGATGGCGCGGCGCAGCGGCTCGGGCGGCGGCTCCACCGGCGCCGCCTGGCTGAGGTTGATGAGCGGCCGGTCGGGCGGAAACCGCGTCTCGCGCACCCAGCCCTGCACTTCCATGATCGGAGCCCCGAGGGCGCGGGCGAGGTTGGGGTTGAGCGGTGCGGCCAAGCGGGTCTCCCTCGTGGATCGCGCGGACAGTAGGGCAACGGCGCGCGAAGCGAAATCCCCCGCCCCTTGACGGCGCGGCGCCCCTGCGCTTGATGGCGCCGCATGGCCGAGCCACCGCTCCTCACGCTCACGGATGTCTCCCTCGGGTTCGGGGGCCGGCCGCTGTTCGAGGGCGTCACCTTCTCCATCGCGCCGGGCGAGCGGCTGTGCATCGTCGGACGCAACGGCTCGGGCAAGTCGACGCTGATGAAGATCGCGGCCGGCCTCGTCGAGCCCGACCGCGGGACGCGCTTCGTCCAGCCCGGCATCCGCGTCGCCTACCTGCCCCAGCACCCCGACCTCTCGGGCCATGCCACGCTGGGCGGCTACGTCGCCGCCGGCCTCGCCGACGAGGAGCACTGGCGCGCCGGGGCCGCCATGGACGGGCTCCGGGTCGGCGGCGCAGGCCACCCCGCCACCGCCTCGGGCGGCGAGCGCCGCCGCGCCGCGCTGGCGCGCCTGATCGCCGGCGCGCCCGACCTGATGCTGCTCGACGAGCCCACGAACCACCTCGACATTGCCGCCATCGAGTGGCTGGAGAGCTACCTCGACACCAGCCGGGCCGCCTTCGCCATCGTCAGCCACGACCGGGCGCTCATGGCCCGCGTCACCCGCACCACGCTGTGGCTCGACCGCGGCGCGGCGCGGCTCGACGGCGCGGGCTTCGCCGCCTTCGAGGAATGGCGCGACCGGGTATTCGCCGAGGAGGCCGCCCAGCGCCACAAGCTCGACCGCCTGATCCGCGAGGAGGCGCGCTGGGCCGTCGAGGGCATCTCGGCGCGGCGCACCCGCAACCAGGGCCGCCTGCGCCGCCTCGAGGCGCTGCGCGCCGAGCGCCGCGCCCAGGTGGCGCGCACCGGCACCGCCGCCATGGCGCTTGCCTCGGGCGCGCGCTCGGGCAAGCTGGTGATCGAGGCCGAGCGCGTCTCGAAGGCCTATGACGGCCGCCCGCTTTTCCGCGACTTCTCGATCCGCATCGCGCGCGGCGAGCGGGTGGCGCTGGTCGGCCCCAACGGCGTGGGCAAGACCACGCTGCTCAAGGTGCTGACCGGCGAGCTGGCGCCCGACAGCGGCTCGGTCCGCCTCGGCACCAACCTGCGCATCGCCGTGCTCGACCAGCGCCGCGCCGTGCTCGACCAGCGCCGCGCCGCGCTCGACCCGGCGGCGACGCTGTGGGAGACGCTGGCGGGCGACCCCGCGCTTGGCGTGCGCGGGCAGGGCGACCAGGTGATGGTGCGCGGGCGGCCGCGCCACGTGGTCGCCTATCTCAAGGACTTCCTGTTCGACGAGCGCCAGGCGCGCGGCCCGGTCTCGGCGCTCTCGGGCGGCGAGCAGGCGCGGCTCCTGCTGGCGCGCATCATGGCGCGCGAATCCAACCTGCTGATCCTCGACGAGCCGACCAACGACCTCGACGTCGAGACCCTCGACCTGCTCGAGGAGCTGGTCGACGACTACGACGGCACGGTGCTGCTGGTCAGCCACGACCGCGACTTCCTCGACCGCGTCGCCACCACCACCATCGCCATGGAAGGCGACGGCCGCGCCGTGATCTACGCCGGCGGCTGGTCGGACTACCGCGCCCAGCGCGGCGAGGCCGATCCCGCGCCCGAGCCGAAACCCGCCCCGAAACCCGCCCCGAAATCAACGCTTCGGCCCGAACGGGCGCAGTCCCGCCTCGGCTACGCCCAGCAGCGCCGCCTGGCCGCGCTGCCCGGCGAGATCGCCCGGATCGAGGCCGAGATCGGCAAGCTCGAGGCGCTGCTTTCCGACCCCGGCCTCTACGCCCGCGACCCCGGCCGCTTCCACAAGGCCACCGAGGCGCTGGCCGAGCGCCGCCGCCGGCTCGGCGCGGTCGAGGAGGAGTGGCTCGAGCTCGAGTCCCTGCGCGAAAGCCACGCCGGCGGCTGAGCCGGCCGCCCGCCGCTGCGCGGGCATGACGGACCAGTCGGATGTTGGACTCGCGTGTATCAGGCGTCGGGGAACATGGTCCCGAGCAGGTCCTGCATGCGCAGGTAATAGGCCAGCCAGTCGTCCGGGCTCACGTCGTCGGCGTCGAAGGTGGCGTGGATCAGCCAGCTCTCGGCCCGGCAGAACGTGGCCTGCACGATGAAGCCGCTTTTGCGCGGCGGGCCCGTGGCCAGTTCGCCCCTCGCCCGGCAGTCGCGGGCGCTGTCCGGCGTTCCCTGCGGGTTGAAGTGAAGCACCAGCCGCTCGCCGTCACCGATCAGCCCCTGGCCGGGCGGCACCGTGCGGAAGCGCACCTCGCGTCCCGGTCCCTCGGGCATCCGCAGCGTGCCGACGATCGCGTCGGCGTCCGCCCCGGGCCACGGGGCGCCGTGGATCTCGACGAGAATGGCGCCGCTGCTGCCCTGCATGTCCACCAGCTTCTTGGCGCTGATCATCTCGCGCCGACCGACGTTGCTGATGCCGGAGTCCTCGCATCCCGCCAGCATGCCCAGAAGGCACAGCAGGGTTGCGAGACGCCGGATCATGGAACCCCTCCCCCCGGCTCGGCGAGCAGCATGGCCTGGCGCTGCGCCAGCCGGCGCTCGCGGTGAATGACGTAAAGCCCGGCACCGATGATGATCGCGGTGCCGGTCCAGGTCAACGCGTCGGGGAAGTCGCCGAAGACGAACCAGCCGATCAGCACGGCCGAGATGATCTCCAGATACTGCAAGGGCGCCAGCGCCCCGGCCTCGGCCCGCGCGAAGGCGTTGACGATCATCTGGTGGCCGAGCGCCGCGACCAGCCCCATGCCGAGGATCAGCCACATCTCGTGGCGCCCCGGCCAGGTGGCCGCGAAGGCCGGCAGGCCCAGCCCGTCGCCGATGACCACGGCCACGAGCAGCGCCGCGGCGGCGAACAGCCCCACCCAGAACTGCAGCGCCACGCGCCTGCCGCGCTGCGCCACGACCCGGGTGATCAGCAGGT
Organism: Thermohalobaculum sp.; assembly: GCA_035513135.1. Lineage (GTDB taxonomy): Bacteria > Pseudomonadota > Alphaproteobacteria > Rhodobacterales > Rhodobacteraceae > Thermohalobaculum. The sequence continues at coordinate 15,494 of DATKCQ010000008.1, forward strand.
AGCTGGCAAAGCAGACCGCGGTGAACAGCGGATAGACCGCCGCCGGCCCGAACGCCTGCCAGTTCGGCCGGATCACCACCAGCGCGCCGACCAGCCCGACGCTGACGGCGGCCAGCCGCCGCCAGCCCAGGCCCTCGCCCAGGATGTAGGCCGACATCAGGGTGAGGATCAGCGGCTCGACGAAGAAGATGGCGATGACGTTGGGCACCGGCATGTGCTTGAGCGCCGCGTTGAGCGCCACCAGCCCGGCGCCGAGCAGGCACCCCGCCACCACGTGCCACAGCGTCGGTCGGCTCCACTGCCGCACCCAGAAGACGAAGGGCAGCAGGATCAGCGACTGCACGGCGAAGCGCGCCAGCCCGATGGCGCCCGGCGACATGGTGTCGGTCAGGAGCTTGGCGAACATGTCCATCAGCGGCGCGAACATCATCGCGCTCGCCATCAGGGCAACGCCGGCCTGCGGCGTGTCGGGAATGGATCGCATGAACCGGGATCAGGCTCCGGGACCGGCGACGACCGCGTCGGCCTCGAATTCCACGAGCCACTCGGGATTTACGAAACGGCTGACCTGCATGATCGTGTCGACGGGTTTGATTTCGCGGAAATACTCGGCGCGGACCCGCACCACGGACTCCCAATCCTCGATCCGCGTCAACAGGATCCGCGTCCGCACCACGTCATGCAGCCCCGAGCCGGCGCGCTCGAGCGCGTCCTTGATGATCTCGATGCAACGCCGCGCCTGCGCGGCCGGATCGCCCACGCCCACGGTCTTGCCGTCCGGCCCGACGGGCGCCGTTCCCCCGACCGAGATGAACGGCCCGACCCGTACGGCCCGGCTGAACCCGACGATTTCCTCCATCGGGTTCCCGTTGAGAACGAGCGCGCGCTTCATGCTGCCCCCCAGAAATGCCAGGCACCCGTCGCCCGGCAAATCCTAGGCACGAATTCCAAGGAGAGTCACGCGGCGGCGGCTCACACGTCCAGGTCCTCGGCGAAGCGCACGTTCTCCTGGATGTAGCGGATCGGCATTACGAGCTTCCGCCTTCAGGCGGCAAACGGCGCTCTCGCCACGAGCATGCGTCGCTGTCGGGGTTCCTGTAGCGCCATCGTGCGCTTTGTGCTGTAATTTTTGCCGCGCCCGCGCGCGCGGCCGCTCTTGGCTTGCTTCCCGGTCCGCCAACCGGGATCGGCTTCAGGGAGGAAATCGGATGAAGTACATGATCAGCTGGTTCGAGCGCCCGCAAGGCTCGCCCGCCGAGTACGAAAGGGCGCAGAAGCGCATCCTCGAGGTTTTCGGCCACTGGAAAGCCCCCGACAGCTTCAGGATCGAGGTTTTCGTCGTGCGCGTAGGTGAGTGGGGCGGGCACATGTTGGTGGACTGCGACGATCCGCTGGAAGTTCACAAGGTCTGCTCGACGTTTCCCGCGTTCGAGTTCCAGGCGCGTCCGGTGGTTCCCGTCGAGGACGCGGTGCGGGTCGAGCTCGAAGCCATTGCCTGGCGCGACGGGCTGGAAAGCAGGGAATAGTTGCCGTCGCGCGGTTAACCATGAAATCGTGCGCACACCGCGTATCCAATGAAAACAACGCGTTAGTCTGGTGTCCACGCGTGGACACCCCGGTTCCGGCGTCCCTCAGACGTCGAGGTCCTCGGCGAAGCGCGCGTTTTCCTGGATGTAGCGAAACCGCATCTCGGCCTTCTTGCCCATCAGGCGCTCGACGAGGCTGTCGGTCTCGCCCGGCTCGTCCTCGGCGAGGCTCACCCGGATCAGCGTGCGGGTCTTGGGGTCCATCGTCGTCTCGCGCAGCTGGCGGGGCATCATCTCGCCCAGGCCCTTGAAGCGGCTGACCTCGATCCTGCCCTTGGCCCCGAGCCCCTCGGCCATCAGCCGCGCCTTCTCGGCCTCGTCGCGCGCCCAGGCCGAGACCGTCCCCTGCGTCAGCCGGTAGAGCGGCGGCACGGCGAGGTAGAGGTGCCCGGCCTCGATCATCGGCCGGGTGTGCGTGAAGAAGAAGGTCATCAGGAGCGAGGCGATGTGCGCCCCGTCCACGTCGGCGTCGGTCATGATGATGACCCGGTCGTAGCGCAGGTCCTCGTTCGCGTATTTCGCGCCGAGCCCGACGCCGAGCGCCTGGCACAGATCGGCCAGCTCCTGGTTCTGTGCCAGCTTGCCGCCCGAGGCGCCGAGCACGTTGAGGATCTTGCCCCTGAGCGGCAGCACCGCCTGGAACTTGCGGTCGCGCGCCTGCTTGGCCGAGCCGCCCGCCGAGTCGCCCTCCACCAGAAAGATCTCCGAGCCCTTGCGCGTCGCCTCCGAGCAGTCGGCGAGCTTGCCCGGCAGGCGCAGCCGCTTGGTGGCGGTCTTGCGCTCGGTCTCCTTCTCGGCGCGGCGGCGCAGGCGCTCCTCGGCCCGCTCGACCACGTAGTCGAGGATCGCGGAGGCGAGCTTCGGGTCGCCCGCCAGCCAGTGGTCGATGCGGTCGCGCACGGCGCCCTCGACCAGCTTCTGCGCCTCGGCCGAGGCCAGCCGGTCCTTGGTCTGGCCGACGAACTCGGGCTCGCGGATGAACACCGAGATCATCGCCGCGGCCGTGCCCATCACGTCCTCGCGCTGGATCTGGGCGGCGCGGCGGTTGCCCGCCAGCTCGCCATGCGCGCGCAGCCCGCGCGTCACCGCCGACCAGAACCCCGCCTCGTGCGTGCCGCCCTGGGGGGTGGGGATGGTGTTGCAGTAGGACGAGATCAGCGCGTCGCGGCCGGGCGTCCAGGTCAGCGCCCACTCGACCGAGCCCTTCGATGCGCTGAACTCGACGCGCCCGGCGAAGGGGCGCTCGCCGAAGAACTCGTGCCCGTCGAGCGCGTGCAGCAGGAAGTCCTCGAGCCCGCCGGGGAAGTGGAAGACGTCCTCGGCCGGCGTCTCGTCGCCGTCGGCCAGCAGGGCGGGCGAGCAGCGCCAGCGGATCTCCACGCCGCGGAACAGGTAGGCTTTGGAGCGCGCCATCTTGTGGAGCCGCGAGGGCCGGAAGGCCGCGCGCGGCCCGAAGATCTGCGGGTCCGGCCGGAAGCGCACCATGGTGCCGCGCCGGTTCGGCGTCGGCCCCAGCGTCTCGAGCTTCGTCACCGGCGCGCCGCGCGAGAACTCCTGCGCGTAGAGCGTCCTGCCGCGCGCCACCTCGACCCTGAGATAGTCCGAGAGCGCGTTCACCACCGAGACGCCGACCCCGTGCAGCCCGCCGCTGGTCTGGTACATCTTGTCCGAGAACTTGCCGCCCGAGTGCAGCGTGGTCATGATGACCTCGAGCGCCGACTTCTTGGGAAACCGCGGGTGCGCGTCCACCGGGATGCCCCGCCCGTTGTCGGTCACCGCCAGCGAGCCGTCGTCGAGCAGCTCCACCTCGATGCGGCTGGCGTGGCCGGCCACCGCCTCGTCCATGGCGTTGTCGATCACCTCGGCGGCCAGGTGGTGCAGCGCCCGCTCGTCGGTGCCGCCGATATACATGCCCGGCCGCCGGCGCACCGGCTCCAGCCCCTCGAGCACCTCGATGGTGGCGGCGGAGTAGGCTTTCTCGGCGGCGGCCTGCGTGAAGAGGTCGCTGGCACTCATGTGCTCTGTTGCCCCGAATCATGTCTGCTCGATCCGCCGATTAAAGCAGGCCGGGCCGCGCCGGCGCAATATCTGGGCTGTCGCGGCGGTGCCCCGCCAAGGGCTTGGGTTTCGCGGTGCGCACTAAACCTTCGGGCAACCGCCGGATGTGCTCAATATCACAGATGCGAATCAGGCTTCCCATGCGAATATTCTTTCGCGACACTCGCGCGTCGCTTTCCAAGAAACCGTTTGCCAATGGGCGCGGGAACGCCCCGATTTCAAGGAGATGCTGACGATGACCGTCATTGCCATGACCCGCGAGATGGGAACGCGCGGCAAGCAGGTCGCCACCCTCCTGAGCGAGCGCCTTGCCGCCAGGCTCGTCTATCACGAGCTGATCGAGGACCCGCCCGACCCCGCCGACAGCACCGGCCCGAGCGAGGTCAGGCGCAACCTCAACGGCGACGACGCCGTCGCCCGGTCCAACGGCGCGGCGGAGCGCAACGGCCGGATGACGCCGCTCGAGATCCTCGAGAGCGCCAGCCGCGGCAACGTCCTCCTGCGCGGCTGGGGCGCGGTGCGCCTGCTGCACGGGATACCGCACGTGCTTTGCGTGCGGGTCTGCGCGCCGATGGAGGCACGGATCGCCGAGATGATGCGCCGGCTCGGCGTCTCCGAGCGCACCGCCCGCCGGGAGATCGAGCGCAACGACGCCGCGCATACCGGCGTGCTGCAGCGCTTCTTCGGGACTGACTGGCGCGACCCGCTCGAATACGACATGGTGCTCAACTCGGCGAACCTGACGCCCGGGGATTGCGCCGACCTGATCGTCGAGACGGCCGCGCGCCCGGTTTTCAGCGACAATCCGGAGTCGCGCCAGGCGCTTGCCGAGCGTCTGGTCGAGGCGCGCATCGCCGCGCTGCTGGCCGGCAGTCCCAGGACGCGCCGCGCCGCCCCCAGCGTCTATGTCTCGGCCAGCGGGGGAACCGTGCGGCTCTTCGGCAATGTCGGCGCCCGCGACGTGCACGAGATCGCCGACCTGGTACGCTCGGAGATCGGCGAGTTCCAGGTGATCAACGATCTGCACACGAGCGTGGGCTACCCGAACGCCTGAGCCTGGTCAGAAGGCGCTCAGCGCGTCGCGCAGTGCGAACAGCCCCTGCATGGCACCGACATAGCAGGGGCGCAGGCCGGGGAAGGGCAGACGCGGCGCGAGGCCGCCCAGCGGCGCGGGGATGTGGCTCTCGGGCTCGCCCGCCAGCACCTCGGCCAGCAGACGCCCGCCCACCTGGGCGCCGTTTATCCCTGAGCCGTGCCAGCCGAAGGCATAGCCGATGCCCGCGTCGCCCGGCAGCAGCCCGACCGAGGGCGTCAGCCGCGCCGTGGCGCAGATCGGCCCGCGCCAGAAATGCGTGAACTCCACCCCCGCCAGCGCCGGGAACTGCCGGGCCATGCGCGCCGCCAGCGCCCGGCGCATCCGCGCGGCGCCGGCCTCCGAGCCGCGCAGGTCGCCGCGCATGCCAATCAGGAACCGCCCCTCGGGCAGCAGCCGGAAGTAGCTGAGCAGGTGCCGCGCGTCCGCCCCCGGCCGGTCGCCGAGCCAGGCGAGCGAGGCGCGCTCCTCCCCCGTCAGCACCCGCGTCACGCCGATGTTCGAGATCACCGGGATCGCCCGGCCGCCGAGGCGCGGGTCCAGCCCGTCGGGCGTGAAGCCGTTGGTCGCCAGCACCACGCGGGCTGCCGCCACCGCACCGCCCGCCGTCACCAGCCGGTGCCGCGCGCCGTCGCGCTCCCAGCGCGTCACCTCCGAGCGCGGGAACACCTGCACCCCCAGCGCCGCCGCGCGGTCGGCCAGCGCGCGCACCAGCCGCAAGGGCTGGATGCCGAAGCCCGGCCGGAACATGAGGCCGCCGTGCCGACGGATGCCCGCGACCTTCTCGGGCGGCACGACGTCCACCCCGACCCCGTGCTCGCTGCGCTCGGCCTCGAGCCGGATCGCCACCCGGGCCGAATGCGCCAGCCAGAACTCGCCGTCCCCCTGCACCGCGTCGCCGAGCCCCGCCTCCGTGCAGAAGGCGCGCAGGCGATGGTTGCCCGCGACCGCGGCGCGGACGTAGCGGGCGAACTCGTCCTCGCCGTAGCGCCGGATCATGGCGTTGTCCGAGAGCTTGTCCGAGCGGATGCCGACGATTCCGCCATTGCGCCCCGAGGCGCCCCAGCCGATCTCGCCCGCCTCCAGCACCGCGCTGCCGATGCCGAGCTCGGCCAGCCGGATGGCGCAGGCGAGCCCGGCATAGCCGCCGCCGATGATGGCGACCTCCGCCTCGCTGTCGGCGGCAAGCGGCGCCGGCTCGCGCCAGGGCGGCGCCGAGGCGCGCCACCAGCTCTCCACCGGCCGGTCGGCCCGGTACATCGCGGCGTCGAGAGGCCCCCTCATGGCGCCTCTCTAGCAGCGCGGCCCTGCCGGCGACAGGGGGCTCATTCGGCCAGCTCGGTCTCCACCCGGACGGTGCCCTCGAGCGTGCGGTGCACCGGGCACTTGCCGGCGATCTCCGCGAGCCTGGCGCGCTGCGCGTCGTCGAGCTCGCCCTCGAGCCGGATCACCCGGCGGAACTGGTCGATCTTCGCGCCCTTGCCCTCACAGTCGGCGCAGTCCTCGGCGTGCACCTTGTCGTGGGTGATGTCCACCGAGACGTGGGCCAGCGGCCAGCCCTTGCGCCGCGCATACAGGCGGATGGTCATCGAGGTGCAGGCCCCGAGCCCCGCCGAGACGAACTGGTAGGGGCTGGGGCCGAGGTCGCTGCCGCCATGCGCCTTCGGCTCGTCCGCCTTGAGCTGGTGGCGCGGCCCCGCCATCACCTCCTGCAGAAAGCCCTCCGGGTCGGCCTCCGAGACGCGCACCACGCCCTCGGGCGCGCCCTTGGGCGGCGCCTCGTCCTTGAGCCCGAGATAGCGCCGCGACCAGGCGGCGATCACGTCCGCGGCGTATTCGGCGTCGGCGGGCCGGGTCAGCAGGTGGTCGGCGTCGTCCAGCGTCACGAAGCTCTTGGGGTGCCTGGCGGCGAGGAAGATCTCGCTCGCGTTCTCGATGCCGACGATCTCGTCGAGCGGCGCGTGCAGCACCAGCAGCGCCCGGTCGAGGCCGGCGATCTTCACCTTGAGGCGCGCGCCCTCGACGTCCTCGAGGAAGCGGTTGCGGATGGTGAAGCTGCGCCCGGCGAGGTTGACCTGCGCCTCGCCCTTCTCGCGGATCTCTTCGATCCTTCCGTGCAGCGCGCGCAGCACGTGCTCGGGCTCGGCCGGCGCGCCGATGCTGACCACGGCCCTGGCCGAGGGGATGTCCTCGGCCGCCGCCAGCACCGCGGCGCCGCCGAGGCTGTGGCCGATCAGCAGGGACGGGGCCATGTGGCGCTCGCCCAGCGCCCGCGCCGCCGCCACCAGGTCGGCCACGTTCGAGGAGAAATGCGTGTTGGCGAACTCGCCATCCGAGTGGCCGAGCCCGGTGAAGTCGAACCTCAGCACGCCGATGCCCAGCGCCGCCAGCCGCCCGGCGATGCGCCGCGCCGCGGCGATGTCCTTGCCGCAGGTGAAGCAGTGCGCGAACAGCGCCAGCGCCTTCGGCTTGCCCTCGGGCAGGTCGAGCCGCGCCGCCAGCGTGTCGCCGTCATGGCCGGTGAACTCGAGCTTCTCGCTTCGCATCGCCGCCTCCGTCAAATGCCGCTACCCCGCCAATCTGGGGCGGGGCACGCTGCGTCAAGCCCGCAGGCGGGAAACGCCGGGCGCCTCAGGCGAGAAACCGGGCCTCGAAGGGATATGCCGTCAGGTTCTCCACCCCGGTCTCGGTGATCAGCACCTGGTCCTCGAGCTTGATCGAGAAGCCGCCCCCCTCGGTGGCGATCAGCGCCTCGACGCACAGCATCATGCCGGGCTCGAGCGCGTAGTCGAACGCCCCCTCGCGCCAGTCCTCGGGATACTTGACCGAGGGCCACTCGTCGCACAGCCCCACCCCGTGCATCTTCACGCCGTAGCGCTGGCCGACGAACTCCGGCGTCAGGTGGTGCCCGCCGAAGGTGATATCGCGCAAGCTGACGCCGGGCCCGAGCAGCGCCGTGTTCTCCACGATGTGCGCGTGCGCGAAGCGGTAGAGCCGCTTCATCTCGACGCTCGGCTCTCCCTCGCCGCACCACCAGGTGCGCGAGATGTCGGCGCACATGCCGTAGCAGCCGATGAGATCCGTGTCGAAGGCGACGATTTCATCGGGCTGGATCACCCGCGGCCCGCACTCCTGGAACCACGGATAGGTGCGCGGGCCGGAGGCGAGCAGCCGCGTCTCGATCCACTCGCCGCCGCGCCGGATGTTCCCGGCGTGCAGCACCGCCCACAGATCGTCCTCGGTGATGCCGGGGCGCATCTCGCGCTGCATCGCGGCCATGGCCGCCTCGCAGGCGTGCATGGCGCAGCGCATCGCCTTGATCTCGTCGGGGCCCTTGACGGCGCGGGTCTTCTCGGTGACCTCCTCGCCGTCCATCACCTCGAAGCCGGCGGCCTCGAGTGCGCGCAGCCCGTGCACCAGGATCTTGTCGACCGCGAGGCGGCGGCTGCTGCCCGCATGTGCCCGCATCACCTCGTCCACCTGCGCCACGAAGTTGCGCGCGTCGTCGTGGCTGCGGTCGCCGGTGGCGAAGTAGAACATCGAGGCGCCCTTGCGAACTTCGCGCACCAGCGGGTTGAAATCGCTTAGGAATGCCAGCCCGGGACCCTTGTATTCCCAGAGCACCATGTAGCCGTCGGCGCAGATCAGCACCGCCCGGAACGGGTTGTGCGTGTTCCACAGCTGCATGTTGGTCGAGTCGGTCGCATAGCGGATGTTGAGCGGGTCGAACAGCAGCAGCCCGCCATGATCCCGCGCCCCCAGCGCCGCCACCAGCCGCGCGTGGCGGTGCGCCCGCATCGCCGCGAGGTTGGGTGCCTCGATCCCGGCGGCCGCCCATTCGTCGAAGGCGAGCCGGGTCGGGCCGATCTCCGCCCGGTCGTTGTCATCGGGCGAGCCGTCGGGCCGCGTGGCCGGCCGGCGCGCGGGGTCGATCTTGCGGGTCGCGACGGGATGGGCGTGCTGGTCGGGCATGGAGAACTCCTCTCGTGGCGCGGACCACACTGGAACCGCCACGCCGCCGGGTGCTATCGAGAAACGGACTCCCCGATGTCGCAAACGACGGAATCCATGGACCCGGTCAGACGCCAGTACGAGGCCTATCCCTATCCCGAGCGCGACCCCGCCGACGAGGCCAGGCGCCTGGTCGAGGGCTCGCCCTCGCACCCCGTGGAGATCGACCATTTCCTGTTCGCCGGGCGGCGCGACTGGTCGCGCCCCTTCCGGGCGCTGGTGGCGGGGGGCGGCACCGGCGACGGGCTGATCATGCTGGCGCAGAAGCTCGCCGACATCCGCGCGCCCGCCGAGATCACCTATATCGACCTCGCGCAAGCGAGCCGCGCCGTGGCCGAGGCGCGCGCCGCCGCCCGCAATCTCTCCTCGATCCGCTTTGTCACCGGCGACCTGCTGGAGGCCCCGGCGCTCGGCCCCTTCGACTACATCGACTGCTGCGGCGTGCTGCACCATCTGCCCGACCCCGACGCGGGCTTTCGCGCGCTGGCGCAGGCGCTCGCCCCCGGCGGCGGCATCGGCCTGATGGTCTACGCCCCCTATGGCCGCACCGGCGTCTACCCCATGCAGGGCGCCCTTGCGCGCCTGCTCGGCGGCGACCCGCCGGGCGAGAAGGTCCGCCTCGCCCGCACGGTGCTGGAGGCGCTGCCCCAGACCAACTGGTTTCGCAAGAACGATCTGGTCGGCGACCACCGCGCCTCGGACGCCGGGCTCCACGACCTGCTGCTGCACGCCCGGGACCGGCCCTACACGGTGGGCGCGCTGGCGGCGGCGCTGGAGCGGGCCGGCCTCGGCCTCGTCTCCTTCGTCGAGCCCGCGCGCTACGACCCGCTGCGCTACCTGCCGCAGAGCCCCGGGATCGCCGAGCGGGTGAACGCCCTCGCGCCCCTCGACCGCGCCGCGCTGGCCGAGGAGCTGGCCGGCAACCTGAAAACCCACGTGCTCTATGCCGCCCGTCCCGGCGAGGCGGCCGAGGCCAGGCCGACGACCCCCGAGGCCGTGCCGCATCTCCGCGCCGTCGCCCCGGCGGCGCTATCCCGCCACGTGGCGGGGAAGGGCGCCGTGCCCGTCACCACCGACGGCCTGCGCCATGTCATGGACATGCCCCGCAGCGCCGCCCCGCTGATCGCGCTGATCGACGGAAGGCGTCCCTTGGGCGAGATCGCCGCCGCCGCCCGGCTCGACTGGCTCGCCTTCGCGGCGGCCTGGGCGCCGGTGCACCGGGCGCTCACCGGCTTCAACTTCCTGCATTACAGCCGGCGCGCGCGGCGCTAGTCTTGCCAGCGGCGGGGCGCGGCCCCATCCTCGGGGCGAACCGAACGCGCGTTCCTCAGCGGGAGAACCCCACATGTCCGATCCGATCGTCATCGTCGGCGCCGCCCGCACCCCGATGGGCGGCTTTCAGGGCGAGCTCGCCGGCGCCTCGGCCAGCGACCTCGGCGGCACCGCCATCCGGGCGGCGCTCGAGCGCGCCGGCATCGCGCCCGACCAGATCAGCGAGGTGCTGATGGGCAACGTGCTGATGGCCGGGCAGGGCCAGGCCCCGGCGCGGCAGGCGGCGTTCGCCGCCGGGCTGCCCAAGGAGGTGCCCTGCACCACGCTCAACAAGATGTGCGGCTCGGGCATGAAGACGGCGATGATCGCCCACGACCAGCTCATCGCCGGCAACGGGCGGATCGTCGTGGCGGGCGGCATGGAGAGCATGTCCAACGCCCCCTACCTGCTACCGAAGATGCGCGGCGGCGCACGTCTCGGCCATGCGGAGGTCAAGGACCACATGTTCCTCGACGGCCTCGAGGACGCCTACGACAAGGGCCGCCTGATGGGCACCTTCGCCGAGGACTGCGCCGAGCGCTACCAGTTCACCCGCGAGGCCCAGGACGAATACGCCATCGCCTCGCTCGAGGCGGCGCTCGGCGCCCAGCAGGACGGCACCTTCGAGGCCGAGGTGGCGCCGGTGACGGTCGAGACCCGCACCGGCCCGGTGACGGTCGCAACCGACGAGCAGCCGCGCAAGGCGCGCCCCGACAAGATCCCCCAGCTCAAGCCTGCCTTTCGCAAGGACGGCACGGTGACGCCGGCCAATTCCTCGTCGATCTCCGACGGCGCCGCTGCGCTGATCCTGATGCGCGAGTCCGACGCCGAGAAGCGCGGCCTCGTCGTCCGCGCCCGCCTGCTCGGCCACGCCAGCCACGCGCAGGAGCCCGGCTGGTTCACCACCGCCCCGGTCCCCGCCATCCGCAAGCTGATGGAATGCCACGGCTGGAGCGTCGACGACATCGACCTCTGGGAGGTCAACGAAGCCTTCGCCGTGGTGCCGATGGCCGCCATGGCCGAGCTCGGCATCCCGCGCGAGCGCCTCAACGTCAACGGCGGGGCCTGCGCGCTGGGCCACCCCATCGGCGCCTCGGGCGCCCGCATCCTCGTCACCCTGCTGCACGCCATGGAGGCCCGGGGCGCCAGGCGCGGCATCGCCGCGCTGTGCATCGGCGGCGGCGAGGGCACCGCAGTCGCCATCGAGAGGGAGTGAAGATGAAACACGTCAAGGACATGGTCGCCGAGGCCAACCGGCAGATCGATCACATGCCCGCCGCCGAGGCGCAGGCCCTGCACGGCCGCGAGGGCGTCACCTTCGTCGACCTGCGCGACCCGCGCGAGCTCGAGCGCGACGGCATGATCCCCGGCGCCTTCCACTGCCCGCGCGGCATGCTGGAGTTCTGGATCGACCCCGAAAGCCCCTACGCCAAGCCGCAGTTCCAGAGCGACAGCCGCTTCGTCTTCTACTGCGCGTCCGGCTGGCGCTCGGCCTTGGCGGCGAAGACGGCGGCCGAGATGGGGCTCGCCAACGTCTCCCACATCGACGACGGCTTCAAGGGCTGGGTAGAGGCGGGCGGACCGGTCGGCCGGAAGCCCGCAAAGGAATAGAGACCGTGAGAAGGACAGGTAGCCAATCTCTAGGACTGGGAGAAACACATGACCGTCGAAGCCGGCCTGCGTCAGTGGGCCCCTGCATCTCTGAGTGTCCTGCGCTGTGTTGCGGGGCTTATCTTCATGGCGCACGGCACCCAGAAGCTTCTCGGCTTTCCTGCCGCCGAGCACGTGACGGAAGCGTTCTCGCTCTCCTGGTTCGCCGGGGCGATTGAACTGATTTGCGGGGCACTGATCGCCGTCGGATTTCTGACCAGGCCCGCAGCCTTCGTTTCATCCGGGACGATGGCATTGGCCTACTGGATCGCCCACGCACCGCAGGATTTCTTCCCGGTGAACAATGGCGGCGACGCTGCGATCCTGTATTGCTTCGTCTTTCTGTATCTGGTGTTCGCGGGGCCGGGACCGTGGAGCGTTGATGCCGTTCGGCGTCGCGGGGCAGCGTGATGTCCCAGGGCGGGGACGAAGGCGGCGAACCCCAGGCTGTCCGGAATCGTCGCAACAGGCGGAGGATCTAGATGCTGACGGACGAGCAGGCGATGATCCGCGACATGGCGCGGACCTTCGCGCAGGAGCGGCTCGCCCCTGGCGCCCGCGAGCGCGAGAAGGCCGGAGCCATCGAGCCGGAGATCATCGCCGAGCTGGCCGGGCTCGGTTTCTTGGGCATGACCATCGACCCGGACTGGGGCGGCGCGGGGGCCGACTACGTCTCCTACGCGCTCGCCATGATCGAGATCGCGGCGGGCGACGGCTCGGTCTCGACCATGGTCTCGGTGCACAACGCGCCGGTCTGCACGGTGCTCGACCGCTTCGCCTCCGACGAGCAGAAGGAGCGCTGGCTGCGTCCGCTCGCCGAGGGCCGCCAGATCGGCTCGTTCGCGCTGACCGAGGCGCAGGCGGGCTCGGACGCCGCCAACCTCAAGACCCGCGCCACGCGGTCGAACGACGGCTACCTGATCAACGGCACGAAGCAGTTCATCTCCTCGGCCCGCATCGGCAAGACCACCGTGCTGTTTGCCGTCACCGACCCGGAGCGGGGCAAGAAGGGCATCTCCTGCTTCGTCGTCGCCAACGACACGCCGGGCTTCGAAGTGGTGCGCGTCGAGGAGAAGCTGGGCCAGAAGGCCTCCGATTCCTGCGCGCTCGCCTTCGAGGACATGAAGGTGCCCATCGAGGATCTGATCGGCGAGGAGGGGCAGGGCTACGCCATCGCGCTCTCCTCGCTCGAGGCGGGGCGCATCGGCATCGCCGCCCAGGCCACCGGCCTCGCCCAGGCCGCCTTCGAGCGGGCGCTGGCCTACGCGCACGAGCGCACCGCCTTCGGCAAGCCGATCTTCGAGCACCAGGCGGTGCAGTTCCGCCTCTCCGAGATGGCGACCCAGCTCGAGGCCGCGCGGCAACTGGTGCTGAGCGCGGCGCGGCTGAAGGACGCCGGCCGGCCCTGCCTCAAGGAGGCCTGCATGGCCAAGCTCTACTGCGCCGAGGCGGCCGAGCGCATCATCTCCGAGGCCATCCAGGTGCTGGGCGGCTACGGCTACCTCGCCGATTACGAGGTCGAGCGCATGTATCGCGACCAGAAGGTCTGCCAGATCTACGAGGGCACCAACGACATCCAGAAGCT
>DATKCQ010000009.1:0-20912 GCA_035513135.1 Thermohalobaculum sp.
TCGGCTGGCCGCAGCAGGTCTGGGGCGGCACCTCGACCGTGCAGCCGGCTTCCTCGAGCAGCTTCACGGCGGCGAAGCCGACCGAGGGCCGCATCAGGTCGACGAGGCAGGTCACCAGCAGCGCGACGCGTGGCGCGCTCGGCGGTCCGCTGGCAGGGTTGGGTTCGGGCACGGGCGGCTCGTCTGCGGCGTCTCGATCACACGGTCATAACGTTCACACGGTCATAACGTTCACACGGTCATAACGTTGCCGCCGCCTTCGGACAAGGAAAAGCCCCGCCCGCGGGCCGGGCGGCTCCCGGCCGCAAATGCCGCGCCGCTTCAAGCCGTCTGAATCAGGTCGACGGGCTCGGCGGCGGCGGAGGTGGCGGCGTCTCGGCGGTCTGCTCGTGCGTCATCAAGCCCGAGCAGCCTGCGGTCGCAGTGCCCGCAAAGGCGACGAGGCCGAGTGCCGCGACGGCAAGGACCAGCGCTTTCATGGGTCGATCCTCCTCAACGGTGCGGACCAGCTTACACGGACTCGCGCCCGGCGAGAAGGGGAATGCGCCGCGGGACCCGCGCCGCGCCCGCCGCCCGGCCCGGGGCAGCGGCGCGGCGGGCGATGCGGCCCGGACCGCACACCGGGCAAATTTCCAAGCCATATCAACATGTTCAATAGTCACGCCGGCGGTGTGGGGGCGCTTGACACCCCCCGGCGCCCCCCGTATTGTCCGCCGCGTCTTCCACCGGGGGGCGCCTCTTCGCGGCGCCTGTCTCCGGTGTCACGCCGCGAGGTGCCTGGCCATGGGCGCGCCCGACAATCGGTCCGCCAAGCTCGAGGAGCTCGAGAAGCGGATCCGGGCGGTGCGCGAGGGCCACAAGCCCAGGCGGCGGGAGATGCGGGGCGAGTTCACCGCGGCCCACGTGGCCTGGCGAATGACCCTCGAGCTGGTCGTCGGCGGCCTGGTCGGCGCGGCGATGGGATGGGGGCTCGACGTCCTGCTGGGCACGCGCCCGGTGTTTCTCATCGTCTTCGTGCTGCTGGGCATGGGGGCCGGCATCCGCACGGCGCTGCGCTCGGCCGAGGAGCTGAGGCGCGGGCAGGCCGCCGGGAAGGCGGACGAGAAAAAGGACTGAGGCGCCGGGCCATACCGGTGCCGAGGGAAAACGGGACGGAACACGGGACGGGGACCGGGCATGGCGGCGGGCGAGGGCAACGGCGGGCTGAACATTCACCCGATGGACCAGTTCCAGGTCACGCCGCTGTTCGGCGACGGCGAGCTGGGGCTGTTCACCATCACCAACGCGACGCTGTGGATGGCGCTGGCCGTGGCCGCCGTCTCGGCGTTCCTGATCCTGGGCACGCGCGGCCGCGCGCTGGTGCCCACCCGCATCCAGTCGATGGCCGAGGTGCTCTACGCCTTCGTGCACCAGATGGTCACGGATGTGCTGGGCGAGGAGGGGGTGAAGTTCTTCCCCTACATCTTCACGCTCTTCGTCTTCGTCCTGTTCTCCAACCTGCTGGGGCTGATCCCCTATTCGTTCGCCGTCACCTCGCACATCGCGGTCACCGCGACGCTGGCGATCGTGGTGTTCCTCACGGTGATCGCGATCGGCTTCGTCAAGCACGGCGCCGGCTTCCTGCGGCTGTTCTGGATCGACGCGGCGCCGCTGCCGCTGCGCCCGGTGATGGCGGTGATCGAGGTGATCTCGTTCTTCGTTCGCCCGGTCAGCCACTCGATCCGGCTTGCCGGCAACATGATGGCGGGCCACGCGGTGCTCAAGGTGTTCGCGGCCTTCGTGCCGGCGCTCTCGGTGTTCGGCATCCTGCCGCTGGCGCTGATGGTGGCGATCACCGGGCTCGAGGTGCTGGTCGCCGTGGTGCAGGCCTACATCTTCGCGATTCTCACTGCGATCTACCTCAGGGACGCGCTGCATCCGCATCACTGAGCCCCGAGACCACACGCAACCAAACCCTTCCCTTCGAGAGGAGACAGAACGATGGAAGCTGAAGCCGCGAGCCTCCTTGGCAAGTACATCGGCGCCGGAATGGCCTGCACCGCCATGGGCGGCGCCGGCGTGGGCATCGGCCACGTTGTCGGCAACTACCTGAGCGGCGCGCTGCGCAACCCGGCCGCGGCGCGCGAGCAGATCGCCACCATGTTCCTCGGCATCGCCTTCGCCGAGGCGCTCGGCATCTTCGGCTTCCTGATCGCGCTGCTGCTGATGTTCGCCGTCTGAGGCGGACCGGGCGGGCGGGCGGCTGAGACGCCCGTACGCCGCGCATACAGAACAGGGCCAGCGGCCGGAGAGACAGATGGCGACGCCCACAGACGCGGGAGCGGCGGCCGAGCACGGCGCGAATGGCGCGAGCGGGTTGCCGCAGCTCGACTTCACCTCGTTCCCCAGCCAGATCTTCTGGCTGGTGGTGGCCTGCATCGTGCTGTTCCAGCTGATGACCAAGGTGGCGCTGCCGCGCATCGCCGGGGTTCTCGAGGAGCGCGCCGACGCGATCGCCGACGAGCTCGACCGGGCCGAGGAGTTCCGCCGCAAGGCGGCCGAGGCCGAGGAGGCCTACGAGCAGGCGCTGGCCGACGCCCGCTCCAAGGCGCAGGCGATCGCCGCCGAGACCCGCGCCGAGCTGCAAGGTCAGGTCGACGAGGCGATGGCCAAGGCCGACGCCGAGATCTCGGCGCGCACCGCCGAGTCGGAGAAGCGCATCGACGAGATCCGCGAGAGCGCCGCCGTGGCGGTGCGCGAGGTCGCCCGCGAGGCGGCCGCGGCGCTGATCGAGCGGCTGATGCCCGAGGCGATGGACCAGGACGCCGTGAAGTCCGCGGTCGAGTCCCGTGTCGCCGGCGGCAGGCGCAAGGCCGGCAAGCCGGCCGGGTCCGAGTAGCGGGGGGAGGCCCGGCGATGGCGATTTTCCATGACAGCTGGTTCGTGGTCGGCGTGGCGCTGATCATCTTCCTCGGCATACTCGGCTATTTCCGGGTGCACGAGCTGATCCTCGGCCTGCTCGACAAGCGCGCCGACCGCATCCGCGAGGAGCTCGACGAGGTGCGCCGGCTGCGCGAGGAGGCGCAGGCCACCTTCGCCCAGTTCGAGCGCAAGCGGCGCGAGGTCGACGCCCAGACCCAGGAGATCATCGACCGGGCCGAGCGCGAGGCCGAGCAGGCCGGCGAGAAGGCCAAGACCGACCTCGAAGCCTCGATCGAGCGGCGCCTCAGGCAGGCCGAGGAGCAGATCGAGATGGCCGAGGCCAAGGCGCTGCGCGAGGTGCGCAACCGCGCCGTCGAGGTGGCCGTCGCCGCGGCCGGCGAGGTGATCGCCAGCCGCATGCCCGACGAGAAGGCCGACGCGCTGGTCGAGGACGCCATCAAGCGCCTCGGCGACCAGCTCCACTGACCCGCGCGCGCCCGCCCCGGACCGGCCCCGGCCCGCCCCCTGCATAACCAACCCCGCGCCGCGCAAGAATCCCTTTGACAGCGGATTCCGGCGCCCCCAACCTGTCCCCGACCTGCCCGTCGCGGGGGTGGAGAGCGGTCATGTGCGGAATCGTCGGACTCTATCTCAAGACGCCGGCCCTCGAGCCCGAGCTCGGCCGCCTGACCGCCATCATGCTGCACGAGATGTCGAGCCGCGGCCCCGACTCCGCCGGCTTCGCCGTCTACGGCCGCGGCAACGGCGCCACCAAGATCTCCGCCCTGTCGCGCACCGGCGCGGCCGACTGGCCGCATCTCGGGCGCGAGCTCGAGCGTGTGCTGGGCGCCGATGTCGGCGTCGAGACGCTCTCCGACCATGCGCTCCTGCGCACCACCGGCGACGGCCAGACCGCGCGCAACTGGCTGATCGAGCACGCCAGGGACGTCTCGGTGCTCGCCGTCGGCACCTCGATCGAGCTGTGCAAGGGCGTCGGCGACCCCGACGCGGTGGCCGAGCGGCTCGGCCTCGCGCGGCGCACCGGCAGCCACGCCATCGCCCACACCCGCATGGCGACCGAGAGCGCCGTGACCACCGAGGGCTCGCACCCGTTCTCCACCGGCGCCGACACCTGCCTCGTGCACAACGGCTCGCTCTCGAACCACAACCGCCTGCGCCGCAACCTGGAGAAGCGCGGCGAGACGTTCCAGACCGAGAACGATTCCGAGGTCGCCGCCGGCTACCTCGCCTGGCGCGTGCGCGAGGGCGACAGCCTGGACCAGGCGCTGGAGCAGGCGCTCGCCGACCTCGACGGCTTCTACACCTTCGCCATCGGCACCCGCGAGGGCTTCGCCGTGCTGCGCGACCCGATCGCCTGCAAGCCCGCGGTGATCGCCGAGACCGACGAGTGGGTCGCCATGTCGTCCGAGTTCCGCGCCATCGCCCGGCTGCCCGGCGTCGGGCACGCCGAGATCTGGGAGCCCGAGCCGGCCCGCATCTACACCTGGAGCCACGCCGCATGAAGGCCGCGCGCTCCGAGCTTGCGAACACCGTCCTCGACCTCGCCCTTCTCGACCGGCGCGCGGTGAACCGCGCATTGCAGGAGGCCGAATCCGGCGACTTCACCGTGCTCGAGCCGGGCGGCGCCCACGCGCTCGCCTGCGGCCTGCAGCATCCCGTCGGCGTGACCATAAAGGGCCACACCGGCTACTACACCGCCGGCATGAACAAGGGCGCCCGGGTCACCGTCGAGGGCAACGCCGGCACCGGCGTCGCCGAGAACATGATGGCGGGCACGGTGCGCGTCACCGGCGACGCCTCGCAATCCGCCGGCGCCACCGGGCATGGCGGGCTCCTGGTGATCGAGGGCAACACCTCGGCGCGCTGCGGCATCTCGATGAAGGGCATCGACATCGTGGTCGGCGGCAGCATCGGCCACATGTCGGCCTTCATGGCGCAGGCCGGGCGGCTGGTGGTGCTGGGCGACGCCGGGCCGGATCTGGGCGACTCGATCTACGAGGCGCGGCTCTACGTGCGCGGCCGCGTCGCCTCGCTGGGTGCCGACTGCATCGAGAAGGAGCTGCGCGACGAGCACCGCGACGAGCTCGCCGAGCTCCTCGCCCGCGCCGGCCTCGCGGCCGACCCAGCCGGGTTCCGCCGCTACGGCTCGGCGCGCCAGCTCTACCACTTCCACATCGACAATCTGGACGCCTACTGATGGCGGATCGCCCCGAGAGTCCCCGCACCGTCCCGCGCAAGTCGTGGCTGTTCGACGACTACACCCTGAGCGAGATCCGCCGCGCCGCCGCCACCGGCATCTACGACATCCGCGGCGGCGGCACCAAGCGCCGGGTGCCGCATTTCGACGATCTGGTGTTCCTCGGCGCCTCCATGTCGCGCTACCCGCTCGAGGGCTACCGCGAGAAGTGCGGCACCGACATCGTGCTGGGCACCCGCCACGCCAAGACGCCGATCGAGCTGAAGATCCCCATCACCATCGCCGGCATGAGCTTCGGGGCGCTGTCGGCCCAGGCCAAGGAGGCGCTGGGCCGCGGCGCCTCGGCCATGGGCACCTCGACCACCACCGGCGACGGCGGCATGACGCCCGAGGAGCGCGAACACTCGAGCATCCTGGTCTACCAGGTGCTGCCCTCACGCTACGGCATGAACCCCGACGACCTCAGGAAGGCCGACGCCATCGAGGTGGTGGTCGGCCAGGGCGCCAAGCCCGGCGGCGGCGGCATGCTGCTCGGCCAGAAGGTCACCGAGCGGGTGGCGGGCATGCGCACGCTGCCCGTCGGCGTCGACCAGCGCTCGGCCTGCCGGCACCCGGACTGGACCGGCCCCGACGATCTCGAGATCAAGATCGAGGAGCTGCGCGAGATCACCGCCTGGGAGAAGCCGATCTACGTCAAGGTCGGCGCCGCGCGGCCCTACTACGACACGGCACTGGCCGTGAAGGCGGGCGCCGACGTGGTGGTGGTCGACGGCATGCAGGGCGGCACGGCGGCCACCCAGGAGGTGTTCATCGAGCATGTGGGCATCCCCACGCTCGCCGCCACCCGCGAGGCGGTGCGCGCGCTCCAGGATCTCGACATGCACCGCCGGGTGCAGCTCATCGTCTCGGGCGGCATCCGCACCGGGGCGGATGTGGCCAAGGCGCTCGCCATGGGCGCCGACGCGGTCTCGATCGGCACCGCGGCGATGGTGGCGCTCGGCGACAACGATCCCGTGTGGGAGGAGGAGTACCGCAAGCTCGGCACCACCGCCGGCGCCTATGACGACTGGCACGAGGGCCAGGACCCGGCCGGCATCTCGACCCAGGATCCCGAGCTGGCGAAGCGCCTCGACCCGGTGAAGGCCGGGCGGCGGCTGAGGAACTACCTCGCCGTGCTGACGCTCGAGCTGCAGACGCTGGCGCGCGCCAACGGCAAGAGCCACGTGCGCAACCTCGAGCCCGAGGACCTCGCCGCCCTGACCGTCGAGGCCGCGGCCATGGCCGGCGTGCCGCTCGCGGGCACGCGCTGGATCCCGGGCCAGGGCGGGTATTGAGAGGCGGTGGGTCGGGACGACCCACCCTGGAACCGGCAGCTTGCGCCGGTCCGTGAGGGGGCAGCCCCGGGGAAGCCGGGGCGCGTGATAAGAGGGAGGGACAGAAAATGGCAACCGATCTGGCGAAGACCGCCAAGGACAGGAAGATCGACTACTTCCTGATCTCGTTCATCGACCTCTGCGGCGTGATGCGGGCGAAGCTGGTGCCCGCCTCGGCCATCGGCGACATGCAGAAGGCGGGCGCGGGCTTCGCCGGCTTCGCCACCTGGCTCGACATGACCCCGGCGCACCCGGACATGTTCGCCGTGCCGGATCCGGCGAGCCTGATCCAGCTGCCCTGGAAACCCGAGGTCGGCTGGCTCGCCGCCGATCTGTGGATGGACGGGCGCGAGGTCGAGCAGGGCCCGCGCAACACGCTCAAGCGCGTGCTCGCCCAGGCCAGGGACAAGGGCTGGCGCATGAAGACCGGGCTCGAATGCGAGTACCACATCATCAGCCCCGACGGCGCGGCCATCGCCGACGCGCGCGACACCCAGACGAAGCCCTGCTACGACGTGGCCGCGCTGATGCGCCGCTACGAGGTGATCCGCGAGATCTGCGACGCCATGGCGGCGCTCGGCTGGGGCCCTTACCAGAACGACCACGAGGACGCGAACGGCCAGTTCGAGATGAACTGGGACTATGACGACGCGCTGTGCAGCGCCGACCGGCACGCCTTCTTCAAGTACATGGTCAAGACCCTCGCCGAGCGGCACGGCCTGCGCGCCACCTTCATGCCCAAGCCCTTCGGGCACCTGACCGGCAACGGCTGCCACGCCCATGTCAGCGTGTGGGACAACGCCGGGCGCAAGAACCTGTTCCACGACCGCAAGGGCGAGCTCGGCATCTCCGAGACGGGCTACCAGTTCCTCGGCGGGCTGATGGCGCACGCCATGGCGCTGTGCGCCATCTCGAACCCCACCGTGAACTCCTACAAGCGCATCAACGCGCCGCGCACGGCGTCCGGCGCCACCTGGTCGCCGAACACCGTGACCTATGGCGGCAACAACCGCACGCACATGATCCGCATCCCCGACGCCGACCGCTTCGAGCTGCGCCTCGCCGACGGCGCCGCCAACCCCTACCTCTACCCGGCCGCGGTGCTGGCCGCCGGCATGGACGGCATCGAGAACAGGCGCGACCCGGGCAAGCGGCTCGACATCGACATGTATGCCGAGGGCCCGAAGCCGCGCGGCATCAGGCGGCTGCCGATGAACCTGCTCGACGCCCTGCGCGAGCTCGACCGCGACAAGGTGCTGCGCGCCGCGCTGGGCCGCGAGACGGTGGACGCCTACCTCAAGCTCAAGCACCAGGAGTGGAACGACTACGCGCGGCACCTGACCCAGTGGGAGCGCGACACCACGCTCGACTGCTGAGCGCCGGGCCGGGGACGGCCGCATCAGTTCCGTCCCGCGCAGGCGGGGATCTCCGGGCGCGCCGCTCAGGAGGTCCCGGCCTGTGCCGGGACGAGGCAAAGCTGCGAGAATCGGACATATTCGAAATGCGTTTCAGTTCAATAACTAACCCACCTTCCAGCCCTCCATGGGCCGCGCCCCGATCGTCGTCGAGGCGATCGCCGCGATCGTCGCCCGGATCAGCCGGCAGGGCGTGCCGGTGGTGCTGCGAGCAGAACGCCGAGCTGCGGCTCGAGCTCGCCGACTACGCCTACGTGCTCGAGACCGGCGCGCGCGCCCTCGAGGGCCCGGCACGGGACCTGCGCGACAACGCGCACGTCCGGGCCGCCTATCTCGGGATCTGAAGGGATGCGCGACGCGCCGGCCGACGCCGCATCGGGCGACCTCGCCGCCGCGCGCAAGGCCGGCTGGCGCCGCGCCGACCTGGCCTGGGAGCAACTGCAGGAGGCGGGCAACGCCGCGCTCCAGGCGGGCGATTGGCCCCGCGCCGCGCGGCATTTCCGCCGCGCCCGCTGGATTGCGCTGCTGCGCTTCAACGGCCGCGACCCGCGCCGGGCCACGACGCTGGCCAACCTCGCCCTGGCCGACCGCCTCGCGGGGCGCGAGGCCCGGGCGCAGCGGCGCTATACGAGGGCACGCCGGCTGTGGGCGGGCGTCGATGCCTTCATCGCCGGCATGCGCATCGCCCAGCGCGCCCGCTCGTCGCAGTTTCACCTGCGCATGCAGGCGCGCCACCGAGAGACCTATGCGCAGAACATGCGCGTGCGCATGACCGCGATCAGCCGCGACACCGCCGCCGCCCTCGCGGCGCTCGAGCGCGGCGAGCCGGTGCCCTGCCGCCTCCATGCGCGCTGGCGCGGCGAGAAGCCGCCGGTCTTCGACGACACCCGCAAGCTGCTCGCCGCGGCGCTCCTCGTCGCGGTGCCGCCGCCGGGCGGCGCCGGGTAACGCCCCCGAGGCGACGCGCCCCGTCAGAAATCCAGCTTGGCGTAGTGCTCGGCCGCCGGAAAGCCCGGCAGGTGGTCGGCCAGAATGCCGCGGAAGGCCGGGCGCGACTTGATCACCGCGTACCAGTCCGAGACCGCCGGGTAGTCGCTCCACGGCACGTCGCCGATGTAGTCGAGGCAGCTCAGATGCGCCGCCGCCGCCAGGTCGGCGATGGTCATGCGCGGGCCCGCCAGCCAGTTGTGCCCCTCGAGCAGGTAGGTGACGTAGTCGAGATGCACCCGGATGTTCTGGCTGCCCGCCTTGAGGCAGCCGCCGTCGGGGGGGCCGAGCCGCGCCAGCCGCTTGGTCACCCGCTCGAACAGCAGGTTCTCGGTGACCTCGCGGTTGAACTTGTCGTCGAACCAGCCCGCGAGCCGGCGCACCTCGGCGCGTTGCAGCGGCTCGCGCGGCAGCAGCGGCGGCTCGGGGTGCAGCTCCTCGAGATACTCGAAGATCGCCGCGGACTCGGCCAGCGGCTGGCCGCGCGGGGTGACCAGCACCGGCACCTTTCCCGCCGGGTTGAGGCGGAAGAAGTCGAGCCGGTGCTCCCAGGGCCGCTCCTCGATCAGCTCGAACTCGACGCGCTTCTCGGCCAGGACCAGCCGGGTCTTGCGACAGAACGGCGACAGCGGAAGGTGATAAAGCCGGTGCATTTGGGTCTTTGTTTCGTTGACTGCTCGGCTTCCTGTCTGACCGAGCCGGGACTCGCGCGCAAGAGTCCCGCGCGCACCACAGCGCCAACTGTGGCCCGCGCGCCATGGTCTGCGGCCGCCGTGCCGGGCGCCCGGGCGGCGCCCGGCCGCCTCGCTACCGGTCGCCCAGCCCGCGCAGGATTTCCATGAGCACCTCCGCCCCGGTGACGATGCCGGTACGCACGTCGCTGGTCTCCTGAACGATGTTGGCCACCGTGCGCCGGTCGAGATAGCCGGTCGGCGCATGGCCGCGGCTGCCCTGGTAGCCCTCGATCGCCCTGCGCGTGTCGCCATCGAAGAAGCCGTCCTGCGGCCCCGGCGGGAAGCCGAGGAAGGCCAGCCGCTGCTCGATCGACAGCCGGTCGTTGCGCGTCAGCCCGAGCGCCGCCTCGGCCGCGGCCGGGTCCGACGGCGCCGTGTCCGCCGGCGGGCCGCCCTGCGACGTCTGCTGGTAGATGCGCGAGAGCTGCTGCTGCGTCAGGTAGCCGGTCTCCTCGAAGCCGTTCGCGCGCTGCCAGTTGCGGATCGCGGTCCGCGTGCCCGAGCCGAACAGGCCGTCGGTCCCGCGCGTGTCGTAGCCGAGAAAGCTGAGGCGATCCTGGATCTCGCTGCGCTCCGAGCGGGTGAGATTGAGCCCGGCCTCGACATCGGCGGCCGTGGGCTGGCCCGGGTCGGTGCCCGGTCGCGAGCTCTGCTCGCGGATCAGCGCCACCTGCTCCGCGGTCAGGTAGCCCGTGGCCAGCAGATTGTTGGCCCGCTGCCAGTCGCGGATCGCCGAGCGCGTGCCCGCGCCGAAGGTGCCACCGGTGCCGCGCGTGTCGTAGCCGAGATGGCTCAGACGCTCCTGGATATCGCTGCGCTCCGCGCCGGTGAGGTTGAGCCGGGATTCGACCTGGGCGGCCGCGGATTCGCTTGTGCCCGTATCTCTCTCCCTGGCCTGGAGCGTGATCAGCGCCACCTGCTCCGCGGTCAGGTAGCCCGTCGCCTGCAGCTCGTTGGCCCGCTGCCAGTTGCGGATCGCCGAGCGCGTGCCCGTGCCGAAGGTGCCCCCGGTGCCGCGCGTGTCGTAGCCGAGATTGCTCAGGCGCTGCTGGATCTCGCTGCGCTCCGAGCGGCTGAGGTTGAGCCGGGCTTCGACCTGGGCGGCGGGGGATGTGTCGGTGTCGCTCCTGCGCTGCTGGGCCTGGAGCTTGACCAGCGCCACCTGCTCCCGGGTCATGTAGCCCGTCACGGTCAGGTCGTTGGCGCGCTGCCAGCCGCGGATCGCCGAGCGCGTGCCGGGCCCGAAGATGCCGTCCGTGCCCCGGGTGTTGTAGCCGAGGCGGTTCAGGCTCTCCTGGACGTTCCGCCGCTCCGAAGCGGAGAGATTGAGCCGGGACTCGACCTGGGCGGCCGCGGGTGGGCGCGTCTCGGCCTCGGCGGGGGGCCGCACGCGGCCCTCGGGCACCAGGACCAGCGAGGAATCGGTGTCGCCCCCCACCCACGCCGGCGAGCCGAGGCGGCGCACGGCCCGGCCAACATTGGCGCCGGGCGTCAGGAACTCGCGCACCACCTGTTGGGCGAAGGCGCTCTGGCTCTCCGAGCGGCGCGCGATCGCCCGGCCCGGCGCCGCGGCCGAGACCACCAGCACGCCGCCGGGCGGGTCGATATGGGCGAGCCCCGGCTCGGCGAAGTCGCGCGGCGTGAATCCGTCGAGCTGGGCGCCGTCGACGAACACCACCGCCCCGCCCGACGCCGCGCCGGCAAGCCTCAGCACCAGTTCGAGCGGCACGCCGTCCATCATCACCTCGACCAGCGTGGCGTTGTTCTGATCGACCGGCGCGAGATAGCTCGCGCCGCCGGTCCTGAGCGCGTGGCCCGAGTAGTACACCACCACCCGGTCGGCGTCGCCGAGGCGCTCGGCGAAACGCGCGACCTGGCGGCGCATCTCGCTGCGCGTCAGGTCGGTGCCCGCGATCACCTCGTAGCCGCCCTGCTCCAGCGCCTGTGCGATCGCGCGCGCGTCAGCGCGCGCGCTCAGCGCATCCGGGGCGTTGCGGTAGTCGTGGTTGCCGATCACCAGCGCCAGATCGGCGGCCAGGGCGGCGGGTGCCATCAGGGCGAGGCCGGTGAGCCACGCTGCCCCCAGTGGGACAAGCCGAGGGACAAGCCGAGCAACAAGCCGGTTCATCGGATTCCTCCTTCGGATGAGTCGTCCTCATTATAACGGATTTTAACGCAGAATCGTTCCGCGCCCGTCGCACGCGGCGCCGGGCTCAGCCGAGACAGTCGGCGAGCCCCGCGGCGAGCCCGCGCATCAGCGCCGGGTAGAGCCCGGGGCCGGGGGCGATCGCGGCGCCGATCGGGTCGAGCACGCCGATGCGCGCGCCGGTGCCCTCGGTCACCGTCTCGACCAGCGCCGGGCGGAATTGCGGCTCGCGGAACACGCAGGCCGCCCCGGTCTCGCGAATGAGCGCGCGGATGCGGTCGATCCGCGCCGGGCCGGGCGCGCGCGCGTCGCTCAGCGCCACGGCGCCGGCGGCCTCGATCCCGAACCGGTGCTCGAAATAGTGGTAGGCGTCGTGGAACACCACGAAGGGCCGGCCGCGCAGCGGCGCGAGGCGCGCGGCGAGCTCGGCCTCGAGCGCGGCGAGCTCGGCCCGCGCCGCCTCGGCGTTCGCCGCGTAGAGGCCGGCGCTGGCCGGGTCGGCGTCGGTCAGCGCCGCGGCGATGGCGCGGAGCCAGAGCCGCGCGTTCGACGGGTCGAGCCACAGATGCGGGTCCGCCTCGTCCGCGTGATGGTCCTCGGGCGCATGGCCCTCGTGTTCGTGGCCCGCGTGTTCGTGGCCCGCGTGTTCGTGGCCCTCGTGTTCGTGGCCCTCGTGTTCGTGACCCTCGTGTTCGTGGCCTTCGCGGCCCTCGTGGCCATGATCCCCCTCTTGATGCGCCCCTTCATGCGCCCCTTCATGCGCCCCTTCATGCGCCCCTTCATGCGCCCCTTCATGCGCCCCTTCATGCGCCCCTTCATGCGCCCCTTCAGGCGCGTGGTGCTCGAAGGTCTCGCCCTCGCGCAGCGCCAGCCGGGTCAGCCCCGGCACCTGGTCGAGCCGCACCACCCGCGCGCCGCCGGCCAGCGTGGCGAGCGGCCGGTCGAGCCAGGGCTCGACGCCCGGGCCGACCCGGAACACCAGCGCCGCCCGCTCCAGCGCCGCGGCATCCGAGGGCCGCAGCGCGAAGTCGTGCGGCGAGGCGCCCGGCGGCACCAGCAGGTGCGGCGCGCCGGCGCCTTGCATGACGCGGGCGACCAGCGAGTGCAGCGGGGCGATGGTTGCCACCGTCTCGGGCTGCGCGGCGGCGCGGCCCGGCAGCGCGAGCAAGATGGCGAGAATCATCAGAACCTGGCGCATGGCGGAAATCCGGTTGCATCGGGACACCGGTTCCGCTAGCACCATTGTTATGATATAACAATTCAAATGTTATGACATAACAGAAACGGGACCCCCATGGCCGACCAGGCCCTCGCCTTCGCCGAGCACGACCACCACCGCTGCCGCAAGACCCTGCTCGACGAGCTCGCCCGCGCCGCCAGGCGGCGCGGCCTGCGCCTGACCCCGGCGCGCCTGCGCGTGCTCGAGCTATTGTCGGAGGCGCACCGGGCGATGGGCGCCTACGAACTGCTCGACCGGCTGCGCGCCGCGGGGCTCGGCTCGCAGCCTCCCGTGGTCTATCGCGCGCTCGACTTTCTCATATCCGCCGGCTTCGCCCACAAGCTCGAGCGGTCGAACGCCTATGTCGCCTGCAGCCACCCGGGCGGCGACCCCGGCTCGGACCACGCCGCGTGCTTCCTGATCTGCGCCGGCTGCCGCAAGGTGGCCGAGATCGAGGACGCCACGCTCGACCTCGCCGTCGCCCAGGCCGCCGCCCGGCGCGGCTTCGCCATGCGCCGCACGGTGCTCGAGATCGAGGGCACCTGCCCGTCCTGCCGGGGCGCCGCATGAGCGCGCCGCTCATCGAGGCGCGCGGCGTCGGCGTCTCGGACGGCGGCCAGCGCATCCTGCACGGGGTGAACCTCGCCATCGCGCCCGCAGAGATCGTCACCATCGTCGGCCCCAACGGGGCGGGCAAGACCACGCTGCTGCGCGCCCTGATCGGCGCGCTGCGCCCGGGCGCCGGCGAGGTCCGCCGCCGCCCCGGCCTGCGCATCGGCTATACGCCGCAGCGGCTGGCCATCGACCGCACCATGCCGCTGACGGTGGACCGCTTCCTCGCGCTGGGCGGCGCCCGCGACCCGGCCGCGCGCGCCACCGCGCTCGAGACCGCCGGCATCGCCGGCTTCGGGGCGGCGCAGGTGGCCGGGCTCTCGGGCGGCGAGCTGCAGCGCGCGGCGCTGGCCCGCGCGCTCCTGCGCGCGCCGCACCTGCTGATCCTCGACGAGCCGACCCAGGGCCTCGACCAGCCCGGCGAGGCCGCCTTCTACCGCCTGATCGAGCGGGTCCGCCGCGAGACCGGCGCCGCCATCTGCATGGTCGGCCACGATCTGCACGTGGTGATGAGCGCCGCCGACCGGGTGATCTGCCTCAACGGCCACGTGTGCTGCGAGGGCACCCCGGTGCAGGTCAGCGCGGCCCCCGAGTACCGCGCCCTGTTCGGGCTGGGCACCCACGGCGCGCTGGCGCTCTACCGCCACGAGCACGACCACGAGCACGACCACGAGCACAGGCACGATCATGCGCCCAATCATGCGCCCAATCATGCGCACCGGGAGGCGCGATGACCGCGCTCCTCGACGACTTCCTGGTGCGCGCCGGGCTGGCGGGCATCGGCATGGCACTGCTCGCCGGGCCGCTCGGTTGCTTCGTGGTCTGGCGGCGCATGGCCTATTTCGGCGACACCGTGGCGCACGCGGCGCTGCTCGGCGTGGCGCTGGCGCTGGCGCTCGAGGTCAGCGTGATCCCCGCCGTGCTGGCGGTGGCGGCCGGCGTGGCGCTGGCCATCGCGCACGGCACCGGGGGGCGCTACGCCGCCGACACGCTGCTCGGCGTGCTGGCGCATGGCGGGCTGGCGCTGGGCGTGGTGGTGCTCTCCTTCGTGCCGGGCGCGGGAGGCGGGCTCGAGGCCTGGCTGTTCGGCGACATCCTCGCCGTGTCGGCGCGCGATGTCGGGCTGATCTGGGGCGCCGCGGGCCTCGCCGGGCTGGCGCTGTGGCACGGCTGGGCGCCGCTCCTCAACTCGACGCTGAACGAGGAGCTGGCCTTCGCCGAGGGCGGCAGCCCGCCGCGCGACAAGCTGATCCTGACGCTGGCGCTGGCGCTGCTGGTCGCCGCCGCGCTCAAGGTGGTCGGCGCCCTGCTCATCACCGCCATGCTGATCCTGCCCGCCGCCGCCGCCCGGCCGCTGGCGCGCACGCCCGAGGCGATGGCCGCGGCGGCCGCCCTGATCGGCGCCGTGGCGGTGCTCGCGGGGCTGCGCCTCGCCTGGGTGGCGGATACCCCCGCGGGCCCCTCGATCGTCGTCGCGGCGCTGGCGCTGTTCCTTCTGTCGAACCTGCTGCGCCGCGCCTGAGGCTTGTCAGGCGCGGCCAATCGCGCCATCACCCCGCGCATGCCCCGCTTCAAGCTCACGCTGGAATACCACGGCGCCCCGTTCGTCGGCTGGCAGCGCCAGGCGAACGGCCGCTCGGTGCAGCAGGCGGTCGAGGACGCGCTGCGCGCCCTCGAGCCGGACGCCCCCGCCATCGCCGGGGCCGGGCGCACCGACGCCGGCGTGCACGCCACCGGCCAGGTGGCGCATTGCGACCTCGCCCGCGAGTGGGACCCGTTCCGCCTGGCCGAGGCGCTCAACTGGCACCTGAAGCCCGCGCCCGTGGCGGTGCTGGCCGCCGAGCCCGTGGCGCCCGACTTCCACGCCCGCTTCAGCGCCGTGCAAAGGCGCTACCTCTACCGCATCATCTGCCGCCGGGCGCCGCTGACGCTGGAGCGCGGGCTGGCCTGGCGCGCCAACCGGCCGCTCGACCTGGCCGCCATGCGCGCGGCCGCCGCGCTGCTCACCGGCCGCCACGACTTCACCACCTTCCGCTCCGCCGAATGCCAGGCCGCCAGCCCGGTCAAGACGCTCGGCGAATTCGAGATCGAGGCGCGCGGCGCGGAGGTCCGCTTCCACCTCGCCGCCCGCTCCTTCCTGCACAACCAGGTGCGCAGCCTGGTCGGCACGCTCGAGCGCGTCGGCGCCGGGAAATGGCCCGCCGCCCGCGTCGGCGAGGCCCTCGCCGCGCGCGACCGCGCCGCCTGCGGCCCGGTGGCCCCGGCTTGCGGGCTCTATCTGACCGGGGTGGACTACCCGCCCGACTAGGCCGCCACCGCCCTGCGCCTGAGCGCCAGCGGGCTCACCTCGAACTCGCGCATGAACGCCCGGCTCAGCGCCTCGGCGCTGGCGTAGCCGTAGCGCCGGGCCACCGTCTGCACCCGCTCGCCGCGCTCGATGTCCTGGCGCGCCAGGGTCATGCGCCAGCGGCGCAGGTAGGCCTGCGGCGTCTCGCCCACGATCTTCAGGAAGGTCTCGGCGAAGCGGCTGAGCGAGAGCCCCGCCACCGCCGCCAGCTCCTCGTTGCGCCAGCCGCGGCCCGGCGCCTCGTGCATCGCCACGATGGCCCGCGCCAGCCGCGGGTCGGCCAGCCCCGCCACCAGCCCGGGCGTGGTGGCGCCGCGCGTGATCTCCTCGCGCAGCAGCTTGATCACCAGCACCTCGCCCAGCCGGCTGAGCACCGGGCGCACGCCGCAGTGCCGCCCCTCGATCTCGGCCTTGATCAACCGCAACAGCAGGGTCATCTCCGGGTCGCCGGTGGCGTCGTAGCAGATCTTGTCGGGCAGCGCCTTGAGCAGCGGATTGGCGGCCCCGCCCCAGGTCGCGTGGGCCGAGACCAGCAGCCGGTCGCCCTCGCAGCAGCAGCGCGCCTCGGCGCGCGGCGCGAACACCGCCACGCGCGGCGCGCCGGTCTCGGGGCTGCCGAGGATCGCCAGGTTGCCGTCGGCGCCCGGGGCCGGCGTCACGGACATCTCGAATCGCGAGATCAGGGCCTCGAGGCGGTCGCAGTCGTGCATGGCGGGGCTCCGCTTGGATTTGATATGAGCGCAATATCGGTGTTATAATCAGTTTTTCCGGATTTTCCAGATTGCGAATCCTGATAGCTCTATCAGCGAACAGAGACCGAGCAGTCTAGGAGGACCCTGATGCTGATCCCCCGCCAGAAGGTCCCGGCCCTCGCGGTCGATACCCTCGACCACGGCCGCTTTGAGCTGGCCGCCGAGACGCCCGAGCGCGGCACCGTGGTCAGCTTCTACCGCGGCCTGCACTGCCCGATCTGCGCCACCTACATCAAGGATCTGGAGAAGCGCGTCCCCGCGTTCGCCGAGCGCGGCTACGGCGTGATCGCCATCAGCTCCGACGACGAGGACCGCGCGCGCAAATTCGCCGACAAGATCGGCGCCGAGCGCCTGCGCATCGGCTACGGGCTGCCGCTGGCCAGGGCCCGCGAGTGGGGCCTCTACATCTCGACGGGCAAGGGCGCGACCTCGGCCGGCGTCGACGAGCCGGAGCTGTTCCCCGAGCCCGGCCTCTTCGTGGTGAACCGCGACGGCACGCTCTATGCCGGCTCGGTGCAGACCATGCCGTTCGCACGACCGTCGTTCGCCGAGCTGCTCGGCGCGCTCGATTTCGTGATCGCCAAGGACTTACCCGGCGCGCGGGGAATTTACCGGGGCGGTCTGAGTCACCACGGCAGCGACGGAAAAGCGTAACTTTGGCGTGACATTTTATTGCAGGAGTGAACCGGGACGGCCAGTTGAGCGTAAGGTAAGTGAAAAGACCGCGCGATCCTCGCCCGAACGCCGAACGGGAGACCGTGCCAGGAGACGGACCCATGGGTAGCCACACCCCGATCAAGGCGTCCGATGTCGCCCGCCAGGCGATGGCCGCCGAGCTGCTCGACGCCGAAACCGAGGCCAGCCTCGCCCGCGCCTGGCGCGACCACGGCGACGAGCAGGCGCTGCACCGGCTGGTGACCGCCTATTTGCGGCTCGCCATCGCCATGGCCGCCAGGTACCGGCGCTACGGCGCGCCGATGAGCGACCTGATCCAGGAGGCCGGGCTCGGCCTGATGAAGGCCGCCTCGAAGTTCGACCCGGACCGCGGCGTGCGCTTCTCGACCTACGCCGTGTGGTGGATCAAGGCGTCGATCCAGGACTACGTGATGCGCAACTGGTCGCTGGTGCGCACCGGCTCGACCTCGGCGCAGAAGTCGCTGTTCTTCAACATGCGCCGGGTGCGCGCCAAGATCGAATCGGAGATGGGCCTCGACGGCCGCGATCCGTCCTCGCACGAGATCCGCCGCGAGATCGCCGAGGAGCTCGGCGTGCCGCTGCGCGACGTCGACATGATGGAGGGGCGGCTCGCGGGCGCCGACTTCTCGCTCAATGCGCCGCAGGCCGGCGAAGAGGGCCGCGAGTGGGTCGAGACGCTGGAGGACGACAGCCCCCAGGCCGACGCGCGGATCGAGCGCGACTCCGACCTCGGCCGCGCCCGCCACTGGCTCTCGGAGGCGTTCGCGGCGCTGACCCCGCGCGAGCGGCTGATCATCAACGCCCGCAAGCTCGCCGAGGAACCGGAGACGCTCGAGAGCCTCGGCGTCAAGCTCAAGCTCTCGAAGGAGCGGGTGCGCCAGCTCGAGGCGCAGGCGCTCAGGAAGATGCGCCGCCAGCTCGAGTCGGCCCACGGCCCCGCCGCGGCCGAGCTCGCCGCAACGCTCTGAGCCGGTCGCATCGACGTTGCCCGGCACCCCGCCCCGGGGTGCCGCGCGGGCTCACTGCACCAGCTTGACCTGCTGCCCGGCCCGGACTGGCTCGCCAGGCCCCAGCCCGTTCAGCACGCGGAACTGCTCGGCGTGGCGCTCCTCGACGTTCATCCGCCGCGCCAGCCCCTCGGCGGTCTCGCCGGGTTGCGCGGTCACCACCCGGATGCGCCGCTCGCGCAACTGCGCGGCCTGCGCCGCCGGGAGCCGGCGGAAGCTGCGCCCCGCCTCCTCGAGCGCCCCCAGCATGCCGGCGCCGCGCGGCGCGATCCCGGTGCTCTGGTAGACCGTGCCGTCCAGCCGGACCGCCATCAGCAGCGCCTCGTAGACGCGCCCGCCAAGCTCCACCGGCAGCACGGCGCGCGCCGCATCGAGCCCGTTGATCCGCCCGCCGGTCAGCCCTGTGAGCGCCCCCGTGCGCTGGCCGCGCGCGATGGCCGGCGCCCAGACGCGCGCGATATAGCCGGTCAGCGGCCCGCCCGGGTCGCGCCCGGCATCGAGGACGAAGCGCGCGCCCTGCGGCCCCGCGGCGGTCACCCGGTCCGCGGCGTTGCGGATGGTGAAGCCGCGCGGCACGGTGAAGGTGAAGCCGAGCTCGGTGTGGCTGAAGGTCCGCCCGCGCACGAAGCCCTGCCGGGCGCTGTCGCCCCAGACGATGCCGTCGATCGCCGCGAGGAACCGCCCGGTCCCGCGCTCGTTGCCGAAGCCCCCGGCGCCGCGCGCGACCCCGATCGCCTGGCGCGTGCGCTCGGCGCTCGCCGGGTGCGACGAGAAGAAGTCCACCCGGTTCGGATCGTAGCCCTGCCCGGCGATGCGCGCCTGCAGCTCCTGCCACGCCCTGAGCCGGTCGAGGAACTCGGCCTGCGCGAAGGGGTCGTAGCCGGCGCGCGCCAGGTAGACGATGCCGAGCCGGTCGGCCTCGATCTCGTCGCCGCGCGAATGCGCCGCGAGGTAGCCGCCCGCCGCCGCCTGGCCCACGTCCAGCAGCGCCCCCGCGGCGTTCGGATCGAGCCCGAGCATGCCCAGCCCGAGCACGCCCGCGAGCAGGCCGAGGCTCGCCGTCGCGGCCCGGTCGCGCCTGAGCGACGAGTGCCCGGCGACCACGTGGCCCATCTCGTGGCCGATCACCCCGGCGAGCTGCGCCTCGTCGCCGGCCAGCCCGAGCAGCCCGCGGGTCACGTAGACATAGCCGCCGGGGATGGCGAAGGCGTTGATGGTGGGGCTGTCGAGCACCGTGAAGGTCCAGGGCGCGCCGGGCTGCTCGGTCACCGCCGCGAGGCGGCGGCCGATCCCGTCCACATGGGCCGAGACCCGGGCATCGCGGTATTCGCCGCCGAAGCCCGCGACGATCCGGCGGTGCGCCTGGTCGCCCTGGCGCTGCTCGGCGGCGCTGCGCACGGCTTGGGGCACCGTGCGCGGCGCCGTCTGCGGGAATGTCTGTGGGGCTGTCTGTGGGCCTGGCAGCCCGTCTCCGGTCCGGCTGTAGGGCTGGCAGGCGACCAGCGCCAGCGCCCCCAAACCGAATGCCACCCTGCCGAGCGCCACCCTGCCGAGACGTCCGTTGAACCGCATCGCCCGCACCTCCGCCGTGGCCGCACCTGGCCCGATTGACCGGGGCACCCGGTTCCAGTAGCTCTCGGCCCCGGGCCCCGTAGCTCAGAGGATAGAGCGACCGCCTCCTAAGCGGTAGGTCGATGGTTCGAATCCATCCGGGGTCGCCAGCACATGGCCGGCGGCGGGCGGGGTGTGCAATGTGCACACCTGGCCAAGGCGTTGATCCGCAAGGCGGATCACGTGAGTGATGTGCGCAGGCGTGTGCGCCGGCCGGGGTGCCGGGCGGGGCCTCAGCCGGGCTTGTCCCGGAGCCGCGCCTCGCGCCCGGCGAGCTCGGGGCTGAGGGCGTCGCCGAAGTCCTCGGCCTCGAAGACCGGGCGGATCTCGATCTCGCTCGGGCCGGGCATGGGGTTGGGGCAGCGTTTGGCCCAGTCGACCGCCTCGGCCATGTCGCGCACCTGCCAGAGCCAGAAGCCGGCGACCAGCTCGGAAGCGGGGGCGAAGGGGCCGGGGGTGACCGTGCGCGAAGCGCCGTCGAAAGCCACGCGGCAGCCCTCGGCGGAGGGCTTCAGCCCCTCGCCGGCGAGCATGATGCCGGCGGCCGCCAGCTCCTCGTTGAACCTGCCCATGGCCTCGAGGAGGGCGGCCGAGGGCATGTTCCTCGCTGTCCCCGGTCGCCTTCACCAGCACCATGACGCGTTGTCTCCTCCGGTTGCGGGGGCCGTGGTGGCCGCCCCGCCGACAGGGCGAACCGCGACGGCGGGGCCGGCATTCCGGCGAAGCTTATTGCGTGAGGATGGACCGAGGCTAAGGCTCCGAGCCAGACCGGGACCGCGCCGGTGCGGGCGGCCACGGCCACGAAGCCGGCGGCGGGGCGGCGTGTAGGGTGGGTGCTTGCACCCACCGTCGGCGGCGACCGCCCGAACTGGCGCATGCGCTTCTTGCCTGCCT
>DATKCQ010000010.1:0-3119 GCA_035513135.1 Thermohalobaculum sp.
AGATGCTGATCCTCGAACTTGGCGCCGGCCTCGTGCTGCTGCTGCTGGGCGGCGAGTCGCTGGTGCGCGGGGCGGCGGGCTTCGCCGCGCGCATGGGCGTGTCGCCGCTGCTGATCGGGCTCACCGTGGTCGGCTTCGGCACCTCGACGCCCGAGCTCGTCACCAGCCTCGAGGCCGCCTTCGCCGGCTCGCCGGGCATTGCCATCGGCAACGTGGTCGGCTCGAACACCGCGAACATCCTGCTGATCCTCGGCGTCGCGGCGGTCCTGGTGCCGATCCCGGTCGCGCGCCGCGCCTTCCTGCGCGACGGCACGGTGGCGGCGCTGGCGGCGCTGGCCTGCCTCGGCGTGGTGCTCATGGGCAGCCTCGAGCGGCTGGCCGGGGTGGCGCTGGTGGCGATGCTGGCCGGCTACATCGTCTTCGCCGCCTCGCGCGAGCGGGTCGAGGTGGCCGAGGGCGACGGCATCATCCCCAGGGGCATGGGCGTGCCGGCGGCGCTGGCCTTCGCCCTCGGCGGGCTGGTGCTGACCATCCTCGGCGCGCGGCTGCTGGTGGGGGGCGCGATCGAGCTGGCCGAGGTCGCCGGGGTCTCGGACACCATCATCGGCCTGACCATCGTGGCGGTCGGCACCTCGCTGCCCGAGCTCGCCACCTCGCTGATGGCGGCGCTGCGGCGCCAGCCGGAGATCGCGTTCGGCAACATCGTCGGCTCCAACATCTACAACGTCTTCGGCATCCTCGGCGTGACCGCGCTGGTGCACCCGATCCCGGTGCCGCCCGAGATCGCCGCCTTCGACATCTGGGTGATGCTGGCCGCCACCGCGGCGCTGACCGCGGCCGCGGTGACCGGCTGGCGCATCACCCGGCGCGAGGGCGCGGCGATGCTCGCCGCCTACGCGGTCTATATCGGCGTGCTGGCGGCGGGCTGAGGCGGCTCAGCCGATCCGGCCCCGGTTCTCGCCGATCTGGGCGCGGTGCAGCAGGAGCTGGTCGAGCAGGACGCAGGCGACCATCGCCTCGCCCACCGGCACGGCGCGGATGCCGACGCACGGGTCGTGCCGGCCCTTGGTCACGATCTCGGTCTCGCGGCCCGCCTTGTCGATGGTGCGCCGGGGCGTGAGGATCGACGAGGTCGGCTTCACGGCGAAGCGCACCACCACGTCCTGCCCCGACGAGATGCCGCCGAGGATGCCGCCGGCGTGGTTCGTGAGGAACCGCGGGCCGTCGTTGCCCATGCGGATCTCGTCGGCGTTCTGCTCGCCGGTCAGCGCGGCGGCGGCGAAGCCGTCGCCGATCTCGACGCCCTTGACCGCGTTGATCGACATCATCGCCGCCGCGAGCTCGGCGTCGAGCTTGCCGTAGACCGGCACGCCGAGGCCCGGCGGCACGCCGCGCGTGATCACCTCGATCACCGCGCCGATCGAGTTGCCGGCCTTGCGCAGCGCGTCGAGGTAATCGGCCCATTGCCCGGCGGCCCCGGCGTCCGGGGTCCAGAACGGGTTGCGCTCGATCTCGTCCCAGTCCCAGCGGGCGCGGTCGATGGCGTGCGGGCCCATCTGCACCAGGCACCCGGTGATGCTCAGGCCGGGCGTGAGCTCGGCCAGCACGGCGCGCGCCACGCCGCCCGCGGCGACCCGCGCCGCCGTCTCGCGCGCCGAGGCGCGGCCGCCGCCGCGGTGGTCGCGGATGCCGTATTTCACCCAGTAGGTGTAGTCGGCGTGGCCGGGGCGGAATTTCTCGGCGATGTCGCCGTAGTCCTTGGAGCGCTGGTCGGTGTTGCGGATCATCAGCTGGATCGGGTGGCCGGTGCTGCGGCCCTCGTACACGCCCGAGAGGATCTCCACCGCGTCCGCCTCGCGGCGCTGCGTGGTGTAGCGGCTCTGGCCCGGCCGGCGCCGGTCGAGCCAGTGCTGCAGCGTCGCTTCCTCCAGCCGCACGCCCGGCGGGCAGCCGTCGACCACGGCCCCGAGCGCCGCCCCGTGGCTCTCGCCCCAGGTGGTGACGCGGAACAGGTGGCCGAAGCTGTTGAGCGGCATGAAGGTCGGTCTCCACCGTCGATCGGGACGCCGCGCACCCGAAGGGCGCCGAGCGCTCCACACAAAGCACTTGCCGGACGGCGAGGCAAGCCGGACAAGATGTCCGTCGATCGGGCACGCCTGCGGGAGGCGACGGAGATGCAAGCGCGGATCGACCCGCTGCCGGCTTCGGCCGCCGCCCTGTGGCGCGCGTTCCTGCATGCGTCCGGCACGCCGGCCGACGCGTCGGGGCGTCTCTATGACGTGATGCGGGTCGGCGACACGGCGGCAAGCGCCGATGCCGGGGCGCGGCTGATTCTCGCGGGGGTCAAGACCGCGACCTCGTCCCTTCCCGGCGAGTACGGCGCCGGGCGCGACCCGCCCGCGGCGGGCAGCTTCAGCATCGTGCTCGATGGCCGGGACCGCGCGGTCTGCATCATCGAGACCCTTGGCGTCGTTCCCCGCCCCTTCCGCGAGATCGACGCGGCATTCGCCCGCGATTACGGCGAGTGGGATCTGACCCTCGCCACCTGGCGGCGCGAGTGCGGCGCGTATTACGCAACGCTCGCCGGGCGGCTGGGATTGCTCTGGTCGCAGGACACGCCGCTCCTGTGCGAGCGGTTCCGCCTGGTGTTTGCCGCGCCGGGCAGCGACGGCCGACCGTGAAGGAGCCTCCCGGCCGGGGGCCAGCCGGGCGCGGCAATCAGCCGTGTTCCCCGGGCTGGTCCTTGCGCTTGACCGGCGCCCACAGCACCTTGTTGGTGAAGTAGAGCAGCACGGTCAGCGCCGCGAGGAACAGCACGTTGCGGAACCCGGCCTGCTTGCGCTCGGCCAGCTGCGGCTCGGCCGTCCACATCAGGAAGGCCGCGACGTCCCTGGACATCTGCTCGACGGTGGCCTCGGGCACCGGGATGGTGTGCTCCTCGTCGCCGCCATGCGCGGCGTACTCGACCATGCCCTCCGAGAGCGGCGGCGCCATCGAGATGTCGCCGCCGTAGGCGGTGTTCTCGTAGAGCACGGCGCCGGCCATCTCGACCTCCTCGCCGGTGTAGCCGGTGAGCAGCGAGTAGATGTACTCCGCCCCGCCGATGCCCTTGAAGAGCT
>DATKCQ010000011.1:0-26143 GCA_035513135.1 Thermohalobaculum sp.
CGGCGTGGCGTCGCCCCGGACGAACCGCTCGAAGATGCGCTCGTGGTCCTTCGGATCGATGCCGGGTCCGGTGTCGGCGACATCCAGCGCGATGGTCACCCGGCCCGCGCGCTCGGCCGTGTCCACGCGCACGGCGATCCGTCCCCGGTCGGTGAACTTGACCGCATTGCCGACCAGGTTGGTCAGGATCTGCTGGAAGCGGCCCTTGTCGCCGAGCACGCGCCGCCCGGCGCCCGTGGGCGCCTCGATCGCCAGATCGAGGTGCTTCTCGGTCGCCTGCGGCCGCTGCAGCTCGCAGACCTCGGCGGTCGCCTCGACCGGGTCGAACGGCACGACGCTCAGCCTGGCTTCACCCGACTCGATCCAGGCGATGTCGAGCAGATCCTCGATCAGGTCGAGCTGGCTGCGGGCAGAGGCCATGAGGACCTCCAACATCCGGGCGACCTTGGGCTCGGGCTGCATCGCCTGGATCAACTGGCCCATGCCGAGGATGCCGTTCATCGGCGTGCGCAGCTCGTGCGAGACGTTGGCGAGGAAGTTGGACTTCGCCCGGTCCGCCGCCTGCGCCGCGTCCAGCTCGCGCGACGCGCGGATCACCTGGCGCGAGGCGAACAGCGTGACCAGCACGATGAGCGCCAGCACGCCGGCCAGCGCCGGCGCGATGTCGCCGAGGATCACGTCGCCGGGCCGCGGCGGCGTCCAGGTCAAGTAGCCGACCGGGGTTCCCGCGGGGCCGGTCAGCGGCAGGCTGGACCGGCCCTCCGCCGGCACCTCCACGACCTGCACTCCGGCGGCGAAATGGTGGTCGCCGAGCTCACCGAGCCTTGCGTCTTCGAGGCGAAAGCCGAACAGCAGGCGAGGCAGCCCGGCATCGGTGACGCCGAGGGGAATGCCTTCGAACGGCCTGACCCGGGCGACGGCGAGCAACCATGGCGTGCCATCGACCACCGAGTAGCGGCTCACGGCCCGGCGCGCGTCCACCGGCACCTCGTCGAGCAGGCCGAGCATCGCCCTGACGGTTTTCTCGGGCAGGAGTGACGTCGACGCGACCGGGTCCATGCCGTGCATCCAGCCGTAAGGCCGGGCTTCGCCGGGCTCGACCACGATCATCAGGTCGGTGGTGCCGACCACCCGCGCGCCGTTGCCGATGTTTTGCGAGATCCAGTCGATGTCGCGTGCGCGGATCGCCTCGAACGCCTCGGTCCAGTTGCCGTAGCCGACGACGATGGTGTGCAGCGTCTCCTCGAGCGCCCCGACCCCATCCTCGGTCATGTGCCGGCTGTTGCTGGCGGCCAGCCGGTTGTGCTCGTGCGCGACCCAGAGGGCCGTGGCGATGCAGACGGCGACCAGCATCGCCACCGCGGCCGCCTGAACGGCCGCGAGGCGCCGTGATACCCGCATGTTGGAGCTGCCCTGTCGCACGATCATGCTTTGCCGCCCGCAAGCCATCGGTCCAATACCGTGCCCTGGAATCGCACATCCGGAATTACAGATCCGGAACCGCGTCTCAAGTCGCGCGTCCGGCGTCACGAACGCGGAGAGCGGTACCGGCTGGGCAAGCTAGATGAGGAATGGTAACCAAACGGTTAACGAAGCGGTCCGCCGGAGGCGGCCGGCCGCGGGCACGCAGGGAGGGGCGAGCGATGGGCGAGCGGGCCAACGAGCGGATCGTCTGGTTCAACGGCGAGTTCATCCCCGAGAGCCAGGCGCTGGTGCCCTACCGCGACCGCAGCTTCCTGTTCGGCGACGGCGCCTTCGACCTGACGCGCACCTTCGGGCACCGGATCTTCCGGCTCGACGAGCATCTCGAGCGTCTCTACCGCTCGCTGCGCGCGCTGCGCCTCGACCCGACCATGCCGGTCGAGCGCATGGCCGGGATCACCCGCGAGGTGCTCGAGCGCAACCTGCATTTGCTCGACGCGCGCGACGACTACTGGGTCGGGCAGCGCATCACCCGCGGCGTGCTGAAGGTCGAGGGCGACAACTGGCCGCATTACGGGCCCACCGTGATCGTCGAGTGCCTGCCGATGCCGCTGGCCGAGCGCGCCCCGCTGTTTCGCGACGGCATCCAGGTGGTCACCCCCTCGGTGCGCCGCGCGCCGCCCGAGGCGCTGACGCCGCGCGCGAAAAGCCACAACTATCTCAACCTGGTGATGGGCGATCTCGAGGTGCGCGCGCAGAACCCGGACGCCTGGGCGATCCTGCTCGACATGAACGGAAACCTGTGCGAGGGCCTCGGCTCCAACATCTTCCTGGTGCGCGACGGCGAGCTGCTGACCCCGCGCGAGAACTTCGTGCTGCCCGGCATCAGCCGCCTCACCGCGATCGAGCTGGCGCAAAAGCTCGGCATCCCGTTCCGCGAGGCCGATCTCGACCTCTACGACGCCTACAACGCCGAGGAGGCCTTCATCACCTCGACCAGCCTGTGCATCTGCCCGGTGGCGAGCATCAACGGCGTGGCGCTGGCCGCGGGCGCCTACGGGCCGGTGACCCGGCGCCTGATCGACGCCTATACCGAGATGGTCGACTGCGATTTCGTGCAGCAGTACCTCGACCGCCTCGGCTGAGCCCGCGCCGGGCGCGCCGGCGCTGATCCGTGACTGCCCGCAGGCCGGTCCGGCAATGACCACGGACATGCGCGCGTCGCCGGGAGCGCGCCGATTCCGAATCCCCCTTCAGAAGCCCGCTGCAGAAACCCCGGGGCCGCGCCGGTCGGTAAACTCGGCGATCTGGCGCACGGTCCACTGGACCGCCTCCTTCATGGTCCTGCCGAGCGCCTCGTCGAAGGCGGCGACCACGTCGCCCAGGTCGTCCGACACGGTCTCGGCCTGGCTGGCGAAGGACTCCGAGGCGAAGATCACCCCCTGGGGCTCCTTGACGATCTTGATGTTGAGCCGGACCTGGACGGTCAGCGGCGCGTCGGGGTCGGCGCCCATCTCCGCCTGGAACTCGCGCAGCTCGCTGATCAGCGAGAAGTCCGCGTTGAGGCCGATCGCCTGCCGGCCGACCGATGTCACCCTGCCGGTGTTCTCGAACGACTCGACCAGCCGCGACTGCACCATCAGCGGCGCCCGGTCGACCCAGCGGGCGTCGGGGAAATACTGCAGCTGGTAGGCGTTGGGCTTGACGGCGATGCGGTCGGTGTTGACCGAGCTCGCGGCGGTCGGCTCGCCCACCACGATCTGCGCGGTGACCTGCGGCAGGTCCGGGTCGTAGGTGCTCTTGGGCGTGAGGAGGTAGAGATCGACCGGCGCGGTCACGGCCCCGAGCGCGGCAAGCCCGGCGCAGCCGGCGAGCAGCGTTGCGCCGACCGCCGCCAGGGCGGCGCGGGCGAGGCGGGCGGTGATGGAGGGCATGCTCATCTGGTGAACTCCGGGGCCTGGGTGCCGAGCAGGAAGCGCGCGGGGTTGCTCTCGATCCGGGCCGACAGCCGCTGCAGGTTGACCACCAGCCGGCTCGCCTCATCGACGAAGCGCACGAACTGCGGCAGGCCGGCCTGCATGAAGGCCTCGATCTGCTCCGAGTTGTCGAGCACCAGGCGGTCGAGGCTCTCGACGAAGCGCGAGGTGCTGTCGAGCGTGCCGCGCAGCTCGCTGGTGATCAGCGGCAGGTCGGTGGCGACGGTGCCCAGCGAGGCCTCCAGCTTCGCCATGGTGCTGCGGGCATCGGCGACGATGGTGCCGATGTCCTCGTCGACCAGGCGGTTGACGCGGCTGAAGGTGCCCTCGGCGGCGCTCAGCGTTCCCTCGGCGGTCTCCATCGTGCGCCCGATCGCGGCCAGGGTGGCGTTGGCGTCGCGGAAGATCTCGGTGGCGGCGGCGACGGTGGCCTGCGCCTCGGTGGCGACCACGTCGAGCTTGCCCGAGACGCTGGAGAGGTCCTCGCCGAGCCGGGCGACGGTGGCGTTCACCGTGCCCGCGGCGCTGCGCACCTCGGCGACGATCGCCGGCAGGTCGTCCTCGATGATCCGGTTCGCGCCCGAGAGCGCCTGGTTCGCCGAGAGCACGGCGCGCCGGGCGTCGGCGACGAGCGCGGCGCCCTCGCCGCGGATCAGCGCATCGACGCCCTGCGCCGTCTCGCCGACGCTCAGCATCGTGCGGGTGGCGGCGTCGAGCGCGGCATCGAGCTTCGCCAGGGTCGCCTCGCTCTCGGTCAGGCGGGCGGTGGCGACGTCGGCGAGCCGCTCGATCCGGCCCGCCGCGCTGCCGGCCCGGCGGCCGAGGTCCGCCGCGACGGTCTCGAAGGTGCCCACGGCGCCCTCGACGCGGCCGATCAGGCCGGGCACGTGCTCGCTCATCAGCGCGTTGGTGCTGTCGAAGGTCTGCCGCGCGCTGGCCAGCGTGCCGGTGGCCGCGTCCATGGTCGCCTCGGCCCGGGCGATGGTGCCGCGCGCCTCGGCGAGCAGCGCCGCGGCCTCGCCCCTGGCGAGCGCGTCGACGCTGCCGGCCGCGGCCTCGACCGCTTCCATCGTCCGGGTGGCGCCGTCGAGCGCGCTGCCGAGACTGGCCAGCGTCGCCTCGGCCTCCGCCAGCCGGGCGGCGGCGAGCGCGCTCACCGCGTCGAGCTTGTCGGCGATGCCGCCGGCCTTGCCGCCCAGCTCGGCGACCGTGGTGTCGATGGTTCCGGCGGTCGACTGCACCTGGTCGATCAGCCCGGGCAGCTTGTCGGCCATCAGCGCGTTGGCGCTGTCGAAGGTCTGCCGGGCGGCGGCGAGCGCCCCGGTGGCCTCGTCGATGGTGGCCCGGCCCTGCTCGATGGCGGTCCGCGCCGTCGCGAGCGTCGCGTCCGCCGTGGCGAGCGTCGTCGTGGCGCTCGCGGCGACCGTGTCCAGTGTCTCGCTGAACCCGGCGATCGCCGTCGAGGCCTGCGCCAGCTGGCCCGACAGCGCCGAGAAGTCGCCGAGCGCCGTGTCGAGGCTGGCCGACGCGCTCTCGAGGTTGCCGAGCAGGTTGGCGAAGGTCTGCCGGTTCTCCTCGTTGACCACCGCGTTCAGCTCCCCGATCAGCTCGATGGCCCTCTCCAGCAGCTCGGGCGTCGCCTGGAACAGGCTCTGCACCGCCGAGCGCTCGGCCCGGATCACCGGCACCTCCTGGCCCTCGGCGGCGCGCAGGGGCGCGGCCTCGGGGCTGCCGCCGGTGAGCGAGACATAGGTCAGGCCGGTGACGCCCTGGTATTCGAGGGTGGCGTAGGTGTCGGTCTTGACCGGGGTGTCGGTCGTGACCTCGACGCGCACGCGGATCTTCCCCGGGTCCGGCTCGTAGAGCGAGAGCAGCACGACGCGGCCCACCAGCAGGCCGTTGTAGCGCACCTCGCCGGCCTGGCTGAGGCCCGAGACGTCCTCGAACAGCACGTCGTAATAGGCGTACTGGCGGTCGACCTGGACCTTGGCGAGCCAGAGAAACAACGCCAGCGTGCCGAGGATCCCGGCCAGCGTGAACGCCCCGATCAGCACGAACCTGGCGCGTGTCTCCATGATGCCGCTCCCGCCTCGCCCTCAGCCCGTCAACGCCACCCGGGCGCGCGGCCCGTGGAAATACTCGTGCACCCACGGGTGCTCGACCTGCTTCATGTCGG
Organism: Thermohalobaculum sp.; assembly: GCA_035513135.1. Lineage (GTDB taxonomy): Bacteria > Pseudomonadota > Alphaproteobacteria > Rhodobacterales > Rhodobacteraceae > Thermohalobaculum. The sequence continues at coordinate 5,575 of DATKCQ010000011.1, forward strand.
CCACCGTGCCGGTCACCAGGACCTTGCCGTCCGCGAGCACCGCCACTCGGTCGCACACCGCGTTGAGCGTGTCGAGGTCGTGCGTCACCAGAAACACGGTAAGGCCGAGCGCCTGTTGCAGCTGGCGGATCAGATTGTCGAAGGCCGCCGCGCCGATCGGATCGAGCCCCGCGGTCGGCTCGTCGAGGAAGACGATCTCGGGGTCGAGCGCCAGGGCGCGGGCCAGCCCGGCGCGCTTGCGCATGCCGCCCGAGAGCTCGGAGGGGAACTTGGCGCCGGCCTCGGCGGGCAGCCCGACCATGGCGACCTTCAGCTCGGCCAGCCCGCGCCGGGTCGCGGGCCGCAGGTCGAGGTGCTCGCGCATCGGCACCATGACGTTCTCCGCGACGGTCAGCGAGGAGAACAGCGCGCCGTCCTGGAACAGCACGCCCCAGCGCTCCTCCAGCCGCCACATCTCGGCATCGCCGGCGCCGAGCACGTCGGTGCCGAGCACCCGGATGGCGCCGGCCTGCGGCCGGATCAGCCCGACGATCGAGCGCAGCAGCACCGACTTGCCGCTGCCCGAGCCGCCGACGATGCCGAGGATCTCGCCGCGCCAGACGTCGAGATCGAGGCCGTCATGCACCGCCTGGGCGCCGAACCGGTTGACCAGCCCGCGCACCTCGATGACCGCCTCGCGGCCCGCTTGCGCCGCCGCGCTCAAACCCCGATCTCCGCGAAGAACACCGAGAACAGCGCATCCGCCACGATCACCCCGAAGATCGCCAGCACCACCGAGGTGGTGGTGCGCTGGCCGACCGACTCGGCGCTGCCCGCCACTTTCATGCCCTCGTAGCAGCCGACCACGCCGATGATCGCGGCGAAGAACGGCGCCTTGATGAAGCCGATGGCGAGGTGCCAGATGTCGGTGGTCTCGTAGAGCCGGACCACGAACATCTGCGGCGAGACGCCGAGCTCGACCCACGACATCAGCCCGCCGCCGACCAGCCCGGCCACGTCGGCGATGAAGCCGAGCACGGGGAGCATCAGGATCAGCGCCAGCACGCGCGGCAGCACCAGCACCTCGATGGGGTCGAGCCCGATGGTGCGCATGGCGTCGATCTCCTCGCGCAGCTTCATCGAGCCGATCGCCGCGGTGAAGGCCGAGCCCGAGCGCCCGGCGACGATGATCGCGGTCAGGAGAATTCCCAGCTCGCGCAACACCGAGATGGCGATCAGGTTGACGACGAACACCTCGGCGCCGAACTGGCGCAGCTGCACCGCGCCCTGGAAGGCCAGCACCACGCCGATCAGGAAGGCGAGCAGCACCACGATCGGCACCGCGTTCAGCCCGACCTCCTGCATGTGGTGGACGAGCGAGGTGAGCCTCAGCCGGCGCGGGCGCACGAGCGTGCCGCCGAGCCGCGCCATCACCAGCCCGAAGAAGCCGAGGATCTCGACGAAGGTGCCGAACGCCTCGGCCGTGTGCCGGCCGAGCGTCTCGAGCCAGACCGCCGGCCCGCGCGCCGGCGCGGCCGCGGTCCCGCCCTCGTGCAGGCTGCGGGCGACCGTCTCGATCAGCGCCCGGTGCGCGTCGGAGGCGCCGGTGAGCGCCACCGCCACGCCCTCCGCCTCGAGGCTGGCGACGAGCCGCGTGATCGCCCAGGCGCCGCCGGTGTCGAGCGCCTCGACGTCCGAGAGGTCGATGACCACCGGCCCGGCGCGCGGCACCTCGGCCAGCGCCCGCTCGACGGCGCCGAGCGCCGAGGTGACCAGCGCGCCGCCAAGGCGGAGCACCACGCCCTCGTCGCGCGTGTCGATGCGGATCGCCGGCTCGGTCATTTCCTGGCGCTTCTCCATCGTCCCGCAACTCGCGGTCTCATGCCTGCTTAGCAGAAACCTCGCAAGATCGACATGCCCGCAAGGATTGGCCCGATCCGCGGCAGACCCGAGCATGACTCGCGGCTGACTCGCGGCATGGCGGCTGCGAATTTTCCCTTCGAGTCCGACACATTCCCTTGCGTTCGTCCACCCAATTTTGATTAGTCATTCGCCACGTGCCCGGATATTGTCCGGGGTCAACAAACCTGATCGGGAGGAAACATGAAACGGTTTTTGATCACCGCCGCGGCCGCCGCGCTGATTGCCGGCAGCGCCCAGGCGAAGACGCTGGTCTACTGCTCCGAGGGCTCGCCCGAGGGCTTCAACCCCTCGCTCTACACCGCGGGCACCACCTTCGACGCCTCGTCGCGCGCGATCTTCAACCGCCTGGTCGAGTTCCGGCCCGGCACCACCGAGATCGAGCCGGCGCTGGCCGAGAGCTGGGAGGTCTCCGACGACGGGCTCGAATACACCTTCCGCCTGCGCGAGGGCGTCAAGTTCCACAGCACGGACAGCTTCACCCCGAGCCGCGACTTCAACGCCGACGACGTGCTCTACTCGTTCAACCGCCAGCTCGACCCGGACCACCCGGATCACGGGCTGTCGGGCGGCACCTACGAGTACTTCAGCGGCATGTCGATGCCCGACCTGCTCAAGGAGATCGCCAAGGTCGACGACATGACGGTGAAGTTCGTGCTGAACCGGCCCGAGGCGCCGATGATCGCCAATCTCGGCATGGACTTCGCCTCGATCATGTCGGCCGAGTACGCCGAGCAGATGCGCGAGGCGGGCACGCCCGAGCAGATCGACCTCAATCCGGTCGGCACCGGCCCGTTCCAGCTGGTCGACTACCAGAAGGACGCGGTGATCCGCTACAAGGCGCATCCCGAGTACTGGAACGGCGTGGCGGCCATCGACACGCTGATCTTCGCCATCACGCCCGACGCCTCGGTGCGGCTGCAAAAGCTCAAGGCCGGCGAGTGCCACATCATGCCCTACCCGAACCCGGCGGACCTCGACGACATCCGCGCGGACGACAGCATCAAGCTGCTCGAGCAGGAGGGCCTGAACGTCGGCTACCTTGCCTACAACACGCAGCAGGAGCCGTTCGACAACCCGCAGGTCAGAAAGGCGCTCAACGCGGCGATCAACAAGCAGGCGATCATCGACGCGGTGTTCCAGGGCGCCGGGCGCGCGGCGAAGAACCCGATCCCGCCGACCATCTGGTCCTACAACGACAGCACGGTCGATGACCCGTACTCGCCCGAGGCGGCGCGCAAGATGCTCGAGGCCGCGGGCGTCAGCGACCTGAAGATGAAGGTCTGGGCGATGCCGGTGCAGCGGCCCTACAACCCCAACGCCCGGCGCATGGCCGAGTTGATCCAGGCCGACTTCGCCGCGGTGGGCGTCGAGGCCGAGATCGTCACCTACGAATGGGGCGAGTATCTCGACCGCTCGAAGGACGTGAACCGCGACGGCGCGGTGCTGCTGGGCTGGACCGGCGACAACGGCGACCCGGACAACTTCCTCGCCGTGCTTCTGGGCTGCGATGCGGTCGGCGGCGCCAACCGGGCGAACTGGTGCGATCCGACCTTCGACTACCTGATCCAGCGGGCCAAGGTGGTCTCGAGCGTGGAGGAGCGCACCCGGCTCTACGAGGCGGCGCAGATCGTCGTCAAGAACCAGGCGCCGTGGGCCACGATCGCGCACTCGGTGGTGTTCAAGCCGATGCGCAACGAGGTGACCGGCTTCAAGATCGACCCGTTCGGCGGCCACTACTTCTACGGGGTCGACCTCGAGGAGTGATCCGGCCTCCCGCGGGGCGCGCGCGTGCTTGCGTGCGCGCGCCCCGCACTGCTCCGCGGAGCCGCTACGGCGCCGCCCCTCCGGGCAAGATCGACGGTTGACAGGGGCGGACGCCCTGTCGCAAGGCGCGGCGAGCCGCCTTTGAAAATGGCCTGAGCGATGCTGCGCTTCCTGATCAACAAGATCGCGCTGCTGATCCCGACCTTCATCGGGGTCACCATCGCCGCCTTCGCCTTCATCCGGCTGCTGCCCGGCGACCCGATCCTGCTGCTCGCCGGCGAGCGCGGCGTGACGCCCGAGCGCCGCGCCCTGCTCGAGGCGCAGTACGGCTTCGACCGGCCGCTGTGGGAGCAGTACCTGACCTTCCTCGGCAACGTGGCGCAGGGCGATCTCGGCGTCTCGCTGGTCACCAAGACCCCGATCCTGCAGGAGTTCCTGCAACGCTTCCCGGCGACGCTCGAGCTTTCGATTTTCGCCATGCTGTTCGCGGTGGCGCTGGGCCTGCCCGCCGGGGTGCTGGCGGCGGTGAAGCGCGGCTCGGTGTTCGACCACACGGTGATGGGGGTCAGCCTGACCGGCTTCTCGATGCCGATCTTCTGGTGGGGGCTGATGCTGATCATCCTGTTCTCCGGCATCCTCGGACTGACGCCGGTGTCGGGGCGCATCTCGTTCGTCTACTACTTCGAGGACGCGACCGGCTTCATGCTCTACGACGCGCTGGTGTCCGGCCAGTCCGGGGCGTTCCGCTCGGCGGCGGCGCACCTGATCCTGCCCGGCGTGGTGCTCGGCACCATCCCGCTCGCGGTGATCGCGCGGCAGACCCGCTCGTCGATGCTCGAGGTGCTGGGCGAGGACTACGTGCGCACCGCCCGCGCCAAGGGGCTGAGCACCTTCCGGGTGATCGGAATCCATGCGCTGAGGAACGCGCTGATCACGGTGATCACGGTGATCGGGCTGCAGGTCGGCGCGCTGCTCGCGGGCGCGATCCTCACCGAGACCATCTTCGCCTGGCCCGGCATCGGCAAGTGGATGATCGATTCGATCTTCCGGCGCGACTACCCCGCCGTGCAGGGCGGGCTCTTGCTGATCGCCGGCATCGTGATGATCGTGAACCTGATCGTCGATCTCCTCTACGGCCTGGTCAACCCGAGGATCCGCTATGACTGAGCAGGCCGCTCCCCACACCGGCCCGCCGCCAGGCACCTTCGCCCACGACCTGCGGGTCTTCTGGTCCTATTTCCGCGAGAACCGGGGCTCGGTGGTCGGGCTCGGCTTCATCGTGCTGGTGCTCTTCCTCGCCGTGTTCGCCGACCTGATCGCCCCGGTCGATCCCATCATGCAGGACCGCACCGCCTTCCTGGTGCCGCCGATCTGGAACGAGGCCGGGCGCTGGCCCTATATCCTCGGTACCGACCCGGTGGGCCGTGACGTGCTCAGCCGCATCATCCACGGCGCGCGCTACTCGATGTTCATCGGCGCGATCGTGGTGACAGTCTCGATGCTCACGGGGATCACGCTGGGGCTGCTGGCCGGCTATTTTCGCGGCTGGCTCGAGACCGCGATCATCCGACTGATGGACGTGATCCTCGCCTTCCCCTCGCTGTTGCTGGCGCTCGGGCTCGTGGCCATCCTCGGGCCGGCGCTGATCAACGCGATGATCGCCATCGCCATCGTCTACCTGCCCCACTTCGTGCGCCTCACCCGCGCCTCCGTGCTGAGCGAGAAGAACCGCGAATACGTCATCGCCAGCCGGCTCGCCGGGGCGGGGCACTTCCGGCTGATGTTCAACACCATTCTGCCCAACTGCATGGCGCCGCTGATCGTGCAGGGCACGCTCAGCTTCTCCACCGCGATCCTCGACGCCGCGGCGCTGGGTTTTCTCGGCATGGGCGCCCAGCCCCCCACCCCCGAGTGGGGCGCCATGCTGGCCGAGGCGCGCGAGTTCATCCTTAGCGCCTGGTGGGTGGTCACGTTCCCGGGCCTGGCGATCCTGTTCACGGTGCTGGCCATCAACCTGATGGGCGACGGGCTGCGCGACGCCCTCGACCCCAAGCTGAAGCGGAGCTGAGGCGATGGCGCTGCTCGAGATCGAGAACCTGACCGTCTCCTTCGCCACCGCCTCGGGCGCCTTCACCGCGGTCGAGGGGGTGGACCTGGCGGTGGACCCGGGCGAGGTGCTGGCGATCGTCGGCGAGTCCGGCTCGGGCAAGTCCGTCGCCATGCTCGGCGTGATGGACCTGCTGCCCTGGACCGCCACGGTCACCGCCGACCGGCTCGCCTTCGACGGCGAGGACATGCGCGCCATGTCGCCCGTCCAGCGCCGGGCGCTCAGGGGCGGCGACATGGCGATGATCTTCCAGGAACCGATGACCTCGCTGAACCCGTGCTTCTCCGTCGAGTTCCAGATCGACGAGATGCTCACGGCGCACACCGAGCTCGACCGGCGCGAGCGGCGCGAGCGCGCCGAGGATCTGCTGCGCCAGGTCGGCATCCCCGATCCGAAGCGCCGGCTCAAGGCATTTCCGCACCAGCTCTCGGGCGGCATGAGCCAGCGCGTGATGATCGCCATGGCGATCGCCTGCCAGCCGCGCCTCCTGATCGCCGACGAGCCGACCACGGCGCTCGACGTCACCATCCAGGCGCAGATCCTCGACCTGCTGCTCGAGCTGCAGGCCGAGTACGGCATGGCGCTGATCCTGATCACGCACGACATGGGCGTGGTGGCCGAGACGGCGCACCGCGTCGCCGTGCACTACGCCGGCTGGCAGGTGGAGACGCAGGGCGTGCGCCAGCTCTTCCGCGCGCCGCGCCATCCCTACACCGCGGCGCTGCTCTCCTCGCTGCCCGAGCGGGCGCAGGGCGCGCGCCGCCTGCCGGTGATTCCGGGCGTGGTGCCCGGGCAGTTCGACCGGCCGCAGGGCTGCCTGTTCCACCCGCGCTGCCCGCGCGCCGACGAGCGCTGCCGCCGCGAGGTGCCGCTCGAGCGGCCCGGCGACCCGACCCGCACGCTGTGCCACTACCCGCTGGTGGGGGAGGAGGCATGACCGGCCCGAGAAGCGAGCCGATCCTCGTCGCCCGTGACCTCACCCGGCACTACGCGGTGTCGCGCGGGCCGCTGAGAAAGTCCGCGCTGGTCAAGGCGCTGAACGGCGCCTCGCTCGAGGTGCGCGCCGGCGAGACGCTCGCCGTGGTCGGCGAATCGGGCTGCGGCAAGTCCACGCTGGCGCGCGTGCTGACGATGATCGAGCCGGCCACCAGCGGCGAGCTCGAGATCGGTGGCGCCCGCATCGAGACCGGCCGGCCCTCGGCCGAGCTGCGCCGCTCGGTGCAGATCGTGTTCCAGAACCCCTACGGCTCGCTCAACCCGCGCAAGACCGTGGCCGACATGCTCGAGGAGCCGCTGCGGCTGAACACCAGGCTCGGCCGCAAGGAGCGCCGCGCGGCGGCGCTCGAGATGATCGCCAAGGTCGGCCTGCGCCCCGAGCACGCGGACCGCTACCCGCACATGTTCTCGGGCGGCCAGCGCCAGCGCATCGCCATCGCGCGGGCGCTGATGCTGAACCCGAAGATCCTGGTGCTCGACGAGCCGGTCTCGGCGCTGGATCTGTCGATCCGCGCGCAGATCCTCAACCTGCTCGCGGATCTGCAGGAGGAGTTCGGGCTCGCCTACGTCTTCATCAGCCACGACCTGAGCGTGGTGCGCCTGATCGCCGATTACGTGATGGTCATGTATTTCGGCCGCCCGGTCGAGGAGGGTCCCGCCGAGGCGGTGTTCGCCGAGCCGCGCCACCCCTACACCCGCGCCCTGTTCTCGGCGACGCCGGTGGCCGACCCCGAGCACCAGAAGGAGCGCATCAAGCTCGAGGGCGAGCCGCCCTCGCCGCTGTCGCCGCCCACGGGCTGCCCGTTCCACCCGCGCTGCCCGCTGCGCATCGAGCGCTGCGTCGGGGAATACCCGCAGATCGCCTCCTTCGGCGACCAGCACGCCGCCTGCTGGCGCGCCGACGAGGTGCCGACGGCCTGGAAGAAGCGGGCGTCCGCGGGGCCGTCCTGACGCGGCTCTAGAGCGATTTCGAGGGAAGTGGACACACTTTGCGACTCGGAAATCGAGGCAACTCAATATGTTAGGGCCGTTTCGGTGATTCAGGAAGCACCGAATCGGCTCTAGCGCTCGATCCCGGCGCTGCCGGCGGCGTGCGGCCCGGCGGCCCGCACGGGGCGGCGCACCTGCCGCTCGCGCCGGGCGTTGTAGAGCGAGGCGCCGAAGATCACCGCGGCGCCGACCCAGGTCCACAGGTCGATCAGCTCGCCGAACAGCACGTAGCCGAACAGCACCGCGATGGGCAGCCGGGCGAAGTCGGCCCCCATCACCAGCGAGGCGTCCGCCGCCCGGAAGGCGCGCGACAGCGTGATGTGGCCCAGCATGCCGACCGCCCCCATCGCCGCCAGCACCAGCCAGAGCTCGAGGCTCGGCCACTGCCACACGAACATCGCCGGGATCGCCGCCAGCGGCGTCTGCATCAGGAGCGAGATCAGCACCACCTTCTCCGAGTCGTCGCGGTCCGACAGCCGCTTGATCATCAGCGTCGCCGCCGCCATGGCGATGGCCGCGACCAGCGCCAGCCAGGTGCCGATGCCGACCTCGGCCATGCCCGGCCTGAGGATGATCAGCGCGCCGGAGAAGCCGACCAGCGTCGCCGTCCAGCGCCGCCAGCGCACGATCTCGCCCAGGATCAGCGCCGCCCCCACGGTGGCGAACAGCGGGGTGAGGAAGCCGATCGCCGTGACCTCGCCCACCGGCAGATAGGCCAGCGCCCAGAACCAGGTGGTCATGCCGACCAGCCCCAGCACCACGCGCAGCATGTAGCTGCCGACGTGGCGGGTGCGCAGCATCTCGCCGCCCCGCCAGGCCAGCACCGGCGAGATCGCGATGACCGCGAACACCAGGCGCAGGAACACGATCTGGAAGGGCGGCATGCCCGCCAGCGCCGCGTAGCGCCCGAGCGCCGCGACGCCCGCCAGCAGCGCGCACGAGAGCAGCATCCACAGCACGCCGGCCAGCGCGTCGGGCTGGCGCGCGGGCGGGCTGGCGGGAATGATCAGGGGTGTGTCTGCGGACATGCAAGGGCTCCGGCGCCGAGCATATACGCAATTGCGCGCGGCACACCCCCGCCGCCGCATTCATCAGATCGCTGATCCGCGCGTCTTCGTCTTGCGCAGCCGGGCGGATGGTGCGAGGCTTGGTGCCGGACGGCTCCGCCACGAATGCGGGCCGCGTGAACAACGGACAACAGGGAGGACCCATCCGATGAAGCGCTGGATTTTGCCAGGGGCGGCGGCTGCGCTGGCCATTGTCTGGGCCGGGCCGCTCATGGCCGGCAAGGCCGACGACACGCTCAACTGGGCGACCGACCGCGAGGTCTCGGTGGTCGACCCCTACTACAACAACACCCGCGAGCTGGTGGTCATGGGCCATCTGGGCTGGGACGGGCTGATGTTTCTCGACCTCGAGACCGGCGAGTACCAGCCGCTGCTGGCGACCGCCTGGGAGTGGATCGACGACACCACGCTCGAGTTGCAGCTGCGCGAGGGCGTGACCTTCCACGACGGCTCGAGCTTCGACGCGGCGGACGTGGCCTACACCGTCAACCACGTTGCCAACGAGGAAAGCGGCGTGCTGACGCCGGCCAACGTCAACTGGATGAAGAGCGCCGAGGCGACCGGCCCGATGACCGTGCGCATCATGCTGCACGAGCCGTTCCCGGCGGCCTTCGCCTATCTCGCCAACGCCGTCTTCGTCATGCCCGAGGGGCACTATGACGACGCGCCGACCCAGGCCGACGGCTCCAAGGACTACGCCGCCATGACGCCGAACGGCACCGGCCCCTACAAGTTCGTCGAGGTCGAAGCCGGCTCGCACGTGCTGTGGGAGAAGAACGAGTCCTACATGGAAGGCACGCCCAAGGGCACGCCGCAGATCGGCAAGGTCCGCTTCCGCACCATCAAGGAGATGAACACCCAGATGGCGGAGCTGCTCACCGGCGGGCTGGACTGGGCCTGGGACGTGCCCAAGGCCCAGGCCGACCGGCTGGCCGGCTCGCCCGGCGTCACCGTCGAGAACGCCGGCACCATGCGCATCTCCTACATCGCCTTCGACGTGACCGGCTCGTCGGGCCAGGACTTCTTCACCGACAAGCGGGTGCGCCAGGCGGTGGCCCACGCCATCGACCGCGAGGCGATCGTCGTGAACCTGGTCGGCCCGGCCTCCGAGGTGATCCACTCGGCCTGCCACCCGGACCAGTTCGGCTGCACCGACGACGTGCCGAAGTGGGAGCACGACTCGGAGAAGGCCAAGGCGCTGCTCGCCGAGGCGGGCTACCCGGACGGCTTCGAGACCGACATCTATGCCTACCGCCAGCGCGAGTACACGGAAGCCGTGATCGGCGACCTCGCCCGCGTCGGCATCAATGCGAGCCTGACCTACCTGCAATACGCGGCGCTGCGCGACCTGGTGTGGGAGGGCAAGACGCCGATGAACCACATGACCTGGGGCTCGAACTCGATCCCGGACACCTCGGCCAGCGCCGGGCACTTCTTCTCGGGCGGGCGTGACGACCCGGCCAAGGACCCCGAGGTGCTCGCCGCGATCAAGGAGGGCAACAGCTCGATCGACGTCGAGGCGCGCAAGGCCGCCTACAAGAAGGCGCTCTCGAAGATCTCGGGCGAGCTCTACTGGCTGCCGATGTTCACCTACGCCAAGTACTACGCGTGGTCGGACGACCTGGACTTCACGCCCACCTCGGACGAGATCCCGCGCTTCTACACCGCGAGCTGGAAGTGACGCACAGGTGACGGCGTGAGCCGGCCCCGCCGGGCCAACCGGCGGGGCGCGCCCAGAAACGAGGGACACCGGAACGAGGGACACCGGAACGGGGGACACCGGGCCTTGGGCTGCCGGAGGCGGAAGCGATGCTGCCTTATCTGCTGAAGCGTCTCGGCGTCGCGATCCTGGTCGCGCTGACCGTGTCGCTGATCACCTTCTCGATGATCTACCTGTCGGGCGACCCGGCGGTGGCGCTCGCCGGCGAGAGCGCCACCGAGGGCGACATCGAGCGCATCCGCCTGTTCTACGGCTACGACCGGCCGATCCTCGTGCAATACCTCGACTGGCTGGGCCGCGCGCTGCAGGGCGACTTCGGCCAGTCGCACTACCTCAAGCAGCCGGTGGCCGAGGTGATCTTCGCGCGGCTGCCCACCACCATGATGCTGGGGCTGTTCGCGCTGATCTTCGCGCTGACGCTGTCGATCCCGCTCGGCGTGCTGGCGGCGATCCGGCCCAACAGCCTGATCGACCGGGCGGCGCTGACCATCGCCGTGATCGGCCAGGCCATGCCGAGCTTCTGGTTCGCGCTGACGCTGATGCTCTGGCTCGGCGTCTACTGGCGGCTGCTGCCGATCACCGGCAGCGACACGTTCTGGCACTTCGTCATGCCGGGCGTCGCGCTCGGCTACTACATCACGCCCGCGGTGATGCGCCTGACGCGGGCCGGGATGCTCGAGGTGCTGACCTCGGACTACATCCGCACCGCGCGCGCCAAGGGGCTGCGTCCGATGACCGTGCTGTTCAAGCACGCGCTGAGGAACGCCATCATCCCGGTGGTCTCGCTCGCCGCGGTGCAGTTCGGCTTCATGCTCGGCGGCTCGATCGTCATCGAGACGATCTTCGCCATCAACGGCTTGGGTTTTCTCGCCTGGGAGTCGATCCTGCGCGCCGACCTGCCGATGATGCAGGCGATCGTGCTGGTGCTGAGCGTCTTCTACATCGTGCTGACCTTCGTCGCCGACATGCTGAACGCCTGGCTCGACCCGCGCATAAGGGTGGCTTGAGATGGCCGTCACCGAAGCCCACACCGCCGACGCCGCCGAGCTGCTCGAGCCGACGCCCGGCGCCCTCATGCGCGGCCGCATCTTCGGCCATGCCGGGCTGCTGATCGGCGGGGCCGTGCTCGTGACCATCTTCCTGATGGCGCTGCTGGCGCCTTACGTCGCGCCGCACGACCCCTACGACCAGGTCCTCTCGCGCAAGCTGATCCCGCCGGTGTGGTTCGACGACCCCAAGACCACCTGGGAGCACATCCTCGGCACCGACCACCTCGGCCGCGACTACTTCTCGCGGCTGCTCTACGGCGCGCGCATCTCGCTGCTGATCGGCTTCTCGGCGATGCTGATCTCGGGCGTGATCGGCACCACCATCGGCGTGCTGGCCGGCTATTTCGGCGGCCGGGTCGACATGGTGGCGAACTTCATCATCACCACGCGGCTGTCGATGCCGGTGGTGCTGGTGGCCATCGCCGTGGTCAGCCTGGTCGGATCGTCGCTGAACGTGGTGATCTGGGTGCTGGGGCTCCTGATCTGGGACCGCTTCGCCGTGGTCATGCGCTCGGCCACCATGCAGGTGCGCAACCACGACTTCGTCGCCTCGGCGCAGGCGCTGGGCTGCTCGACGCCGCGCATCATCCTCGCCGAGATCATGCCCAACATCGCCAACCACCTGATTGTCGTGGCGACGCTGGAGATGGCGCATGCGATCATCCTCGAGGCGGCGCTCTCCTTCCTCGGCATGGGCGTGCAGCCGCCCGAGCCGAGCTGGGGGCTGATGATCTCCGAGGCCAAGGGGCTGATGTTCTTCGAGGCCTGGCTGATCTTCATCCCCGGCGCGGCGCTGTTCATGCTGGTGCTGTCGATCAACCTGCTGGGCGACGGCCTGCGCGACGTGACGGCACCCGAGGGGAGGAACTGAACGCGGTGGCCGAGCGCATCCTGGAAGTCGAGGGCCTGAGCGTCGCGATCCCCGTGCCCGCGGGCACGCTGCACCCGGTCGAGGACGTCTCGTTCCACGTCGAGCGCGGCGAGACGGTCGCCATCGTCGGCGAGTCGGGCTGCGGCAAGTCGCTGACCTCGCTCGCCATCATGGACCTGCTGCCCTCGAAGGCGCGGCGCACGGCGACAAAGCTCGAGCTCGACGGCCGCGACCTGACCGGGCTGAGCGAGCGCGAGATGTCCGACATCCGCGGCAACCGCATGAGCATGATCTTCCAGGAGCCGATGACCTCGCTCAACCCGGCCTACACCATCGGCGACCAGCTCACCGAGGCGCTGCTGCGCCACCGCGACGCGAGCCGCGCCGAGGCGCGCGAGCGCGCCGTGTGGCTGCTCGAGAAGGTCGGCATCACCGGCGCCTCGGGGCGGCTGCGCCAGTATCCGCACCAGCTCTCGGGCGGGCTGCGCCAGCGGGTGATGATCGCCATGGCGCTGATGTGCGGCCCGGACCTGATCATCGCCGACGAGCCGACCACGGCGCTCGACGTCACCATCCAGGCGCAGATCCTGCACCTGCTCGCCGAGTTGCAGCGCGAGTTCCAGACCGGGCTGATCCTGATCACCCACGACCTCGGCGTGGTCAGCCGCGTGGCCGATCGCATCGCCGTGATGTACGCCGCGCAGTTCGTCGAGGAGGGCACCGCGAGGCAGATCTTCGAGGCCCCCTCGCACCCCTACACCCAAGGGCTGCTCGCCTGCATCCCGATCCCCGGCAAGACCGCGCGCGGCGCGCATCTGGGTTCGATCCCCGGCATCGTGCCCTCGCTGATCGGCCACATCGAGGGCTGCCACTTCGCCGACCGCTGCCGTCACGCCATGGACAAGTGCCGCGCCGACGACATCGCCATGCGCCGCGGCGCCGAGCCCGGCCACCGCTACCGCTGCGTCCTGACGCCCGAGGAGACCGCCGCCAACATGGCCCGCCAGGAGCGCGAGCAGCGGCAGGAACGCGAGGCCGCCCAATGATGCCAGTGTTCAAGGATACCGACTCACCTTGCGAAACCGTCATCGCCCGGCTTGACCGGGCGATCCAGGCGCGGCCGTTGGAGCTGGATGCCCCGGTCAAGCCGGGGCATGACATGGCTTCCGGTCAGCGGGCCATGGCATGAGCGACCCCATCATCGAGGCGCGCGACGTCACCTGCACGTTCCGGATCTCGGGCGGGTTCCTCAGGGCCAAGCGCCCGCTGCACGCGGTGAACGGCGTCGACCTGGTGATCGAGCGCGGCGAGGTGATGGCGCTGGTCGGCGAGTCCGGCTGCGGCAAGACCACGCTGGCCAAGATGATGATGGGGCTGCTGCCGCCCTCGGCCGGCGAGATCCTGCTCGACGGCAAGCCGATCACCGGGCTCGACCGCATCACCGTCGCCCGCACGGTGCAGCCGATCTTCCAGGACCCCTACTCCTCGCTCAACCCGCGCAAGTCCATCGGCCAGATCATCACCCTGCCGCTCAGGGTGCAGGGCGACCGGGACCCCTCGAGCTGGCGCAAGCGCGCCGACGAGATCATGGCGCTGGTCGGCCTGCCGCCGCGCTTCTACAACTCCTATCCCAACCAGCTCTCGGGCGGCCAGCGCCAGCGCGTCGCCATCGCGCGCGCCCTGATCAACCGCCCCAAGATGGTGATCTGCGACGAGCCGACCTCGGCCCTCGACGTCTCGGTGCAGAGCCAGATCCTCAATCTCCTGCAGGACCTGCGCGGCGAGCTCGGCCTCACATACCTGCTGATCAGCCACAACCTCGCGGTGGTCGAGCACATCGCCACCCGCGTCGCCGTGATGTATCTGGGGCGGGTGGTCGAGCAGACCGATGTCGCCTCGCTGTTCGAGCGCCCGCGCCACCCCTACACCGAGGCGCTGCTCAGCTCGGTGCTGACGCCGGACCCGTCGAAGGGCGTGCCCGACACCCAGCTCGGCGCCGCCTACCCCAACCCGCTCGATATCCCCACGGGCTGCAGCTTCCACCCGCGCTGCCCCAAGGTCATGGACCACTGCCCCAAGATCGAGCCGCGGCCCGTCGCCGTGCCCGGCGGCCACGTGGAATGCCACCTCTACGACGGAAAAGGAGCCCTCGCCGATGCCAGCACGTGACGACGCGGTCGCCCGCGCCATCGACTATTTCGAAAGCGGAACCTTCGAGGCGGACCTCGCCCGCCGCGTCGCCATCCCGTCCGAGAGCCAGACAAGCGAGGGCCTGCCGCACTGCCGCCGCTACCTCGACGAGGAGATGGTCCCCGCCTTCGAGGCCATGGGCTTCAAGACCCGCATCTTCGAGAACCCGGTCGAAACCTGCGGCCCGATCCTGCTCGCCACCCGCATCGAGGACGCCGCGCTGCCCACCGTGCTCGGCTACGGCCACGGCGACGTGATCCGCGGCCTCGACGACCAGTGGACCAGGGGCGCGGGGCCGTGGAAGACAGCACGCGAGGGCGACCGGCTCTACGGCCGCGGCACCGCCGACAACAAGGGCCAGCACACCATCAACATGGCGGCGCTGGGCGCGGTGCTCGAGACCCGCGGCAAGCTCGGCTTCAACGCCAAGTTCATGATCGAGACCGGCGAGGAGAACGGCTCGGCCGGCGTCGCCGAGGTCGTCGCGGCGAACAAGGACGCCTTCAAGGCGGACGTGTTCATCGCCTCGGACGGCCCGCGCGTGCGCCCCGACCGGCCGACCATGGGCCTCGGCGCGCGGGGCGCGCAGAACTTCGACCTCGTGTGCCATCTGCGCGACGGCGGCCACCACTCGGGCAACTGGGGCGGCGCGCTGGCCGACCCGGCGGCGCTCCTCGCCCACGCCATCTCGACCATCGTCAGCCCCACCGGCCAGCTCCAGGTGCAGGAGTGGCGGCCCACCGGCTTCCCCGACGCCTGGCGCAAGGCGCTGGCCGACGTCGACCTCGACGGGGGCGATGGGGGCCCGGCGGTCGACACCGGCTGGGGCGAGCCCGGCCTCACCCCGGCCGAGCGCGTCTTCGGCTGGAACTCGTTCGCCGTGCTGGCCATGCTTTCGGGCAACCCGGCGAGCCCGGTCAACGCCATCGCGCCGTGGGCGCGCGCGCACTGCCAGTTGCGCTACATCGCCGGGACGGATGTGGACGACATCCTCCCCGCGCTCCGCCGCCACCTCGAGGCGCACGGGCTGACCCGCGTGCGCGTCGAGCCGCCGCCGCCCGAGAACGCCGCCGGCTTCTCCGCCAGCCGCACCGAGCTCGACGACCCCTGGGCCGTCTGGACCCGCGAGGCGCTGACCCGCATCGCCGGCCGCGCCCCGGCGGTGCTCCCGCAGATGGGCGGCTCGATCTGCAACGAGGTGTTCACCGACATCCTCGGCATCCCGGCGATCTGGATCCAGCACTCCTATCGCGGCTGCTCGCAGCACGCGCCGGACGAGCACGTGCTCATGCCGCTGTGCCGCGAGGCGCTCGAGATCATGGCCGGGCTCTACTGGGACCTCGGCGAGGGGGAGGTGCCCCACCCGTGAGCGAGCCCTGCGATCTCACCGCGGTCGAGGCCCGCCGCCTGATCGGCCGCAAGGCCCTCTCGCCGGTCGAGCTGATGGCGAGCTGCCTCGCCCGCATCGAGCGGGTGAACCCCGCGCTCAATGCCGTCGTGACGCTCGACGCCGACGCCGCCCTCGACGCCGCCCGCGCCGCCGAGCGCGCCGTCACCGCCGGGGCCGAACTCGGGCCGCTGCACGGCCTGCCGGTCGCCGTCAAGGACAACCGGGCGGTGCAGGGGATGCGCTTCACCCACGGCTCGCTGCTGCACAAGGACGATGTCGCCCCGGCCGACGACCCCTCGGTGGCGCTCGTGCGCCGCGCCGGCGGCATCCCCTTTTGCAAGACCAACCTGCCCGAATTCGGCGCCGGCGCGAACACGACCAACCGCGTGTTCGGCCCGACCGGCAACCCGTTCGACCCGGCCCGCACCTGCGGCGGCTCGTCGGGCGGCTCGGCCGTGGCGCTCGCCACCGGCATGGCCCCGCTCGCCACCGGCTCGGACTATGGCGGCAGCCTGCGCACGCCCGCGAGCTTTTGCGGCGTCACCGGGTTCCGCCCCTCGCTCGGCGTCGCGCCGCTGACGAGCGGCACCGCGCTCAGCCCCTGGGGCGTCAATGGCCCGATGGGGCGCGACGTGGACGACACCCACCTGCTGCTCTCGGTGCAGGCCGACCACGACCCGCGCGACCCGTTCTCGCACGCCGGCGTCACCGGCATCGCCGCGCCCCTGCGCGACATCGACCTCGGCGCCCTGCGCGTCGCCATCAGCCCCGACCTCGGCTGCGTGCCGATGGACGCGGACATCGCCCGCACCTTCCGCGAGCGCGCCGGCGGATTCGGTCGCGTCTTCGGCGCGGTAGAGCAGGACGCCCCCGACTTCGGCGCCATCCACGATGTCTTCGAGGTGCTGCGCGGCCTCACCTTCGTCGCCGCGCATGGCGAGCGGGTGAAGCACCACCGCGAGCTGCTCGACCGCAACGTGGTCGACAACGTCGAGCGCGGGCTGGAATACGCGCTCGCCGACGTCGCCTGGGCGCAAGCCGAGCAGACCCGCATATACCGCAACTACCTGGCGTTCTTCGAGAAATACGACGCGCTGATCTGCCCCGCGGCCTCGGTCTCGCCGTTCCCGCACGAGCAGCTCTTCGTCACCCATATCAACGGCGAGGCGATGCCCACCTACATGCGCTGGCTGGCGATCTGCTACGCGCCGACCATGGCCTTCGGCATCGCCGCGGCGCTGCCCTGCGGCACCGACCGGCGCGGCCTGCCCTTCGGCATCCAGGTCGCCGGGCCGCTCGGCGCCGACCGCAAGGTGCTCGAGATCGCCCGCGCCCTCGAGACCGTGCTCGCCGCCGACCCCGCGACCGCGCGGCCCATCCCCGACCTCGCCAAGCTGGAGGCACGCGCATGACCGGCGGAATCATCACCGCACCGCAGCCCGAGGCCGTCGAGGCGGGATCCGACGTCCTGCGCGACGGCGGCAACGCGGTGGACGCCGCGGTCGCCTGCGCGCTGGTGCAGACAACGGTCGATCCCATCATGTGCGGCCTCGCCGGCTTCGGCTCGATGCAGGTATTCATGCCCGGCGAGGGCGTGCACGCCTTCATCGACTTCCACGGCCGCGCCCCGGCCGCCGCCACGCCCGACATGTGGGCCGACATCGTCGTCGGCGAGGCCGAGGACGGCTTCGGGTTCATCCTCGAGAGCGCCGTCAACGAGATCGGCTACCAGTCGATCATGACGCCGATGACGCTGCGCGCGCTCGCCACCGCGCTCGAGCGCCACGGCACGCGCAGCCTGTCCCACCTGCTCCAGCCCGCCATCGCCTACGCCGAGGAAGGCTTCCTCGTGCGCCCGCATGTCAGCAATTTCTGGAACGACGTGCCGGGCTCGGGCCGCGTGCCGCATATCGAGTTCGTCACCCGCTTCCCCGCCACCCGCGCGATCTACTGCCACGAAGACGGCACGCCGCTCAAGGTGGGCGAGCGCCTGCGCAATCCCGACATGGCGCGCACGCTTTCCCGCATCGCCGAGCTCGGGGTCGACGAGTTCTACACCGGCGGCATCGCCCGCGAGATCGCCGACGACATGGCGCGCCACGGCGGCCTGCTCGCGGCCGGGGACCTCGCCGAGGTGGCGCCGGTCGACGCCGGGCCGTTGTGGGGCAGCTACCGCGGCCACCGCGTCTCGACCAACAATCCGCCGGGCGGCGGCATCATGCTGATCGAGATGCTCAACATCCTCGAGAACTTCGACCTCGCCGGCATGGGCCACAACTCGCCCGAGTATGTCGCCACCGTCTCCGAGGCGATGAAGATCGCCACGGTGGACAAGGACACCAGGGTCGGCGATCCGCGCTTCGTCGAGGTGCCCGTGGCCGAGCTGACCTCGAAGGACTACGCCGCGCAAATGGCCGAGCGCATCCGCGCGGGCGAGAAGACCCATGTGCCGCGCCTCAACAGCGGGGGCGAGGAGTCGAAGGACACCACGCACATCTCGGTGGTGGACGGCGCCGGCAACGCGGTGGCGCTGACCCATTCGATCGGCATGCCCTCGGGCGTGGTCACGCCGGGCCTCGGCTTCATGTACAACGGCTGCATGGGCGTGTTCGACCCGCGCCCGGGGCGGCCCGGCTCGCTCGCGCCGGGCAAGTCGCGGTTCACGGCCATGTGCCCGACCATGCTGTTCGAGGGCAACGATCCGTGGTTCGTGATCGGCGCGCCGGGCGGCACCTTCATCACCATGGGCGTGCTGCAGGGCATCCTGAACGCGGTGGATTTCGGCATGAGCGCGGCCGAGGCGGTGGCGGCGCCGCGCTTCTGCACAACCTCCGACACCATCGACATCACCAACCGCATCCTGCGCCGCACCGAGCGGGGCCTGCGCGATATGGGCTACAAGGTGCGCCGCTCGGCGCTCAGCTACGGCTTCGCCGGGGTGCACGCGCTCAGGCGCACCGCGGCGGGCTGGGACGGCGGCGCCGATCCGGGCCGCGACGGCATGGCGCTGAAGGCCTGAGCGGCTCTCACCGCGCCAAAAATCGCACACAAATATATGCAAAATATATCAATAGGTTACGTCTCTGCACAATGTGTACGGGGGCGCGGAGGCAGGTTTTCGCCCGTGCCGGACCTGCCATCGCCGGGCCGGGCCCGGCTCAATCCAGCGTCTCGAACAGTCGCCTGAGCAGGGTCATGCGCGGCACCAGCGAGGAGACCAGCAGGTGCTCGCCCAGCGTGTGCGCGCCCGCCCCGTCCACCCCGAGCCCGTCGAGCGTCGGGGCCAGGGCCGCGGTGAAGTTGCCGTCGCTGCCGCCGCCGGTGAAGGTGTCCCCGAGCTCGAAGCCGATCTCGGCGGCCAGCCCGCGTGCGCGCCCGTAGAGTGCCGTGATTTCCGCGGACTTCCGGTAGGGCGGCCGGTTCAGCCCGCCCGAGACCTCGAGGCGCACGCGCGGGTCGCGGGGCGTGAGCCCGCGCACCCGCGCCGCCGCTGCCTCGCCGTCCTCGGGCGTGACCATGCGCAGGTCGACCTCCACCGCGCAGTGCTCGGGCACCACGTTCACGCCCGTGCCGCCCCGGATCAGCCCGACATTCACCGTCAGCCCGCGCGCGTAGTCGGTCATCGCCTCGAGTGCGACCACCTGCCGGGCGATCTCGAGGATGGCGCTGGCGCCGTCCCGGTGGTGCAGCCCCGAATGCGCCGGCACCCCGTGCGCCGTCACCGTCATCCGGCCCGTGCCCTTGCGCGCGGTGACGCACTTGCCGCCCTCGCGCGCCGGCTCGACCACCAGCACGTATTTCGCCCGCGCGCCCTCGGCCTCGATCAGGGCGCGCGAGGTGGGGCTGCCCACCTCCTCGTCCGATGTGACCAGGAAGCGCAGCGGCAGCGGCGTCACGCGCCCCGTCCCGATCAGCGAGCCCGCCGCGGCGAGCGCGATCACCACGCCGCCCTTCATGTCGCAGATGCCCGGGCCATAGGCGCGGTCGCCCTCGGTGCGGATCGGGTTGGCCGCCAGCGTGCCGCGCGGATGCACGGTATCGAGGTGGCACAGCACCAGCACCCCCGGCGACGACTCCGGGTGCGCCCCGCCCCACGGCGCGCCGGCGCGCAGGTGGTCGCCGAAGCCGTCGCGGCCGGCGATGCGCTCGACTGCCATGCCGGCCGCGGCGAACGCGGCCGCGGCGGCGTCGATCATCGCGGTTACGCCCGCGAGGTCGTCGCTCTTGCTCTCGATGGCGACCCAGCGGTTGATCGCCGCCAGAAGCTCCGCCGCGTCCGGTGTGCGCATGCGCCCCTCCGCTCCATGTCCGGATCCGTCATAGCCCCGCGCACGCGTCCGCGCCTAGAACGATCTCGAGCGAAGTGGACCCACTTCGCGACCCGGAAATCGCGGAGACTCAACGTCCCCTCGAGCGTCCCGGCCCGCCTTTACCATGATGCGCGCCCACAGCGCGATTCATGCGAAATCAATGACTTGGGCAGGTGTCCACGCGTGGACACCGGTTGGCAGGGCCGGGCAGCC
>DATKCQ010000012.1:0-11465 GCA_035513135.1 Thermohalobaculum sp.
TCGGTCGAGTCGGGGCCCGCCGACGTCATCGGCCGCCTCGCGCGGCGCGCCATGTTCATGCGCCCGGCCTGGCTCGCGCCCTCGGCGTGGCTCGAGCATGTCCCCTTCGCCTTCTGGCTGGTGGAGGCGCACCGGCCCAGGGTCATCGTCGAGCTGGGCACGCAATGCGGCGTGTCCTACTTCGCCTTCTGCCAGGCGGTCGAGCAGCTCGGCCTCGACGCAAGCTGCTTCGCCGTCGACACCTGGCGGGGCGACGCGCATGCGGGCTTCTACGGCGAGGAGGTGTTCGCGCGCGTGCGCGCCCGCAACGACGCGCAGTACTCGGCCTTCTCGCGCCTGGTCCGCAGCAGCTTCGACGACGCCCTGGCGCATTTCAGCGACGGCTCCATCGACCTTTTGCACATCGACGGGCTGCACACGCTCGAGGCCGTGCGGCACGACTTCGAGAGCTGGCTGCCGAAGCTTTCCGAACGCGCCGTGGTCGTGCTGCACGACACCAATGTGCGCGAGCACCGGTTCGGCGTGTTCCGGCTGGTCGAGGCGCTGCGCGGGCGCTATCCGGCCTTCGAGTTCGTGCACGGCCACGGGCTCGCCGTGCTTGGCGTGGGCGAGCAGCAGGCCGGGCTGCTCGAGCAGCTTTATGCCGCCGGCCAAGACGACGACGCGCGGCGCGTCGTGCGCCAGATGTTCGCCCGGCTCGGCCGCGCCACGGCGGATGCGCAGGCCGCCCGGGCATTCGAGACCAGCGAGCAGGGCCTGCGGGCCGCCCTTGCGAAGCGCAAGGCCAGGCTCGCGCGCCTGCGCGCGGCGCGCGCCCGCGAACGGGCCGAGCTCGCGGAACTGCGGGCGAGGCACGCGAGCCGGTCGGAGCAGCGGGCCGCCGAGCACGCCCGGCTCGACGAGCGGGCGGCGCTTCTCGAGACGCTGCGGGGCGAGTGGCGCGAGGAGGCCGGGCGCCTCACCGCGCGCGCCGACCGGTCCGCCGCGCAGCTGAGCGAGCGGACCGAGGCGCTGCTCGCGCTGCATGGCAGCCTTCGCGAGCACGAGCGCCTGCTGGGCGAGACGCGCACCGAGGCCGCGCGCGACGCCGCGGCCGCCAGGGCGGTCGGCGCGGACCTGGAGCGGCACCGCACGGCGCTCGCCGCGACCCGGGTTCAGCTCGCGGCGCAAAACCGGGCACTGGCATCGGCGCAGGACGAGCTGCAGGCGGCGCACGAGGTGCTCGAGGCCGAGCGGCTGGGCCGCGCCGCGGCCGGCGCCCGATTGCGGGCCGAGCAGGAGGAGTCCGCGGCAGCTCGAATCGCACTCGATGCAACGCGGGCCGAGCTCGAGCGGGAGCGCAGCGAGCTCGGCGCGAGCCGCTGCGAGCGCGAGACCATGCAGCACGATTTGGCGGCCTCGCTGAGGCAACGCGACGCGGCGCAGCGCGACTTTGCCAAGGCGCGGCAGGCACTGGCTGCGGCAGGTCGCGAGCTCGCGCGCGAGCGGCAAGGCGCCGCTGCCGTGCGCACCGCCGCCGGGCAGGCCATCGCCGAGGAAATCGCCAGGAAACCGGCCGCGGCGGCCGAGGCCGCGACGCGGCACCGCCAGGAGCTCGACGCGCAGGCGTCGAAGCTGCGCGCCGCCGTGGACGAGCGCGACCGCTTGCGCGCCGAGGCAGAGGAAAACGCCCGAAAGCTCGGCGAGCGCGTCGCCGAGCTTGCCAGGCTCACCCGGCTGCTCCGCGACACCGAGGCTCGGGTCGAGACCCTCGAGGGGCAGGCCGGCGTCGAGAAGGCGGCGCGGCGTGCCGCGGCCCGGTTGCTCGGCCGGGCGGTCATGGCGCTCGGCGGCTACACGCCCGAACGCCCGCCGCGCCCGGCGGCGCTGCGGCGTCTTGCGGCGCGCCTCGCCGACGCCGGCGTGCTCGACGCCGACTGGTATCTCGCCTGCAACCACGACGTGTCCGCCGCCGCCCTCGACCCCGTCGGCCACTACCTGCTGAACGGCGTGTTGGAGGGGCGGGAGCCGCGCGACATCGCGCCCCTGATCTCGGAAATTCGCGCGGAGGAGGGCACGCGGTCGACCGCAGCAGGCGCGACCTCGCACTGATCGGTGCGGCGCGGCGGCGCAGCCGGGTGCCGGCAGGTCAGCGTATCGCGCGGATCGCCACGAAGAGGCCCGCGAGGACCAGCAGCGCCCAGGGGCTGAGCAGGTAGCCGAAGGCGGACTCGGCGAGGCCCGCGCCGGGCCCGCCCACCGCGTTGCCGATGCCCTCGCCAGCCTTTCTCACGGTGTCGCCGAACATCCCGGCCCGCTCTCCTAGCGATTTCGAGCAAAGTGGGATCACTTTGCGTCTCGGAAATCGCGGTGACTCAACTTGCTAGAACCATTTCGGTGATTCAGGAAGCACCGAAACGGTTCTAGTCAGCGGCCCGGCGTCGGCGCGCCTGCATCAGTGGCCCTGCATCAGTGCTTTGGCCGCCGAGCGGGCCTGGGGGGTCACCACCTCGCCCGCCAGCATCCGCGCGATCTCGTCGACGCGCAAGGCGGCATCGAGGGCGGCGACCCGGGTGCGCGTGCGCTTGCCGTCGCTGGACTTGACGATCCGCCAGTGGTGGGCGCCGCGCGCGGCGACCTGCGGGCTGTGGGTGACGACCAGCACCTGGCCGCCCTCGGCGAGCCGCGCCAGGCGCCGGCCGACGGCATCCGCCGTGGCGCCGCCGACGCCGCGGTCGATCTCGTCGAAGATCATGGTGAGCCCGGGCGAGCGGGCGGCGAGGCAGACCTTGAGCGCGAGCAGGAAGCGCGCGAGCTCGCCGCCCGAGGCGATGCGCTCGATCGGCCCCGGCGGCGCGCCCGGGTTGATCGCGGCGCTGAAGCCGACCTCGTCGGCGCCCTCGGGGCCGGGCTTGCCGGCGCCGATCACCGTGCGAAAGCGGGCGTTCTCCATGCGCAGCGGGGCCAGCTCGGCCGTGACCAGGGTGTCGAGGCGCGCGGCCGCCTCGGCGCGGGCCTTCGAGAGCTCCCCCGCACAGGCGTCGTAGCGGCGGCGGGCCTTGGCCGCCTGCGTCTCCAGCGCCGCGATCCGCGCGCCGCCCAGGTCGATCGCCTCGAGGCGGCGGGCGAACTCCCCGGCCAGCCCGGCGAGCGCGTCCGGCTCCGCCTGGTGCTTGCGGGCCAGCGCGCGGATGGCGAACAGGCGCTCCTCCGCCGCCTCGAGGCGGCCCGGCTCGAAGCGCAGCCGCTCGAGCGCGGCATCGACGCCACGCTGCGCCTCGGTCAGCTCGAGCATGGCGCGGTCGATGGCGTCGATCGGCGCGTCGAGCAGGCCGTTGGCCGGGTCGGCGGCCCTTTCGGCGGCGTGGGTGAGCCACGACAGCGCCTGGACCAGCACGCCCTCGGCGCCCGCGGGCGAGAGGGCCTCGGCCGCGCGGGCGACCTCGTCGCGAATTTTCGCCGCCGACTGCATCAGCCGGCGCTCGGCATCGAGCCGCTCGGCCTCGCCGGGCTCGGGCGCCAGCGCCTCGAGCTCGGCGAGGCAGTGGCGCAGGTAGTCCTCGTCGGCGCGCGCCCGCTCGAGCCCGGCGCGGGACTCGGCGAGCCGGCGCGCGGCGTCCTCCGCCTCGCCCCAGGCGGCCCGGGTCTCGGCGAGCAGGGGGGCGATGCCGGCGAAGGCGTCGAGCAGCGGGCGGTGCAGGCGCGGGTTCAGGAGCCCCCGGTCGTCGTGCTGGCCGTGCACCTCGACCAGCGTCTCGCCGATCCGGGCGAGCGCCTCGGCGCTGGTGCGCTGGTCGTTGACGAAGCAGCGCGCCGGGCCGTCCTGGCCGGCCACGCGGCGCAGCACCAGATCGTCCGCGCCGGGCAGCCCGAGCTCGTCGAGCACGGCCCGCACCGGGTGGCCGGGCCCGGGGGCGAAGACGGCGGTGGCCGAGCCGGCCCCGCCGGCGCTGCCGACCAGCTCGCGCCCGGTCTTGCGGCCCAGCGCGAAGCCGAGCGCATCGAGCAGGATCGACTTGCCGGCGCCGGTCTCGCCGGTCAGCACGTTGAGGCCGGGACGGAACTCGAGCGTCAGCGCCTCGATCAGCACGATGTTGCGGATCTCAAGGCTGACCAGCATCGCCGGCCCGTTCCCGGCCCGCCGCCGGACCCCGCCTCAGAGCCACTTGCCCTGCACGACCTGGCGCCAGATGCGCTCGAGGTAGCCCGGTTCGTCCTCGGGCAGGATGTTGCGCCCGGTGAGCAGGCCGTAGCTGCGTGCGTACCACTCCGAGCCCGGATAGTTGTGGCCGAGCACGGCGGCCGCGGCCAGCGCCTCGTTCTCGAGGCCGAGCGACAGGTTGGCCTCGACCATGCGGTGCAGCGCCTCGGGCACCTGGCTGGTCGTGGGGTAGCGGTCCACCACGGTCTGGAAGCGGTTGATCGCGGAGGCGTAGTGGTTGCGCTTGAGGTAGTAGCGCCCGACCGTCATCTCCTTGCCGGCGAGGTGGTCGTGCGTCAGGTCGATCTTCAGCTGGGCGTCGCGGGCGTAGTCGGTCTGGGGATAGCGGTTGACCACCTCGTTCAGCGCCCTGAGCGCGCGATCGGTGGTCGACTGGTCGCGGGCGACATCGACGATGTTGTCGTAGTGGGTCATGGCGATCATGTGCTGGGCATAGGCCGCGTCCTCGTCCGCCGGGTAGAGGTCGAGATAGCGCTGCGCCGAGGCGCGCGCGGCGCTGAAGTCGCCGGAGCGGTAGGAGGCGAAGGCCGACATCACGATGGCCCGCTTGGCAAGCTGGGAGAACGGATAGAGGCGCTCGATCTCGTTGAAGGTCTGCGCCGCCCGGCGCAGGTTGCCGTCGGCGAGCTGGGACTCGCCCAGCGCGTAGATGTCCCCGGGCGGCATGTCCTCGAGCGAGACATCGTCGTCTCGATCGAAGAGCGAGCAGCCGGCGAGCAGCGCCGCAAGACCGGCGATCAGAATGAAACGGCTCAGGCGCGGGATGGGCATCCGTCGGGTCCTCTCGTTCGCGGGTCGCGCGCGCCGGCGTGCCGGCGGCAGGGCGGTTCGGCCGGCAGAATAGTCAGCCGGGCAGGCCGGGGGAAGGGGGAACGGGCTTGCGGCCCGGCATGGCGCACGCGTCGCCCGAGGGGAGGCGGGCGAGGCGGTCCGCTGTGGCGCTCAGACCGCGAGCGCCGCGGCGGTGCCGTGCATGGCGGGCAGGGCGAGCGGCCCGCCCGGGACCTGGTCCGGCCCGGCCTCGCACCAGGCCCAGGCGCCGGGCGTGGCGAACAGGCGGCGCAGCAGCCGGTTGGTCAGGGCGTGGCCGGCGCGCACGCCGGTGTAGCGGCCGATGATCGGCGCGCCGGCGAGCGCCAGGTCGCCCACCGCGTCGAGCATCTTGTGGCGAACGAACTCGTCGGCGTGGCGCAGCCCCTGCGGGTTGAGCACCCGGCCGCGGTCGACGACGATGGCGTTGTCCAGTCCGCCGCCGCGCCCCAGGCCCAGGCGGCGCAGCCGGGCGACGTCGGCGAGGCAGCCGAAGGTGCGGCTGTCGGCGAGCTCGACCGCCACGGCGTCCCCGGTCAGCGCCAGGACCTTCGACTGCGCGCCGATCGCCGGGTCGGCGAACCGGATGCTGAACGCCATCTCGAAACGCGGCGCCGGCGACAGCCGGGCGAGCCCGTCGCCGTGGCCGACGCTGACCGGGCGCAGGATGCGGATGGCGCGGCAGGGCGCGGCGAGCTCCCTCAGGCCCGCATCGGCGAAGGCGCGCAGGAACGGCAGGGCGCTGCCGTCCAGCGCCGGCACCTCGCCGCCTTCTAGGCTCACCAGGGCGTCCCAGATGCCGGCAGCGGCGAGCGCGGCCATGAGGTGCTCGACACCTCCGGCGGCCAGCCCGTCCGGCGTGCCGAGCCGGGTCGAGAGCGGGGTCTCGACCACGTGATCATAGCGGGCCGGGAGGGGGCGGCCGGGCGCCTCGGCGCGCAGGAAGACCACCCCGGTATCGGCCGGCGCCGGGGAGATGCTCACGGAGGCGGGAGCGCCGTCGTGCAGGCCGACGCCGCGCAATCGGACCGCGTGGTTGAGCGTCCTGCGGGTGATATGCGCCTCCCGGTCGCAGCGCGAAGCCGTGCCAGATCGCGAACCCGGTTGCGAACCCGGTTGCGAACCCGGTTGCGAACCTGGTTGCAAGCATGTGCAGACATGGCCGCAACCACCGACTACAATCCGGCTTTCCGTCTACCGGCGCGGCCCAGAGCGCTCAAATCAATCTTTATGACCCTTTGCGACACAAGGGCGCACGCCCCTGAAAAAATGGGCGCACGCCCCTGAAAAAAGCGGCCGCCCGGGTCGCGGGCGGCCAGTGTTGCCTCGAGAGAGAGAGAGTTTGCCGGTACCCCCGGGCCTAGCGTCTGTTGATCCGTTGTCAGTTGATCCGGTCAGTTCGCCTGGCGGCGCAGGAAGGCGGGGATCTCGCCGTCGTCCTCGTCCATGCTGTCCGGGCGTGCCTCGGCGTGCACCGCGCTGCCGGCGTCCGCAGCCGGACCGCCGGCGACCCGGTGGATCAGCCGGTTGATGGCGAACAGGCCCGAGCGGCCGGAGGGCGGGCGCGGCTCCGCCGAAGGGGCCCGTGTCGCCGGGGCCCGTGTCGCCGTGGCCCGTGTCGCCGCGGCCGGCTCCGCCGTACGTGCCTCCCGGGTCCCCGACTCCTCGGCGCGCGGGCGCGCCGAGGAGTCGGCCCGCAGCGGGCCGGGCTCGACCGAGCCGCCGTCGATGTCGAACAGGCCGGGCTCGTCGCCGACCACGGCGCTCACCGGGCTCACCGGGCCGGTCCGCTCGGCAACGCGCTGGGCGCGGGCGGCCATCGCACGCTGGCGCACTTCCTCGGCGCGGGCACGGATGTCGGAGGGCGTCGGCGCGGCGCGGGCCACCGCGGGCCGGCGCTCCCCAGCGATCGGCTCGTTGGCGGGCTCGGCGACCGGCTCGTTGGCGGATTCGGCGGCGGGCTCGCGCACCGGCGGGTCGATGCGCTCGTCGGCGGACCCGTCCTCGACAGCCTCGACCGCATCGAACTGGGACGATTCGGGCTGGGACAGCTCGGCGCGGCGCTGCGCGCCGCGCAACGCCGAGATCATGCCGGGATCGGTCGCCTGCGGACGGCGCCGCGCCACGCTCTCGAGCGGCGGGCGCTCGACGGCGTTCTCGGCGTCGATGCCGGTGGCGACCACCGAGACGCGCATGCGGCCCTCCATCTCCGGGTCGATGGCCGAGCCGAACTTGATCATGGCGTCCGGGTCGACCTCCTCCTTGATGCGGTTGGCCGCCTCGTCCACCTCGAACAGCGTCAGGTCGTAGCCGCCGGTGATGTTGATCAGCACGCCCTTGGCGCCCTTGAGGCTGACCTCGTCGAGCAGCGGGTTGGCGATGGCCTTCTCGGCGGCGTCCACGGCGCGGGTGTCGCCGTCGGCCTCGCCGGTGCCCATCATGGCCTTGCCCATCTCCTCCATCACCGAGCGCACGTCGGCGAAGTCGAGGTTGATCATGCCCGGCCGGACCATCAGGTCGGTGACGCCCTGCACGCCCTGGTAGAGCACGTCATCGGCCATCATGAAGGCCTCGACGAAGGTGGTGCGCTCGGACGCCACCTGGAACAGGTTCTGGTTGGGGATGACGATCAGCGTGTCGACCACCGACTGCAGCTCGGCGACGCCCATCTCGGCCAGCTGCATGCGGCGCGCGCCCTCGAACTGGAAGGGCTTGGTGACCACGCCGACGGTGAGGATCCCCATCTCGCGGGCGCAGCGCGCCACCACGGGGGCGGCGCCGGTGCCGGTGCCACCGCCCATGCCGGCGGTGATGAAGCACATGTGGCAGCCCTCGAGGTGGTTCATCACCTCCTCGATGGACTCCTCCGCCGCGGAGAGGCCGACATCGGGTTTGGAGCCCGCGCCGAGGCCGCGGGTCACCCCGGTGCCGAGCTGGATCTTGCGCGGCGCGCGCGAGTGCGCCAGCGCCTGGGCGTCGGTGTTCGCGACAATGAACTCGACGCCCTGCAGCTTCTTCTCGATCATGTTGTTGACGGCGTTGCCGCCGGCGCCGCCCACACCGAACACGGTGATGCGCGCACGCAGCTCGTTGTCCTCGGGCTGACGTAGATTGAGTACCATGGTGCCTGCCTCTTCTTTGTTCCCGGCCGTCTGTGGCCGTGTTTTCTGCTCGATTTTGCCGCGTAGCCTACAGTATAGCCGCCGTCACGTCACGCGTATTTCACCAGCTTGCCTTGAGCCAACGGAACATCTCGGTCGCCCGGCCGCGGGCCGACAGCGCGCGCGGCGCCTCGAAGTCCCACAGCTCGTCATGCGGCCTGAGCGCGTAGGTCGCCAGACCCACCGCCGCCGAGCAGTCGGGGTTCGAGAGCGCCTGGGGCAGCCCGGCGATGCGGATCGGCCGGCCGATGCGCGGCCGGCGGCCGAGGATCCGGGTGGCCATCTCGTCCACCCCGGGCATCTGGCTGGCGGCGCCCGTGAGCACGAACGAGCAGCCGGGCATCTCGGTGATGCCGAGGTCGACGAGGCGCTGGCGCAGCAGGCGGAAGGTCTCCTCGAGGCGCGGGCGGATCACGCCGATCAGCATGCCGCGCGAGATCTGCCGGCGGTTCGGCGCGTCCTCCTCGCCGATGCGCGGGGCGTCGATCATCTCGCGGTCGTCGGCGCCGGTGGCGATGACGCCGCCGTAGAGGGTCTTGACCCGCTCGGCCGCGGCGTGGCGCATCAGGAGCCCGGCGGCGATGTCGGAGGTGACGTGCTCGCCGCCGAAGCGGATCTGCTCGACGCAGATCAGGCTGTCGCGCAGGAACACCGAGAACGAGGTCGAGCCGCCGCCCATGTCGATGCACACGGCGCCGGTGCGCTGCTCGTCCTCGACCAGCGCGGCGAGCGCGCTGGCGTAGGGCGCCGCCACCACGCCGGCGAGGTCGAGGTCGCACTGGCGCACGCACTCCATCAGGTTCGACAGCGGGCGCGCATCGACGGTCAGCACGTGCAGGGCGATGGACAGGCGCTCGCCGGTCATGCCGCGCGGGTCGGTCAGCCCGGTGCGCTCGTCGAGCGCGATCTCGACCGGCTGGGCGTGCAGCACCTGGCGGCCCGGGCCGATCGGCGGCTCGGGCGCGGCGGCCAGCGCGTTCGAGATGTCGCGCTCGGTGACCTGGCCGGTCTCGGTCTCGACCTCGCCGAGCGTCGAGAAGCTCTCGGGCCGGCCGCCGGAGAACGACACGATCACCTGGTCCACCCGGTCGACCCGGGGCGCGGCCATCTTCTCGGCGTTGAGCAGCGCGAGGCGGATGCAGCGGCAGACCTCGTCCATGTCGATGATCTCGCCGCGCCGCACGCCGCGCGACTGCACGGTGCGGGCACCGGCGACCTCGATGGCGCCGTAGAGCGAGGTGCCCAGCCGGTCGTGCTCGCCGGCCTCGGCGAGGCGCGCCGGGTCGAGCTTCAGCACCAGGCAGGTGATCTTCGAGGAGCCGATGTCGAGCACGGCCAGCCGGCCGCGTTTCATTGCCGTCGCGAGGCGCGCGCGCATGGAGCGGAAGGGCGCGAGCTCGTCGAAGTTCATGTGTCCTTGCCTCCGATTGCCGTCACCGCCTTGCGGATCTGGTAGGTCTCGGCCGCCTCCGGCGTCATGCGCAGCGCCGGTCGGCCCGGCACGCGCATGTCGATCACCGCGAGGTCGCGGTCGAGCAGCTCCTCGCCGTAGTGCAGGGCCATGACGCGGGCGAGGGCGTCGAGGCTGCCCTCGGCGGGCAGCCGGATCAGCATGTCGCGGTCGAGCACCAGGTCCCAGCGGCGCGCGCCGACGCGCACCGCGGCGCGCAGCCGGGGCACGATCTCGGGCGCCGCTTCCAGCAGCGCGAGCACCTCCGCGGCGTGGTGCGGGGCGCCCTCGCCGAGCACCAGCGGCAGCTCCGGGTGATCGGCGCGCGGGCCGGCCGGGCCGATCTGCACGCCGCCCCGGTCGATCAGCACCAGCACCCCGTCGATGCGCCGGTGCAGCGCGGCGGGGATGCGCTCGGTGAGCCTGACGCGCAGGGTGCCCTCGGAGTCGAAGCGCACGGTGGCGCGCTCGACCGGCCCGAGCGCCTCGGCCCGGCGGCGCAGGGCCTCGACGTCGAGGCGCAGCGAGGACATGCCGGGGCGCACGCCCAGCGCCCGGCGCGCTTCGGCATTGAGCCCGGCGCTACCGCCGCTGACGACGACGCCGCGCACGGCAAGCTCGGGACGCGAGACGATGCTCTCGACCAGCGCGCCGAGCTCCGCGTGCACCGCGCCGCGCCATTCGTCATGGGCGGCGACGCGCCAGCCGGCCAGGGCGAGCGCCAGGATCGGCAGGTAGACGAGCACGGCGCCGCGCAGCGCCGGCTTGGCCCAGGCGCGAGCGAGCCGGTAGGAGAGCTTGGAGGGGCCGGGGGCGCGCCTGGCCTCGCCCCGCCGGGGCTGCCGGGCCGGGGCGCGGAGCGCGTCGCCAGGGGCCCCGGCGCCGGCCTCGCGCGGCCTTGCTGGGTCTAGCGGCCGCATGAGGCGTCCCTGACCAGCCAGTCGCACAGCTCCTCGAACGAGTGGCCGCAATGCGCCGCCTGCTCGGGGGCGAGCGACACCGGGGTCATGCCGGGCTGGGTGTTGGTCTCGAGCAGCACCAGGCCCTCGAGCCCGCGGCTCTCGTCCCAGCGGAAGTCGGTGCGGCTGAGGCCCCGGCAGCCCAGCGCCGCGTGGGCGGCAAGCGCGTGGGCGAGGCAGGCGTCGAAGATCTCGGCGGGAATTTCGGCCGGGACGATGTGGCGCGAGCCGCCCGTGGCGTATTTGGCATTGTAGTCGTACCAGCCGGTTGCGGCGATGATGTCGGTCACCGTGAGGGCGCGCTCGCCCAGCACCGAGACGGTCAGCTCGCGGCCGGGGACGAAGCGCTCGACCAGCAGGGTGTCGGGGGCGTCGTCGGCCAGCCGTGCCGGGGTGTTGGCGTGCGCGTGCACGATGTAGACGCCGACCGAGGAGCCCTCGTTGTTGGGCTTGACCACGTAGGGCGGCGGCATCGGGTGGGAGGCCATGGCCTCGGCGCGCGAGACGATGCGGCTCTCGGCCACCGGCAGGCCGGCGGCGCGGTAGACCTGCTTGGCGCGGGTCTTGTCCATGGCGAGCGCCGAGGCGAGCACGCCCGAATGCGTGTAGGGGATGCGCAGCCACTCGAGGATGCCCTGGACGCAGCCGTCCTCGCCCCAGCGTCCGTGCAGGGCATTGAACACCACGTCGGGCCGGGCGTCGGTCAGCGACCGGGCGAGGTCGTGCCCGGCGTCGATCTCGACCACCTCGTAGCCCACGCGACGCAGTGCGCCTGCACACTCGCGGCCCGAGACGAGCGAGACTTCCCGCTCGGCCGACAGGCCGCCCTTGAGCACCACGACGCGGTGAAATGTCCTGCCCGACATCCGCGCCTCAACTTTTTT
>DATKCQ010000013.1:0-14022 GCA_035513135.1 Thermohalobaculum sp.
CGCGCCTCGGCCTTGTCGATCTTGGCGGCGTAGGTGACGCCGCTCTCCGGCTGGGGCGTCGCCTCGATGGCGCCCGCCTCGATCGCCGCCAGCGTGCGGACCATCAGGGCGGCGCCCATCTCCGCCAGCCGGTCGTGCAGCGTGCCCGCCGTGTCCTCGGGGCCGATGGGCACCGCTTCGCAGGCGAAGACGGGGCCGGTGTCGAGCCCGGCGTCCATCTGCATGACGCACACCCCGGTCTTGGTGTCGCCCGCCATCACCGCCCGCTGGATCGGCGCCGCGCCGCGCCAGCGCGGCAGCAGCGAGGCGTGCAGGTTGAGGCAGCCCAGCCGCGGCGCCTCCAGTGCCGCCACCGGCAGGATGTGGCCGTAGGCGACGACGATGCCCGCGTCGAGGCCGAGCGCGGCGAGCCCCGCCAGCACATCCGGGTCGCGGAAGCTCGCAGGCGCAGCCACCGGAATTCCCAGCCCCTCCGCCGCGCGCGCGACCGGCGAGGGGCGCGACGCCTTGCCCCGGCCGGCGGGGCGCGGCGGCTGGGTGTAGACACGGGCGATGTCGTGGCCGGCACCGGCCAGCGCCTCGAGCGTGGGCACGGCGAAGTCGGGGGTGCCGAGGAAGGCGAGGCGCATCCGGCCCGTCCCCGCCCGGCCGCTATTCCGCGGCGGTGCGGGTGCGGGCCCGCTCGCGCTTGAGCTTCTTCATCTTCGAGGTGATCATCTGCCGGCGCATGGCGCCGAGATAGTCGATGAAGAGCTTACCGTTCAGGTGGTCGATCTCGTGCTGCACGCAGGTCGCGCGCAGGCCCTTAAAATGGCGCTCCTCGGCCTCGCCGGCGCGGTTGAGAAAGCGCACGCGCACCTCGGCCGGGCGCGTGACGGGCGCGTAGATGTCGGGCACCGAGAGACACCCCTCCTCGTGCTCGCTCAGCTCGTCCGAGGTCCAGACGACCTCCGGGTCGGCGAGGCAGATCGGCTCGGGCGCCTCGTCCTCGCCCTTGGCGCAGTCCATCACGATGACCCGGCGCGCCACCCCGAGCTGCGGCGCGGCGAGGCCGATGCCCGGCGCGTTGTACATGGTCTCGAGCATGTCATCCATCAGCGCGCGCACGTCGTCGTCGACGCGCCCGACGGGCTCGGCGACCTTGCGCAGGCGCGGGTCGGGATGGATGAGGATGGGCCGGATCATGCGGTCAGCACCTAAGCGGGGCGCCGCGGAAATGCAAGCAGGACGCGCCGCCTGCCTCGGGCGCGATTGACCCCTTCCCTTCCCGGATTTAGGTTGCCCGCGATCCGCCATGCGTCCGCCCGAGGAGACCGCCGATGAGCTTTCTCATCCAGCCCGCGCCACCTGCCCGCCCGAACCGCTGCCAGCTGTTCGGCCCCGGCTCGCGCCCGGCGATCTTCGAGAAGATGGCGAAAAGCGCGGCGGACGTGATCAACCTCGACCTCGAGGACGCCGTGGCGCCGCCCGACAAGGCGCAGGCGCGCAGGAACATCGTCGAGGCCATCAACGACATCGACTGGGGGCGCAAGACCCTGTCGGTGCGCATCAACGGGCTCGACACCGAGTACTGGTACCGCGACGTGGTCGACCTGCTCGAGAACTGCGGCGAGCGGCTGGATCTCATCATGGTGCCCAAGGTCGGCAACGCGCGCGACATCTACGCGGTGGACGCGCTGATCACCGGCATCGAGCGGGCGAAGGGGCGCGAGCGGCGCCTCGGCCTCGAGGCAATCATCGAGACGGCGGCCGGGCTAGTGCACGTGGGCGAGATCGCCGCTTCCAGCCCCCGGCTCGAGGCGCTCAGCCTCGGCGCGGCGGACTACGCCGCCTCGATGGGCATGGCGACCACCGGGATCGGCGGCACGCAGGAGCACTACTACATGCTCGAGGATCCCCGCGAGGACGAGGGCGCGCGGGCGTTGCACTTCGCCGACCCGTGGCACCACCCGACCGTGGCGATCGTCGCCGCCTGCCGCACGCACGGGCTGTTGCCGGTGGACGGGCCGTTCGGCGACTTCTCGGACGCGGAGGGTTTTCGCGCCCAGGCGCGGCGCGCGGCGACGCTGGGCATGGTCGGCAAGTGGGCGATCCATCCCAGGCAGGTGGCGCTGGCGAACGAGGTGTTCACCCCGTCGGAGGCCATGCTCGCGCAGGCGCGGCGCATCCTCGAGGCCATGGAGCAGGCGCAGCGCGAGGGCTCGGGCGCGGTGACCCTCGACGGCAGGCTGATCGACATCGCCTCGGTGCGCCAGGCCCAGGTGATCGTGCGGCAGGCCGAGCTGATCGGGCTGGGCGCCTGAGCGCGGCGCGCGCTCAGGCGAACTGGAACAGGTCCTCGGTCACCAGCTTGCTGTCGAGGTTCACCAGCAGGATGGTGTCGCCCGGCCCGTAGCCGATGGCCGCATCGCCCTTGAAGTCGGTGATGGTCAGCTCGTCGAAGCTCGACACGGCGTCCTCGAAGCGGATCATGTCGAGCGTGATGTCGAAGTTGTGGATGCGATCCAGGTCGTCCCCGAAGCTGAAAATGAAGACGTTGGCGCCGCCCTGACCGTCAAGTATGTCGTTGCCGCCGCGCCCGCGGATCACGTCGTTGCCGCCGCCGCCCCGGATCATGTTCACGCCGTCGTCGCCCATGAGCACGTCGTCATGCACCGAGCCCTGCAGGAACTCGATGCTGTCGAGCGTGTCGCCCTCGGCATCGCCGCCCGAGCCGGTTCCGGCCATCAGGTCCACAGTGACGCCGGCCGGGGAGTCGTCATAATGTGCCCAGTCGTTGCCGCCGCCACCGAAGAGCTGATCGGCACCCGGCCCACCGACCAGGTGATCGCCGCCGGGACCCCCGACCAGAATGTCGTCGCCTTCCTCGCCGTAGAGCCAGTTGTTGCCGCCGCCGCCCTCGATGTAGTCGTTGCCGGCGCCGCCCATGATCAGGTTGCGTCCGTCGTCGCCGGTGATGTGGTCGTCGAAGTCCGAGCCGCGGACGTTTTCGATCGAGACGTAGGTGTCGTTTGCCGCCCAGCCCCCCGTCCCGCCGGTGGCGAGCGAGAGGGTCACGCCCGAGGGCGCGGTGTTGTACTGCACCCAGTCTCGGCCCACGCCACCGTCGAAATGATTGTCGCCCGGCCCGCCGCGCAGGATGTCCCAGCCATTGCCGCCGTAGATCATGTTGTTGCCGGGCCCGCCGATCAGGAAGTCGTGCCCGGAGAGACCGTAGATCACGTCATCTCCCGGCCCGCCGAAGATCTTGTTGTTGTGCAGCGTGCCGGTGAGGTGGTCGTTGAAATCCGAGCCCGAGACGTTCTCGATGCTGACATAGGTGTCGCCGGCCGCGTCGCCGCCCGTGCCGGTGCCCTCGTGCAGGTTCAGGGTCACGCCCGCCGTGGCGAAGGCGTAGCGCACCCAGTCCTCGCCCGGACCGCCGTCCATGTGGTCGGCGCCGGGGCTGCCGAACAGGATGTCGGCACCCTCGCCGCCCTCGAGCGTGTCGTTACCCGCCTCGCCGTAGAGCAGGTCGTTGCCGGCGCCGCCCTGCAGGATGTCGTTGCCCGCCCCGCCATACAGCCGGTCGTTGCCGCCCATGCCGGCGAGCAGGTTGTCGGCCGCGTTCCCGATCAGCCGGTCGTTTCCGCCGCCGCCGACGGCCTGCTCGATCACCGCGCCGAAGGCGATGGCGAGGTTGTTGGTCAGGTGGCCGACCGAGGAGAAGGCGCCCTCGTTGAGATCGATCACCTGGTCGGTGTTCCAGCCCGAGACGTCGATCCGGTCGATGCCGCCGGCGTCCCAGATGGCGACCACCGGGTTCAGGTTCACCGTGAAGTCGAAGGCCGCGTGGCCGGCGGTGCTGTTGAAGCCGTAGATCGTGTCGCCCGTGCGCGTCTCCATGTTGGCGCCGTAGACCGCCTGCACCGCCAGGATGTCGTGCAGCAGCGGCGTGGCGCCATAGGACCAGCCATTGGTGCCGTGGTGGTCGGTACCGCCCCCGTCGGCGCCGGCGCCGAAGTAGGACATCACGGTGTATTGCTGGGTGTCCTGCTGGTGGGTGGCGTCGTCCGCGTAGTTCGCCGTGCCGTTGTAGTTGCCGGGATGCGAGATCCCCAGCGCGTGGCCGATCTCGTGCAGGTAGGTGAAGATGCCGTAGCCGCCCTGGAACAGGTCGCTGTCCTCGTCGTGGGTGGACCAGCTGTCGGCGAACCACAGGTCGACATCGGACAGCCGGTAGTCCGAGCGCGGCTGGTTGTCGATTTCCCAGTACCAGTAGTTGGCGTAGGTCGCGCCGCCGGTGTTCGACGAGTAGTTGAAGGTGATGTGCGCGTCGGGCCAGGCCGCCATCTCGAGCAGGTCGATGGCGATCAGGTCGCCCCACAGCGCGAAGGCCTCGCGCGCCGCGGCCTGCATCCCCGGGGTCATCGCCACGTAGCCGTCCATCTCGGAGGTGTACTCATCGTCAGTGGAGTCGATCTGGCCGGTATCGATCGAGAAGGTCACGATGTCGACGCCCCAGGCGACGGAGGGCTGGGCGCCGTCCTTCGTGGTCAGGGCATAGATCAGCTGTCCGCTGTCGTAGACCGGCTTGGTGTTCGCCGTGCTCGTGCTGACCAGGCCGCCGGAGCTGGCGCTGCCGTCGGGGGGCTGCATCATCATGCACCCCGGGCAGCCGCAGCCTTGAACATGTTGCCGGAACACCAACTCGGCTCCCCTCGCTGAAGATCTGGATCACGAAAGCCCTGCCCGCTTGCGGGGGCACACGGCCCCGGGGCCACTCGGCCACGAACGCTAGCGGGCACCCGTTAGGGTATGGATAAAAATCATGGTTTCCGTTTCGTTCACGGGTTGTGCCGCCAGGCGCCGCCGCCACGTTGCATCGACACGGCAAATGCCCTAGTCGGGCGCGAGGGCGGCCGGGATATGCGGCCGCGCGGGGGCCGATGGGATCAGGGGTCGGATGCAGAACTACCTCGACTTCGAGAAGGGCGTGGCCGAGATCCAGGGCAAGGCCGAGGAGCTGCGCGCCATGGCGCGGCAGGACCCGAACCTGAAGATAGGGTCGGAGGTCGACCAGCTCGAGCGCCGCGCCACCGAGATGCTGCGCGACACCTACAAGGCGCTCACGCCGTGGCAGAGGTGCCAGGTGGCGCGCCACCCCAACCGCCCACACGCGCGCGACTACGTCGAGGCGCTGTTCAACGAGTTCACGCCGCTCGCCGGCGACCGCACCTTCGCCGAGGACCACGCGGTGGTGAGCGGGCTGGCGCGATTCCGCGACCGGCCCGTCGTGGTGCTCGGCACCGAGAAGGGCGCCGACACCAGGGCCCGGCTCGAGCACAATTTCGGCATGGCCCGGCCCGAGGGCTACCGCAAGGCCGTGCGCCTGATGGAGCTGGCCGAGCGCTTTCGCCTGCCGGTGATCACGCTGGTCGACACGCCGGGCGCCTATCCCGGCAAGGGCGCCGAGGAGCGCGGCCAGGCCGAGGCGATCGCCCGCGCCACCGACACCTGCCTGCGCCTGCACGTGCCGCTGATCGCGGTGGTGGTCGGCGAGGGCGGCTCGGGCGGCGCGGTGGCGCTGGCCACGGCGAACCGGGTGATCATGCTCGAGCACGCCATCTACTCGGTGATCTCGCCCGAGGGCTGCGCCTCGATCCTGTGGCGGAACGCCGAGAAGATGCGCGAGGCGGCCGCCGCCCTGCGCCTGACCGCGCAGGACCTGCACGCGCTCGGGGTGATCGACTCCATCGTGCCCGAGCCGCTCGGCGGCGCCCAGCGCGCGCCGAAGGCCGCCATCGCCAGCGTCGGCGAGGCCATCGCCGCGGCGTTCGACTCGCTCAACGGCCTCGCCCCGGCCCAGCTCCGCGCCGAGCGGCGCAAGAAGTTCATGGCGATGGGCGAGAAGGGGCTGTCCTGACCGGTCTCAAGCGGCGACCGGCTCGCCCAGCCCCTGCGCCGCCTCCTCGCCGAGCCGCCGCGAGGCGGCCTCGATGGCGTCCTCCATGCGGCGCATGATCTCGACGCGCGGCAGGCCCGGCGGCAGCGTCTCGAGGAACTCCACCACCGCGGTGCCGGGGCGCTTGAGCACGCCCTTCTTCGGCCAGAACCAGCCGGCATTGGTGGCCGCCAGCACCATCGGCAGCCCGAACGTCTCGTAGGCCAGCGCCGCGCCGCGCCGGTAGGGCCGGTAGCTGCCCGGCGGCACCCGCGTGCCCTGCGGGTAGATC
Source organism: Thermohalobaculum sp. (assembly GCA_035513135.1). Classification (GTDB taxonomy): domain Bacteria; phylum Pseudomonadota; class Alphaproteobacteria; order Rhodobacterales; family Rhodobacteraceae; genus Thermohalobaculum. Next base: position 6,216 of record DATKCQ010000013.1, read on the forward strand.
ACCACCTGGCCGCGCCGGGCCTCGACCTTCTCGAGCCGGGCCAGCATGGTCCTGCCCTCGCCGCGCTTCTCGCGCTCGATCCAGATGCAGCCGATGCGCAGCGCGTAGAGCCCGAACACAGGGGCCCAGACCAGCTCGCGCTTCATCACGAAACGCGGCTCGGGCAGCACGTGGAACAGCATCAGCACGTCGAGCATCGACTGGTGCTTGGCGGCGACCACCACGGGCCCGGCCGGCACCGGCCCGCGCCAGGCGACGCCGAGGCCGCAGAGCCAGCGCGTGAGCACGAAGACGCTGGCGGCCCAGAGCTTCATCCAGCGCAGCGTCCAGGCGCGCGACCACAGCACCACGGGCGCGCCGCCGATGCCCATCAGGCCCATCAGCCCGTAGATCAGCCCCAGGTGGATCGCCGAGCGCAGCCGCTGCATGCCCATCCTCTCCCAGTCCCGCCGGCGGAAAGCGGCCCGCTCCCGGCCGCGCTCCCGGCCGCGCTCACGGCTCGCGCCATCCGGGCAACGGGCACGACTTGCGCAACCGGAAACACCTGCGCGGCCCGTCCGAGTCGCGCATCTGGCGCGATTCGGCAACAATCGTCGGAAGGCCGGCCCGATACCATCGCTTGGAGTCTTGCCAAGTCCGGTTTATACAGGAACACAGATCTTGGCTCCAAGGGTTTGGAGGTAATGCATGATCGAGATTGTTTGCCCATCCTGCGCGGCGCGGTACCAGGTGCCCGAAGACTCGATCGGCTCCGGGGGGCGCAACGTCACCTGCTCGAGCTGCTCGCACAAATGGCGTGCGTATCCGGAAGGCGTGGCCGCGGCGTCCCCGGCCGAGCCCGACGCCGTACGAGAATCTCCACCCGAAGCCGTATCGCAACCCGCTTCCGGACGCGCACCGCAGCACGCACCGGAGCACGCATCGGCGCCCTCGTCCGGGGCGGCGGCGGCGCCCGGGCCCGCGCCGGGATTCCTGGCGGCCACGGCGGCGGCCGAGCCTGCCGACGCGGGTGACACGGCTGACACGGCTGGCACGGGCGAGCCGGCGGGGCAGCCGGGGGCGGGCGGCCGCGAGGCGCAGATGGACGCCATCCGGCGCATGCTCGACGATCTCAAGCGCAGCACCGACGAAGGGCCCGAGCCCGAGTCGGAGGTCCGCCCCGCCAGCCGGCCCGAGGCGACCATGCGCCGGCGCGAGGACGACGAGGTCCTCGAGGACTCCGGCGATCCGCTGCGCTCGCGCATCGATCGGATCGGCAAGGAGGGCCGCGCCGGCAGGGAGGCCGCTCCGCCCAGCAACTACGACGCCGCCAAGCTGCGCAAGATGCACGAGAAGCGGGCCAAGCGGCTGCAGAAGGCGCGCGAGCGCAAGCGCCGGTCGGGCGCCTTCGTGAGCGGGTTCACCCTGGTCGCCGTGGTGACGGCGACCATGGTCGGGCTCTATGTGCTGCGGCCCCAGATCGTCGCCTCCTCGCCCGAGATGGCACCGGCGATGAACGAATACGTGGTGGCCGTCGACCGCTATCGCATCGCGCTCGACGATGCGACGGCCGGTATGCGCGCATGGGTGGCGGCACGGGTCGAGCCGCTGCTCGGCGGCGAGGAAGGCGGGGCACGGGACACCCCGCCGGCGACGGAGCCCGCCACCACGACCGAGTAGGGTTCGCCCGGGAAACGCGCCGGAAACGTGTCCGCCCGAGCGCAGATCGAGCGCCCCGGCCGGGCGCGCTGCGCTCAGAACCGGTCGATCAGTCGGTCCAGGTATTCGAGCTCGAGCGGCGCCCGCCACGGCTCGGCCGAGCGGCGGCGCAGCTCCTCCAGCACCTCGCGCGCGCGGTCGAGCGCCGAGCGGTCCGGCACCCTGGTGTCGCGGCCGTCGAGCGCGCCATAGGCGCCGGCCGGCCGGTCGAACGGGTCGAGCTGATCGTCCCGGGCACGCCCCTCGCCGCGGCCGCGGCCCTGGTTCGCCACGTCGCCCTGGCCCTGTTGCAGCTCCTCGGCCAGTGCCTGCATGCCATCGTCGAGCAGGTCCAGCGCCTCCATCTGGTCGGGCACCGCCTCGTCGGGGCGGCCGGCGCGCAGATCGTCGCGCGCCTCGCCCATGGCGCGGCCGGCGTCGCCCAGCGAGCGGCGGCTGTCGGCGCCGCCCGGGATCCGCCCGAGCAGCTCCTCGAGCTGGCGGCGCAGCGCCTCCTGCTCGCCGGCGAGCCCGCCCGAGCGGCCCTGCTGACCCGGTTGCCCCTCGCCGAGCTGATCGCCCGGCTGCTGGCCCTGCTGGCCGTTCTCGCTGGGCTCGCTACCCTCCTGGCCGCGCTGGCCGCCGCGGCGCTGCTGGCGCAACTCGTCGAAGGTGCGGTCGGCGAGGTCGCGCTGGCGCTGGATCAGCTCCTGCAGCTCCTGCATGGCCTGCTGGCCCTCGCCCTGCTGCATGCGGCCGGCCTGCAGGTTCTCGAGCATCCGGCTGAGCTCGGAGAGCAGGTCCTGCGCCTGGTCGCGCAGGCCCGCCTCGGCGCGGCGCTGCAGCTCGTCGAGCATCTCCTCGAGGTCCTGCTGGCTCAGCATCTGCTGGTCGCCGCCCGGCGCCTGCTCGTCGGCCGGGTCCATGCCGCGCTCGAGCGCCTGGCGCACCATCTCCTGGAGGTACTCGTTCATCGCCTGGCGCAGCTCCTCCATGGCCCGGCGGATGTCCTCGTCGGAGCCGCTCTCGAGCGCGCGCCGGAGCGCCTCCTCGGCGGCGCGCAGCCGCTCGAGCGCCGAGGACAGGTCGCCGTCCTCGAGCGACAGCGCGGCGAGCCAGAGATATTCGGCGACGTCGGGCGCCGCCTTCGAGACCCGGTCGGCCACCACCGCGTCCGCCAGCCGGCGGATCGCGACGCGGGTGCCTAGGAAGGCGGCGTAGCTGTCGTCGAACACCGCCTCGGGCCGGCGCGTCACCGACTGCAGCACGTCGAGCGCGCGGGCGCCCTCCTCGAAGTCCATCGCCAGCTCGCGGCGCTGCTCGACCAGCGACCGGGCCAGCGGGTGCGTGAACTGCCGCCCCGGCAGGCGCAACCCGACCGGCCCGGCGCTGGCGCGCTGCCCGGCGCCGTCCTCGGCGTGCAGCGTCAGCTCGACCCAGGCGCCGGCCCAGGGGTGCTCGCCGAAGTCGCGGGTGACGCTGTCGGCGACCTCCAGCGCCCGGCCGGTGAAGGGCAGCGGCAGGGCGAAGGCGACCGGCTCCTCGACCAGCCCGCCGCCCTCGGCGAAGCCGTCCATGGGCGTGATCTCGGCCCAGGCGCTGGTCACGCCGTAGTCGTCGCGCGCCATGTAGTGCACCTCGAGCGCGCCGGCGAAGGTGGGGCCGGGCGGCTCGGGCAGGCTGATCTGCGGCGGGCTGTCGGGGATCACGGTGATCTGCCAGGCGGCCAGCAGCTCGCCGTCGTCGCTGACCTCGACCGGACCCGACCCGGTGAGCACGCCGCGCGCCTCGGCCAGCCGGTCGCCCAGCGTGGCGAAGCCGTCGAAGCGCTCGAGGCCCGGCGCGCTCAGCTCCGGCGCCCCGGCGAGGTCGCTGACGCGCAGCACCAGCTCCGAGCCCTCGGGCACGCGCACCGGCTCCGTGGCGCTGCGGTCCAGATAGACGGTGTCGAGCCCGGTGTAGGCGGGCGGGATCGCCCAGGCCTCGACCGCCGGCCCGGCCGCCGCCGTGACCGTGTCCTCGGGGGCCGGGCGCGCCGGCGCGAGCAGGCTCTCGAGCCGCGTCCGCCAGTCCTCGCCGGCGCCGATCAGCGCGGCGATCAGCAGGCTCGGCGCGAACAGCCGCAGCGCCCAGCGGTCGTAGCGGGCGAGGCGCAGGTCGGGCGCCGCCGCCTTCAGCCGCGCCGCGGCGCGCTCGGCCCGGCGCAGATGCTCGAACCACAGCGCCTGCGCGGTGCGGTCGTCGCGCCCGCCGGCGAGGCTGTCGCCCAGCGTGGCGATGGGATGGCCCGGGTCTGCGGCATCGAGCCGGCGCGCGGCATCGGCGCGGCTCGGCAGGCGGAAGCGCCACAGGCCCCAGCCGAGGCTGGCCGCCAGCAGCGCCGCGGCGATCGCCATGGCAACGGGATGCACCGCGGGCGTCAGCATGGAGAAGCCGCCGAGCAGCGCCGCGGCGAGCACCAGGCACAGCGCACTGAAGAACGGCCAGAGCGCACGGGCCAGCCGCTCGGCCGCCAGCGCCAGCCGGCTCAGCCGAATCGCCCGCCGGGTCACCTTGCCCAGCGCACGTCGCTGTCCCGCGAATGCAAACTTCGCCATTGAACGTCCGTCTCGTGCGAGCCGTCTCAGCGCCGCTCCCCGCCTTCCATCCACGGCGGCAGCCTATCACGTCCGATCATCTGTGCATATGTGGGGCGCGGACGGACCAGGGCAAATTCGGCCCCGCGCACCAGCACCTCCGGGATCAGGGGGCGGGCGTTGTACTCCGACGCCATCGACGCGCCATAGGCCCCGGCCGAGCGGAACGCCACCAGCGCCCCGGGCGCCAGCCGCGGCAGCGGGCGCGCACGGGCGAAGGTGTCTGCCGTCTCGCAGACCGGGCCGACCACGTCGACCGGCGCGACGGGCGTGTCCGCGGCGGGCTCGGCCACCGGAACGATGTCGTGCCAGGCGTCGTACATGGCCGGGCGGACGAGATCGTTCATGCCGGCGTCGACGATCAGGAAGTCGCGCCCCTCGCCCTGCTTGGCGTAGAGCACGCGGGCCACCATGAGCCCGGCATTGCCGGCGATCAGCCGGCCCGGCTCGATGGCGATCTCGCAGCCCAGATGGCCGACCGTGCGCTTGATCAGCGCGCCGTAATCGAAAGGCAGGGGCGGGGCCTCGTTCGAGCGCCGGTAGGGGATGCCCAGGCCCCCTCCGAGGTCGAGCCGGCGGATCGCGTGGCCGTCTGCGCGCAAGGCCCCGGCCAGCGCCGCGACCCTGGTGAAGGCCGCCTCGAAGGGGGCGAGCCCGGTGAGCTGCGAGCCGATGTGCACGTCGATGCCGACGACTTCGATACCGCCCAGCCGGGCGGCCTCGGCATAGACCTCGCGGGCGCGCGCGATCGGCACGCCGAACTTGTTCTCGGCCTTGCCGGTGGCGATCTTGGCGTGCGTGCGGGCGTCCACGTCGGGGTTCACGCGCACGGTGACCGGGGCGACGCGGCCCATGGCGCGGGCGGTCTCGTCGAGCAGCGCCAGCTCGGGCTCGCTCTCCAGGTTGAACTGGCGGATGCCGGCGGCGAGCCCCGCGCGCATCTCGTCCACGGTCTTGCCGACGCCCGAGAAGATGATCCTGCCGGGCGCCACCCCGGCGGCCAGCGCGCGCGCCAGCTCGCCGCCCGAGACCACGTCGGCGCCCGCGCCGAGCCGGGCCAGCGTGGCGATCACCGCCTGGTTCGCATTGGCCTTGAGCGAATAGGCGATGAGAAAGTCGAGCCCCGAAAGCGCCTCCTCGAACACCCGGTAGTGCCGCTCGAGCGTCGCCGTGGAATAGACGTAGAACGGCGTGCCCACGGCCCCGGCGATGCGCTCGACGGGCACCTCCTCGGCGTGCAGGCTGCCGTCGATATAGGCGAAATGGTCCATGCGGCGCGGGGCTCAGCCGGTCGACTGCGCCGCGGGCTTCTCGGGATCGGGCTCGGTGCCCGGGCGCAGCGGCTCGCCCTTCACGCCGCAGGCCGCAAGGGTCAGCGCCGCCAGAAGGGCGGCCAGCGTCAGGCGAACGGTCATCCCAGCTCCTCCTTCCAGCGCGCCGCCTGCGCGCGCACGCGCGCCGGCGCGGTGCCGCCCAGGCTGGTGCGGCTCGCCACCGAGGCCTCGACCGAGAGCACGTCGAAGACCTGCGCGGTGATGCGCGGCTCGATGCCCTGCATCTTCGCCAGCGCCAGCTCGGCGAGGCCGCAGCCCTCGGCCTCGGCCAGCGCCACGAGGCGCCCGGTGACGTGGTGCGCCTCGCGAAACGGCAGGCCCGGCACGCGCACCAGCCAGTCGGCAAGGTCGGTGGCGGTGGAGAAGCCGCTTGCGGCCGCCTCACGCAGGCGCGCGGCGTTGGGCGTCATGTCGCGCGCCATGCCCTGCATCGCGGCCAGCGCCAGCGCCAGCGCGTCCACGGCGTCGAACAGCGGCTCCTTGTCCTCCTGCATGTCCTTCGCGTAGGCGAGCGGCAGGCCCTTCATCACCGTGACCAGCGCCATCAGGGCGCCGGCGATCCGGCCGACCTTGGCGCGCACCAGCTCGGCCGCGTCGGGGTTGCGCTTTTGCGGCATGATCGACGAGCCGGTGGTGAAGCGGTCGCTCAGCCGCACGAAGCCGAACTGCGCCGAGCACCAGATCACCAGCTCCTCGGCGAAGCGGCTGAGATGGGTGGCGCAGATCGTCGCCGCGGCGAGGTATTCCAGCACGAAGTCGCGGTCGCTCACGGCGTCGAGCGAGTTCGCCGCCGGGCGGTCGAAGCCCAGCGCCTGCGCGGTCGCCGCGCGGTCGATGGGAAACGAGGTGCCGGCCAGCGCCGCCGCGCCCAGCGGACACTCGTTGAGCCGCCGCCGGCAGTCGGCGAACCGCCCGCGGTCGCGCGCCAGCATCTCCACATAGGCCAGCATGTGGTGGCCCCAGGTGACGGGCTGCGCCGTCTGCAGATGCGTGAATCCGGGCATGACGATCTCCGCCCCCGCCTCGGCCTGCGCCACGAGCGCGCGCATCAGCGCGGCGAGCGCCGCGTCGGTGTCGTCGATGGAGCGCCGCACCCACAGCTTGAGGTCGGTTGCCACCTGGTCGTTGCGCGAGCGCGCGGTGTGCAGCCGCCCGGCCGGCTCGCCGATCAGCTCGCCGAGCCGCGCCTCGACGTTCATGTGGATGTCCTCGAGCGCGTCGGAGAAGGCGAAGCGCCCGCTCCCGATCTCCTCGAGCACACGGGCGAGCCCGTCGTCGATGGCCGCGAGGTCGGCCTCGCCGATGATCCCCTGCGCCGCCAGCATCGCCGCGTGCGCCCGGCTGCCGGCGATGTCCTCGGCGGCAAGACGGCGGTCGAAGCCGATCGAGGCATTGATCGCCGCCATCACCGCGTCGGGCCCGGCGGCGAAGCGTCCTCCCCACATCGTGTTCGCAGACCCGGCGGCGGGGGGCTGGCCGCTGCCGTCGGACTCGCTATGTTGGCCCATGACATCGCTCCCGTCAGCCGCCGCGGAGGCCCCGATGCGCCGACCGTCCCTCAACCTCGCCCTTGCGGCCCTCCTATACGGCGCAATCGCGCTGGCTGCAAACGCCGGCCTCGCGCTGACGCCGGCCGAGCGGGCCGAGCTCGAGGCGCTCAGGACCGGCGACATGGCCCGCCTGATCGTGCACGAGGCCCCGCGTCCGCGCGTCGAGACGGCCTTCGCCGACGCCGCGGGCAACCGGCTGACGCTCGCCGATTTCGCGGGCAAGGTGGTGCTGCTCAACGTCTGGGCCACCTGGTGCCCGCCCTGCCGGGCCGAGATGCCGGCGCTCGACCGGCTGCAAGGGGCGCTGGCGGGGCCGGAGTTCGAGGTGATCGCGCTCTCCACCGACCGCGCCGGGGCCGGCCGGGTCGAGGCTTTCTTCGCCGACATCGGCGTGCGGAACCTGGCGATCCGGCTCGACCGCAGCGGCGACTTCCAGCAGGCGGCCGGGGTGCTCGGCCTGCCGGCGACCCTGATCCTCGACCGCGAGGGCCGCGAGATCGCCCGCATGATGGGCGACGCCGACTGGGACGGCCCGGAGGCGCAGGCGCTGATCGAGCGGCTGATCGCGCTGACCCGCCCGCGCGAGGCCGTGCGCACATGAGCGGGCTCC
>DATKCQ010000014.1:0-14346 GCA_035513135.1 Thermohalobaculum sp.
CCGCCGGCGCGGCGCTCGGGCTGGCCGCGGCGGCGGCGCTGTTTCGCCTCTGGTGATCGCGCAAGGGCGCGATCCACCGCATTTGCCTGTTGAACGGGCGGGGGCGCGGATATTACAGTGCGCTTGCGGACTTATCCGCAAACCCCATCGCGGCCGACCGGAGCGATCCCCGTGCACGAGGCCTGAATGCAGGGCAGACGGATACTGCTGATCATCGGCGGCGGCGTCGCCGCCTACAAGAGCCTCGAGCTGATCCGCCTGATCGCCAGGGCCGGCGGCGCGGTGACGCCGGTGCTGACCCGCGCGGCCCAGGAGTTCGTGACGCCGCTGGCCGCCGCATCGCTCGCCGGCGCGAAGGCCTACACGGCGCTCTTCGACCTGACCGACGAGGCCGAGATGGGGCATATCGAGCTCAGCCGGGTGGCCGATCTCGTGGTCGTCGCCCCCGCCACCGCCGACCTGATGGCGAAGATGGCGCATGGCCACGCCGACGACCTCGCCTCGACGCTCCTGCTGGCGACCGACACCCCCGTCCTGATCGCGCCGGCCATGAACGTGCGCATGTGGGAGCACGCCGCGACCCGGCGCAACCTCGCCACGCTGACCGCCGACGGCATCGCCGTGGTCGGCCCGAACGAGGGCGAGATGGCCTGCGGCGAGTTTGGCCCGGGGCGCATGGCCGAGCCCGACGAGATCCTCGCCGCCATCGAGGCGCGGCTGGCGCGCGGCGGGCCGCTCGCCGGGCGCCGCGTGATCGTCACGTCGGGGCCGACGCACGAGCCGATCGACCCGGTGCGCTACATCGCCAACCGCTCCTCGGGCACGCAAGGGGCGGCCGTCGCCGCGGCGCTGCACGCGCTCGGCGCCGAGGTGGTGCTGGTCACCGGCCCGGCAACCGCGCCGATGCCGCGCGGCCCGCGCATCGTGCGCGTCGAGACGGCGCGCGAGATGCTCGCCGCCGTGCAGGAGGCGCTGCCCGCCGAGGCGGCGGTGTTCGCCGCCGCGGTCGCAGACTGGCGGGTGGAGCAGGCCTCGCCCGGCAAGATCAAGAAGGACGGCTCGGGCACCTGCCCGTCGCTGACGCTCGCCGAGAACCCGGACATCCTCAGGACCGTCGCGGCGCTGCCCGCGGGCAAGCGCCCCGCCCTCGTGGTCGGCTTCGCCGCCGAGACCGACGATTTGGTCGCCAACGCGCAGGCGAAACGCGCGCGCAAGGGCTGCGACTGGATCGTCGCCAACGACGTGCGGCCCGAGACCGGCATCATGGGCGGCGCCGACAACGCGGTGACGCTGGTCACCGAGCACGGCGCCGAGGAGTGGCCCCGCGCCTCGAAGGCCGAGGTCGGCCGGCGGCTGGCCGAGCGCATCGCCGCGGCGCTCGGCCGCGAGGGCGTGGCATGAGCCAGCCCGAGATCGCCGTCGCCCCGCTCGCCCATTTCGACCGGACGCAGCCGCTGCCCGCCTATGCCACCGAGGGCGCGGCGGGGCTCGACCTGCGCGCCAGCCTGCACGCCCAGGACCGCGCGGCGGGGCTGAAATTGCCCAGCCTGGGGCGGGTGCTGGTGCCGACCGGGCTCGCCATGGCGATCCCGCCGGGCTTCGAGGGGCAGGTCCGGCCCCGCTCCGGGCTCGCCGTGCGCCACGGCATCACGGTGGCGAACGGCCCCGGCACCATCGATTCGGACTACCGGGGCGAGGTCATGGTGCTGCTCGCGAACCTCGGGGCGGCGACCTACACCGTCCGCCACGGCGAGCGCATCGCCCAGCTGATCGTCGCCCCCGTGGCCCGCGCCCGGCTGGTCGAGGTGGACCGCCTGCCCGGCACCGCCCGGGGCGAGGGCCGGTTCGGCTCGACCGGGCGCGACTGAGGGAGACGGGGAATGCTCAGGCTCACGCGCAAGACCATCCTGGCGCTCGAGGCGGTGCTCGACGTCGCCTACAACGCGCGGCCCGACCCGGTGCAGTCGAAGGACATCACGGCGCGCCAGGGCATCCCGCAGCGCTATCTCGAGCAGGTCATGCAGCAGCTCGTGCACCACGGCATCCTGAAGGGCGTGCGCGGACCCAAGGGCGGCTACACGCTGGCGCGCGAGCGCCGCCGCATCACGGTGGGCGACGTGGTGCGCGTGGTCGATCAGCTCGACGAGGAGGCCGACCGCGAGCCGGTCAGCCGGGCCGAGCTGGGCGAGAAAGTCGTCGCCCCGTTGTGGGCCGAGACCCGCGGCGCCATCCTCGACCGCCTCGATGAGGTGACCATGGAGGATTTGTGCCGCCGGGCGCGCGAGCTCGGCGTCGCGCACGGCACCAAGGCCCCGCCGGACTTCCATATTTGACGCCGTTGAAGCTTCGGGAGCTTGCCACATGTACACCGCCCAGCCGCGCGGCCGCATCTACGACAACATCACCCAGACCATCGGCTCGACGCCGCTGGTGCGGCTGGCGCGGCTGCAGGCGCAGCTGGGGGTGGCCGCCGAGATCTGCGCCAAGCTCGAGTTCTTCAATCCCGTCGGCTCGGTGAAGGACCGCATCGGCGTCTCGATGATCGACGCGCTGGAGGCGGCGGGGCGGCTGAATCCGGGCTCGACCATCATCGAGCCGACCTCGGGCAACACCGGCATCGCGCTCGCCTTCGCCGGCGCGGCGCGCGGCTACCAGGTGATCCTGGTGATGCCCGATTCGATGTCCCTCGAGCGGCGCAAGATGCTGGCGCTGCTCGGCGCCCGGCTCGAGCTGACCCCGGCCGAGGAGGGCATGAAGGGCGCCATCGCCCGCGCCCAGGCGCTGGCCGCCAGGATCGAGGGCGCGGTGATCCCGCAGCAGTTCGAGAACCCGGCCAACCCGCAGGTGCACATCGAGACCACCGCCGAGGAGATCTGGGTCGATACGGGGGGCGAGGTCGACGTCTTCGTCTCAGGCGTCGGCACCGGGGGCACCATCACCGGCGTCGGCCAGGTGCTCAAGGCGCGCCGGCCCACCGTGCGCATCGTCGCGGTGGAGCCCGAGGACAGCCCGGTGCTCTCGGGCGGCGAGCCCGGGCCGCACAAGATCCAGGGGATCGGCCCGGGCTTCGTGCCGGCGATCCTCGACACCTCGGTGATCGACGAGGTGCTGACCATCGGCAACGAGACCGCCTTCGAGATGGCCCGCCAGCTCGCCCGGCTCGAGGGCATCCCCGGCGGCATCTCCTCGGGCGCCGCGGTGGCCGCCGCCATCGAGGTGGCCGAGCGGCGCGGCATGGCGGGCAAGCGCATCGTCACCGTGCTGCCCAGCTTCGCCGAGCGCTACCTCTCGACGGCGCTGTTCGACGGGCTGTAACCTGCTCCCATGAGCGCCTTCACCGACGAGGAACTGGAACGCTACGCGCGGCACATCGTGCTGCACGAGATCGGCGGCCCCGGCCAGCAGAAGCTCAAGGCCGCGCGCGTGCTGGTGATCGGCGCGGGCGGGCTCGGCTCGCCGGCGCTGCTCTACCTCGCCGCCGCCGGGGTCGGCACCCTCGGGGTGGCGGACTTCGACGCCGTGAGCCTCTCGAACCTGCAGCGCCAGGTGCTGCACGGCACCGGGGAGGTCGGCCGCCCCAAGGTCGAGAGCGCCGGCCGCGCGGTCGAGCGCATCAACCCCAACGTTGCCTTCGTACCCCATCCCGCGCGGCTGGAGGAGGCGAACGCCGAGGAGATCTTCGCCGCCTATGACCTCGTCCTCGACGGCTCGGACAACTTCGCCACCCGCTACCTGGTGAACCGGGTCGCGGCGCGGCTCGAGAAGCCCCTCGTCTTCGCCGCCATCGGCCGCTGGGAGGGGCAGGTCTCGGTCTTTCGCCCCTGGGCGGGCGGCCCCTGCTACGAGTGCATCTTCCCCGAGGCGCCCGAGCCCGGCCTCGTGCCCGCCTGCGCCGAGGCCGGCGTGCTGGGTGCCATGGCGGGCGTGGTCGGTTCCATGCAGGCGGTCGAGGCGGTGAAGCTGATCACCGGCGCGGGCACCGGCCTCGACGGCCGGCTCCTGCTCTACGACGCGCTCCTTGCCGAGATCCGCATCATCCGGCTGGCGAGGCGCCCCGATTGCCCTATTTGCAGCGGGTCCTGACCCCCCCGCCGCGCCCGAACGGAGCCCGCATGACCGCCGCCGACACGCCCGTCCGCGACCGAACGCTGATCGGCATCGGCTGGATGCTGCTGACCACCGTGCTGTTCGTCTTCGTCACCGGCATCGTGCGCCACCTCGGCTCGGACATCCCCGCCGCCCAGGCGGCCTTCATCCGCTACGCGCTTGGTCTGCTTCTGATCCTGCCGGCCTTCAAGCCGCTCATCGAGACCCGGCCGAGCCGGGCGCTGATGGGCCGCTTCGCGCTGCGCGGCGTGGCGCACGGGCTGGGCGTGATCCTGTGGTTCTACGCCATGGCGCGCATCCCGATCGCCGAGGTCACGGCGCTCGGCTACGTGGCGCCGATCTTCGTCACCATCGGGGCGGCGATCTTCTTCGCCGAGCGGCTCTATCTCAGGCGCATCATGGCGATCGTCGCCGGCTTCGCCGGGACCCTGCTGATCCTGCGCCCGGGCTTTCAGGAAATCTCGGCTGGCCAGCTCGCCATGCTCGGCACGGCGCCGCTGTTCGCCGCCTCCTACCTGATGGCCAAGGGGCTGACGCGCGAGGCCAGCCCCTCGCTGATCGTCGGCATGCTGTCGCTGTTCTGCACGCTCACGCTCCTGCCCGGCGCCATCATGCACTGGCGCGAGCCGACGCTGGAGGAGGTCGCCTGGCTCGGCCTCACCGCCGCCTTCGCCACCGCCGGGCACTACACCCTGACGCGCGCCTTCGAGGCGGCGCCGCTCACCGTCACCCAGCCGATCAGCTTTTTGCAGCTGGTCTGGGCGGCGATCCTCGGCATGATCGTGTTCGCCGAGCCGCTCGACCCCTTCGTCATGCTCGGCGGCGCCGTGGTGGTGGGCGCGGTGACCTACATCTCGCACCGCGAGGCGGCCGCCGCCCGGCGCATGCGCACGCCCCCGGCGGTGGCGACCAAGACCTAGAGCCGTTTCGCTGGTTCCTGACTCACCGAAACGGCTCCGGAATATTGAATCGCCGCGATTTCCGAGTCGCGAAGTGTGTCCACTTCGCTCGAAATCGCTCTAGGTCAAGCCCCGCTCGGCGAACACCTTTTTCGCGATGCGGAAGCACTCGACGCCGGCCGGCACGCCGCAATAGATCGCGATCACGTGCAGCACCGCGCGGATCTCGTCCTTCGTCACGCCGTTGGTCAGGGCGCCGTTCAGGTGCAGCTCCCACTCGTGCATGCGGTTGAGCGCGGCGATCATCGTGAGGTTCATCATCGAGCGGGTCTTCGGCTCGATCGCCTCGTCGCCCCAGCCAAAACCCCAGCACCACTCGGTCATCATCTCCTGGAACGGTCGCGAGAAGTCGTCCGCCCCGGCCAGCGTCTTCTCCACGTAGTCGGCGCCCAGCGTGGCCTTGCGCTTCGCCAGGCCCGTCTCGAAGCGTTCCCTGTCCATCTCCGTGCTCCCTTTTCATCGATCCGCGACATCGCTTGCCGCTGGCAGGATGGACGGGCGGCGCCGGGCGGCACAAGCATGAAGTGTCCTTGGCTTTTGCCGATTGCCGTCCCGAGGCGCGATGACCCGCGATCCGACCCCCCGCCGGCCCCGGTTCGACCCGCCGCGCGGCAGCCGATGACCATCCAGCAGGCCGCGCCGGCCGCCGCCGGCACGCGGGCCACCGGGCTTATCCTGCTCGCCATGCTCGCCTTCGCCACCCAGGACGTGGCGGTCAAGCTGGTGGCGCCGGAGGTCTCGCTGTGGCAGCTCCAGCTCGTGCGCTCGCTGGCGACGCTGGGGTTCCTGGTGCTGCTGGCCGCCGCGCTCGGCCAGCTCGACCGGCTCAGACCGCGTTCGCTGCGCTGGCCGCTGATCCGCGCCGGATTCATGTGCGGCTCGTACCTGACGTTCTACGCCTCGCTGCCGCTGCTGCCGCTCAGCCAGGCGGCGGCGCTGTTCTTCACCGGGCCGCTCTACATCACGGTGCTCGCGGCGCTGCTGCTCGGCGAGCCGATCGGGCCGCGCCGGGTGATCGCGGTGGTCGTCGGTTTCACCGGCGTGCTGTGCATCGTGCGCCCCGGCACCGAGAGCTGGACGCCGGTGGCGCTGCTGCCGGTCTTCTCGGCGCTGAGCTATGCGGTGGGCATCACCATCACCCGCTGGCGTTGCCGCGACGAGCCGAACTTCGGCCTGAGCCTGGTGCACAACACGATCTTCGTCGGCGTCGGGGCGCTCGGCGTCATGATCGTGCCGCTGCTGCCCTGGGGCGAGGAGGCACGGGTGTTCTGGCCGTTCCTCACCGAGGGCTGGCGGCCGCTGACGCTGTTCGCGCTCGCGGTCATGGTGTTCACGGCGGCCACCCATCTCATCGGCGTGCTCTCGAGCGTGCAGGCCTACCAGAGCGAGGACGCCAGCCGCATCGCGCCGTTCGAGTACTCCTATCTCTTCATCATGGCGCTCTACGACCTGGTGCTCTGGGGCCACGTGCCGGTGCCGATGACGCTCGCCGGCATGGCGCTGATCTCGCTCGGCGGCGTGTTCGTCGCCTGGCGCGAGGGCCGCCCGGCCCGGCCGCAGGTGCATCCGCGCGGCGAGGACCCGTGGACAGCGGACGCCGGCCATGCTGATAAGGGGGCATGAGCGGGCCGAAGCAGCTGCTGCGCGCCATGTTCGACGCCGCCGTCGCGGCGGCCGACCCGATGGCGGTGCTCGCCGCCCACCTGCCGGAGCGGCCGGGGGGCCGCACCGTCGTGGTCGGCGCCGGCAAGGCCTCGGCGCGCATGGCCGAGGCGCTGGAGGCGGCCTGGGACGGCCCGCTCGGGGGCCTCGTGATCACCCGCTACGGCCACGCCCGGCCCTGCCGCCACGTGGAGGTGGTCGAGGCGGCGCACCCGGTGCCCAACCGCGCCGGGGCGGACGCGGCGCGGCGCATCCTCGACATGGTGGGGGGCTTGCGCGAGGACGACCTGGTGATCGCGCTGATCTCGGGCGGCGCCTCGGCGCTGATGACCCTGCCGGCGGGCGGCATCACGCTCGGCGAGAAGCAGGCGGTGAACGAGGCGCTGCTCGCCTCGGGTGCGGCGATTGGCGAGATGAACGTGGTCAGGAGGCACCTCTCCGCCATCAAGGGCGGGCGGCTGGCGGCGGCGGCGCATCCGGCGCGCGTGGTGGGGTTGCTGATCTCCGACGTGCCGGGCGACGATCCCGGCGTGATCGGGTCGGGGCCGACGGTGGGCGAGCGCTCCACCCCGGCGGACGCGCAGGCGATCCTCGATCGCCACGGCATCGAGGTGCCCACGAGCGTGCGCGCCCATCTGGCGCGGGGGCAAGACTGCCCGGCCCAGGACTGCCCGGCCCCGGACGACCCGCGCCTCGCGCGCACGTCGAATCGCATCGTCGCCGCGCCGCAGCTCTCGCTCGAGGCGGCGGCCGGGGTGGCGCGGGCGGCGGGCCGCGCGCCGCTGATCCTCGGTGATTCGATCGAGGGCGAGGCGCGCGAGGTCGCCAGGGTGATGGCCGGCATCGCCTTCCAGGTGCTGCGCCACGGCCAGCCGGTGCCAGCGCCGTGCGTGCTCCTTTCGGGCGGCGAAACCACGGTGACCATCCGCGGCAAGGGCCGCGGCGGGCGCAATGTCGAGTTCCTGCTGGCGCTCGCCATCGCGCTGGGCGGCGCGCCGGTTCACGCCATCGCCTGCGACACCGACGGGGTGGACGGCACCGCGGAGGTGGCCGGCGCCATCGCCGGGCCGGACACGCTGGCCCGCGCCCGGGCGCTCGGTCTCGACCCGCGCGCCGAGCTCGCCAACAACAACGGCCACGGCTTCTTCGCGGCGCTCGGCGACCAGGTGGTCACCGGGCCGACGCTGACCAACGTCAACGACTTCCGGGCGCTGCTGGTCGGCTGAGGGCGGCGGTCCCGCGCCGCGTGCACCTTGAAACCCGCTCGCATCGCGAATCCAGGGATATCAATGCGTTGACCCCCTGTTCACGCGTGAACAGGGCTCCGGCGGGGTGGCGGACGGCATGGCCCGGCTCGCCGGGGCGCTCCCTCAGAACAGTCCGTCATAGGCGCGGCGGGGCAGCTCCACCGCGATCAGGGTGAAGCGCTCGGCGGCCAGCGCCTCGACGAGCGCCGGGCCGGCTTCGCCGGGGCCGGTGACCGTGACCCCGCGGCCGCCATAGACCCGCGCCAGCAGCGCGAAGTCGGTGCGCTCGAAATCGACGCCGGCGTTCTGCATCCCGGCCTGGCGCTGTTTCATCTCGATCAGCGCCAGCGAGCGGTCGACGAAGACCACGATGACCAACGGCAGCGCCAGATCGCGCAGCGTGGCGAGCTCGCCCAGCACCATCTCGAGCCCGGCGTCGCCGGTGAAGACGATCACCGGGGCCTCGGGCCGGGCGTGCTTGAAGCCGATGCCGAGCGGCAGCGCGCAGCCCATGGTGCACAGCCCCGTCGACTGCAGCACCGCGCGCGGGTGCCGGGCGCGCCACATCTGGCTGAGCAGGATGCGGTGCGCCCCCGAATCGATGGTGATGGTGGCTTGGAACGGCGCGGCGGCGAGCAGCTCGGCGATGGCCACGTCGGGCCCCCACGCGGCCTTCGGCGCGAACGCCGCCTCCAGCTCCGTCCGGATGCGGGCGGGCGTGTCGTCGGGCCAGCCCGGCCGGGCCTCCAGCCCGTCCTCGAGCGCCGCCAGCCCGCCCGCGACCGAGCAGACCCAGGCGAGCCCCGCATGGTGCATGTCGTGCTCGTTCGGCGCGTGGGCGAACTCGATCGCCTTCGCCGGGTCCCAGGGGTCCTGCCAGCCGGCGCGCATCTCGACCGGGTCGTAGCCCGCGGCGATCACCAGGTCGGCGGCCGCGAAGACCGGCAGCACGATCCGGTCGGACTTCGGCGAGAGCCCGTGGCCGCCCAGTGCCAGCGGGTGGTCCTCGGGCAGGATGCCCTTGGCCTTGTAGGAGGTCACCACGGGGATGCGGTGGCGCTCGGCGAAGGCGCGCACGGCGCGGGCGCCGCCCGGCTCGTTGAGGGCGTCGAGGCCCGCCATCAGCACCGGGCGCCTCGCGGCCGCGAACATCGCGCGGGCGCGCCCGAGCTCGGGGCCGGGGGCCGGGGCGCTGAGCGCCGGAGGCGGGCGCAGGAAGCCGCGCGGCGCGGGTTGCTCGGCCTCGGCCACCCGGATCGGCAGGTCGAGATGCACCGGACCGGGGCGGCCCGCGAGCGCGATGCCGATGGCCTTGTCGATCACCGCGTCCGCCGCCCCGTCGGGCACTGTGAACGAGGCCTTGGCGACCCGGCGGAACACCGCGCCGTGGTCGAACACCTGGTGCGTGTAGCGCGCCTGCTCGGCCGGGTCGATCATGCCCGAGATCACGATCAGCGGCACCCGGTCCTCGCGCGCGTTCTCCACCACGTTGAGGCAGTTGGCGATGCCGGGGCCGACGGTGGCCACCAGCACGCCGGGCGCGCCGGTCGCGTGCCAGCTGCCCTCGGCCATGAAGCCGGCGGCGTTCTCGTGGCGGGCGAGCCGGAAGCGGATGCCGGCGCGCCCCAGCGCGTCGACCAGCGCCAGCACCTCGCCGCCCGGGATGCCGAAGGCGGTGCGGCAGCCGGCGGCCGCAAGCCGCCGGGCGATGACGTCGGCGGCGTTCACGGGGCCCGCCGCATCAGGCGCCATCGAAGGCGCACAGCGTGTGGATCTCGATGCCCATCTCGCGCAGCCGCTTCTCGCCGCCGAGATCGGGCAGGTTGATGACGAAGGAGGCGGCGACGATCTGCCCGCCGAGCCGCTCGATCAGGCGGATGCCGGCGACCGCCGTGCCGCCCGTCGCCAGCAGGTCGTCGATCAGCAGCACCCGGGCGCCGGCGTGGAAGGCGTCGTCGTGGATCTCGACCACCGCCTCGCCGTATTCCAGGCTGTAGGCCTCGACCACGGTCTTGCCGGGCAGCTTGCCCTTCTTGCGGATGGGCACGAAGCCCAGGCCCAGCTTGTAGGCCACGGCGCCGCCGAGAATAAATCCGCGCGCGTCCATCGCCACCACCACATCGATGTTCGCCGGGTCGTAGGGCGCGGCGAGCGCGTCCACTGTCCGGCGGAACGCCTCCGGGTGGGCAAAGAGCGTGGTCACGTCGCGAAACAGCACGCCCGGCACGGGGAAGTCCGGGATCGTGCGGATGTAGTCGGTGAGCGGCTTCTCGGTCATCGCGGGCGCCTTCGTGCGGGGCCGCCCGATATTAGGGGGTGCGGGCGGGAAGGCAACGGGGCATCAGCCGCGCGTGAGCACCCGCCCCGCCACGGCGTCGAGCTTTGCCAGCAGCGCCGGGTCGCGCTTCTCGGGCGCCGTCAGCAGCGCGAACTCGAGCGCCCGGTCGCAGCCATGCGGGCAGGGGACGCGCTCGCCCCCGAGCACCGGCACCACGTTCCGCACCAGCGCGCGCGCCTTCTCGGCATTGGCGGTCATGGTCTCGATGATCGCGGTGATGTCCACCGCGCCGTGCTCGGGGTGCCACGAGTCGTAGTCGGTGACCATGGCCACCGTGGCGTAGCAGAGCTCGGCCTCGCGGGCGAGCTTAGCCTCGGGCATGTTGGTCATGCCGATCACGTCGCAGCCCCAGACCTCGCGGTAGAGCCGGCTCTCGGCGAGCGTCGAGAACTGCGGCCCCTCCATGACAAGATAGGTCCCGCCCTCGTGCGCCGTCACGCCCGCCTGGCCCGCTGCCTGCGCCAGCGCGCCGCGCAGCCGGGCGCAGGTGGGCTCGGCCACGCTCACATGGGCGACGCAGCCGGTGCCGAAGAAGCTCTTCTCGCGGTTCACCGTGCGGTCGATGAACTGGTCGACCAGCACGAAGTCGCCCGGCGCCAGCTCCTCGCGGAACGAGCCGCAGGCCGAGACCGAGATCACGTCGGTGACGCCGAGCCGCTTCAGCGCGTCGATGTTGGCGCGGTAGTCGATGGTGGTGGGGCTGAGCCGGTGCCCGCGCCCGTGGCGCGGCAGGAAGGCGACCTCGGTGCCGGCGATCCGCCCGGTCAGCACCTGGTCCGAGGGCTGCCCCCAGGGCGTCTCCACCGTCACCCACTCGGGCGCCTCCAGCCCCTCGATGGCATAGAACCCGCTGCCGCCGATCACGCCGATCCTCGCCATCCCGCTCCCTCCTCAGCCGGGTCGTAGCATCTCCCAAACGTCGCGCACCGTCGTATAGTCCATGTAGCCGAGCCGCGCGACCGGCTCGAAGGTCAGGACGTCGAGCCGGCCGTCCTTCAGGCAGGCGTCGTCGATGTGCACGCCCACCACCTCGCCGATTACCACGATGTTGAAGGCGTGGTCGTGCCAGCTCGGCAGGTCCTCGACGATCCGGACCAGCCGGCATTCCAGCACGGCGGGCGCCTCGCCCACATGCGGCGCCGAGATCGCCACGCCGGGCGCCTTGGTCAGCCCGGCGAGCGCGAACTCGTCCTCACCGGCGCCGTAGGTTCCCGAGGAGACGTTCATCGCGTCCCTCAGCGCATGGCTGACGATGTTGCAGGCGAACTCAGCCGTCGCGCGGATGTTGGCGATCGAGTCCTTGACCGGCTCGGGCCGGCTCTTGCGGCCGGACTGGGCGAACATGACCAGCGGCGGTGCGTCGCCGCAGCCGTTGAAGAAGCTGTAGGGCGCGAGGTTCGCCCGGCCCTCCGCGTCGAGCGTCGAGATCCAGCCGATCGGGCGCGGCGTGACGATCGCCTTGAACGGGTCGTGCGGCAGGCCGTGGCCGTCGGCGGGGCGATAGAACATCTCTCTCTCCGGTGCGCACTGGTCAGGGGCGGGCGCGGCATGGTAACGCCGGGCACAACTGATAGCGCCTTCCCGCCCCGAGGCAACCGCCGCTCGCACCCCATGTTCCGCCTGATGCCCGAGACGCCCGCCGACAGCGACGAGGTCGAGATGCTGCTCGACCTCGCCTTCGCGCCGGGACGCCACGCGCTCAGCTCCTACCAGCTGCGCGAGGGCGTCGCGCCCCTGGCCGGGCTCTCGCGGGTGGCGCGCGACGACTACGACGCGCTGGCCGGCGCGATCCGCTACTGGCCGATGCGGATCGGCGCGGCGGGCCACCCGGCGCTGCTGCTCGGGCCCGTCGCCGTGCACCCCACCCGGCAGGGCGAGGGGTTGGGGGCGGTCCTGATCCTCGAGACGCTCGAGGACGCCCGCGCCGAAGGCTGGCAGCGGGTGCTGCTGATCGGCGACGAGCCCTACTACCGGCGCTTCGGCTTCACCCGCGAGGCCGCGCGCGCGCTGGATTTTCCCAAGCCGGTCAACATGAATCGTTTACTTGCGAAAGAACTCGTTGAAGCCGCGATGCTCGGAGTTTCCGGCATGGTGCGTCGCTGGGATCCCGGCGAACCACAGAAAAGCCCGCACAAGTTCTGATCCAAAAAGCGCGCCTGTTCAAAAAGCGCGACTTAATTATTTGCAATCGGCGAAACGGCACCCTAAATTCGACTCGTGCCGGCGAGCCTGAAATATTGTGTGGTAACGTGTTCCGCCCAAGCGCCGGACTGAGGGACAAAAGAATGGAGACCAAGATGGCCGAAGCCACCACTGATCATAGCGAGCTCCTGGCGCTTACTTCCGATATCGTCGCGGCCCATGTATCGAACAATGCCGTGGCGACCACGGATTTGCCCCCCCTGATCGAGACCGTGTTCAAGAAACTCGCGGAGCTCGGCGGCGAGCCGGCGGTGCCCGAAGTCGAGCTCAAGCCGGCGGTGTCGATCAAGAAGTCGCTGCACGACGACTATCTGATCTGCCTCGAGGACGGCAAGAAGCTGAAGATGCTGAAGCGGCATCTGAAGACGTCCTACGACATGACCCCGGAGGAGTACCGGGCGAAGTGGGGCCTGCCGCCGGATTACCCGATGGTCGCGCCGAGCTACGCGCGCAAGCGGCAGGAACTGGCCAAGAAGATCGGCCTGGGCCGCAAGCCGACGGGCCGGGCAAAGGCAAAGGCAAGCTGAACCGGGACCCGCGCAGGGCCGCGGCCCCTCCGGCGTCCCGTGGGGATCGCCGGGGGTCGCCGGGGGCCCGTTGCGCGGCGCGCCCCGGCGCGATAAAGAAGGCCGGGCGCCGCGAGGCGCGCCCGGTCCCTTGGCTCCGGACCCCTGGCTCCGGACCCCTGGCTCCGGTCAACCGGCCCGGTTCCTTCCGCACGGGTGGCGGCAGACGATGAGCGAGCGCAAGACGGTCTTCATCAAGACCTATGGCTGCCAGATGAACGTCTATGACAGCGAGCGCATGGAAGGTGCGCTCGCCGCGCACGGCTATGCGGCGACCGACAGCCCCGAGGGCGCCGACCTGGTCATCCTCAACACCTGCCACATCCGCGAGAAGGCGGCGGAGAAGGTCTACTCCGAGCTCGGCCGGCTGAAGCCCCTGCGCGAGGCGAAGGCGCGCGCCGGCGGCCGCATGACGGTGGCGGTGGCGGGCTGCGTGGCCCAGGCCGAGGGCGCCGAGATCCAGCGCCGCCAGCCGGCGGTCGACGTGGTGGTCGGCCCCCAAGCCTATCACCGCCTGCCCGCGCTGGTGGCGCGCAGCGCGGCGACGGGCGGGCAGGTGATCGACACCGAGTTCCCCGCCGAGGACAAGTTCGACCACCTGCCACAGGCGCCGCGTGCGCGCCGGGCGCCGGCGGCCTTCCTCACCGTGCAGGAGGGCTGCGACAAGTTCTGCGCCTTTTGCGTGGTGCCCTACACGCGCGGCGCGGAGGCCTCGCGGCCCGCCGCCAGGGTGCTGGCCGAGGCGCGCGCGCTGGTGGCGCGCGGGGTGGTCGAGATCACGCTTCTGGGCCAGAATGTCAACGCCTATCACGGGGCAGGGCCGGGCGGGGCGGACTGGAGCCTCGCCCGGCTGATCCGGGCGCTGGCGCGGATCGAGGGGCTCGCGCGCATCCGCTACACCACCTCGCACCCCAATGACATGACGGGCGACCTGATCGCCGCCCATGCCGACGAGGCGAAGCTGATGCCCTACCTTCACCTGCCGGTGCAGGCGGGCTCGGACCGGGTGCTCAGGGCCATGAACCGGCGGCACGGCGCCGGCGACTATCTGCGGCTCGTCGAGCGCATCCGCGCGGCGCGGCCCGACATCGCGCTCTCGGGCGACTTCATCGTCGGCTTTCCCGGCGAGACCGAGGCGGACTTCGAGGCGACGCTGGGGCTGGTGCGCGCGGTCGGCTACGCGCAGGCCTACTCGTTCAGGTACTCGCCCCGGCCCGGCACCCCGGCGGCCGGGGCCGAGCAGGTGCCCGAGCCGGTCAAGGCCG
>DATKCQ010000015.1:0-7782 GCA_035513135.1 Thermohalobaculum sp.
TGGGCGGCACCTGCCTCAACGTCGGCTGCATCCCCTCCAAGGCGCTGCTGCACGCCACCGAGCAGCTTCACGAGGCGCAGGAGAACTTCCCCAGGATGGGCCTCGCGGTGAACGGCGTGAAGGCCGACGTCGGCAAGATGCTCGCCTACAAGGACCAGGTCATCAAGTCGAACACGCAGGGCATCGAGTTCCTCTTCAAGAAGAACAAGGTCGACTACGTCAAGGGCTGGGGCCAGATCGTCTCGGCCACGCAGGTCAATGTCGGCAAGGACAAGCTCAAGACGAAGAACATCGTCATCGCCACGGGCTCCGAGCCCACTTCGCTCCCCGGCATCGAGGTGGACGAGGAGCGCATTGTCACCTCCACCGGCGCGCTGGAGCTCACGAGGACGCCGAAGAGGATGGTGGTGATCGGCGCGGGCGTGATCGGCCTCGAGCTCGGCTCGGTCTGGAGCCGGCTCGGATCGCAGGTCACCTTCGTCGAGTATCTCGACCACGTCACCCCGGGCCAGGACGGCGAGGTGCAGAAACACCTCCAGCGGATCCTGAAGAAGCAGGGCATGGACTTCGTGCTCGGCGCCGCCGTCGAGAGCGTCGAGAAGCTCAAGACCAAGCTCAAGGTCGGCTACAAGCTCAGGAAAGACGACTCGGCGCACTCGATCGAGACCGACGTGGTGCTGGTGGCGACCGGGCGGCGCCCCTACACCGACGGGCTGGGGCTGGAGGAGGCCGGCGTCGAGACCGACAACAAGGGCCGCGTCCAGACCGACGAGCACCGTGCCACCAACGTCGAGGGCATCTGGGCCATCGGCGACGTGATCGCCGGCCCGATGCTCGCGCACAAGGCCGAGGACGAGGGCATGGCGGTGGCCGTCAGCATCGCCGGCGGCCACGGCCACGTGAACTACGGCGTGATCCCCTCGGTGATCTACACCGCGCCCGAGGTCGCCGCGGTCGGCAGGACCGAGGAGGAGCTGAAGGACGAGGGCGTCGCCTACAAGGTCGGCAAGTTCCCCTTCATGGCGAACGGGCGGGCCAAGGCGAACCTGGTGACCGACGGCTTCGTCAAGATCATCGCCGACAAGGAGACCGACCGCATCCTCGGCTGCCACGTGATCGGCCCGGCGGCGGGGGATCTCATCCACGAGGTCTGCGTCGCCATGGAATTCGGCGCCTCGGCCGAGGATCTGGCGCTGACCTGCCACGCCCACCCGACCTACTCTGAGGCGATGCGCGAGGCGGCGCTCGCCTGCGGCGACGGCGCCATCCACGCCTGAGCGTGGCCGGGGCGCGGCGGCGCCCCGGCCTCAGAATTCCACGCCGATCTGGGCCTTGATGCCGGAGCGGAAGGGGTGCTTGACCAGCTCCATCTCGGTGACGAGGTCGGCAATCCCGATCAGCTCGTCCCTGGCGTTGCGGCCCGTCAGCACGACGTGGGTCATGGCGGGCTTCTCGGTGGCGAGGAACTCGACCACCTCGTTTATGTCGAGGTAGTCGTAGCGCAGCGCGATGTTGATCTCGTCGAGCAGCACCATGCGCAGGTCGCCCGAGCGGATCAGCTCCTTTGCCTTCTCCCAGGCGGCGCGGGCCATCTCGGTGTCGCGGGCGCGGTCCTGGGTCTCCCAGGTGAAGCCCTCGCCCATGGTGTGGAACTGGCAGATGTCGGCGAACCGGCGCTCGATCAGGTCGCGCTCGCCGGTCGCCATGCCGCCCTTGATGAACTGCACCACGGCGCAGGGCAGGCCGTGGGCGATGCAGCGGAAGATCATGCCGAAGGCGGCGGTGGTCTTGCCCTTGCCCTTGCCGGTATGCACGACGATCAGGCCCTTCTCTCCGGTCTTGGTGGCCATGATCTTGTCGCGCGCCGCCTTCTTCCTGGCCATCTTCTGGGCGTGACGGGCGTTCTCGTCGGGTGTGGGGGTGTCGGTCATCGGCTCCTCCCGTAGGGACTCATGAGGCCAGCGCGTCGAGGTTGGCGCGGGCGCTGTTCGAGCGGGGCTGCCACAGGCCGCGGTCCTCGGCCTCGATGAGGCGCTGGGCGATCTCGCGCAGGGCCGCCGGGTTCGCCTGGGCGATGAAGCCGCGCACGGTCTCGTCCTCGAGGATGGCCTCGTGCACCAGGTCGAAGTGGTGGCTCCTCACCGCGTGGGTGGTGGCGGCGAAGGCGAAGAGATAGTCCACCGTGGCGGCGATCTCGAAGGCGCCCTTGTAGCCGTGGCGCATGACGCCGGCGAGCCATTTGGGGTTGACCACGCGGGCGCGCACGACGCGGCCGATCTCCTCCTCGAGGGTGCGGATCACCGGGCGCTCGGGGCGCGAATGGTCGTTGTGGTAGACCGGCCGGGCGCAGCCCTGCAGGTGCTCGACGGCCGCGGCGGCGCCGCCCTCGAACTGGTAGTAGTCGTCCGAGTCGAGCAGGTCGTGCTCGCGGTTGTCCTGGTTGTGCACGATGGCCTCGGTCTGCGACAGGCGGGTCTCGAACAGGTCGCGCTCGCGCGCCCCTTGCGCCTCGCGGCCGTAGGCGTAGCTGCCCCATTCGAGGTAGCTCTCGGCGAGGTCGGCGCGCCTCGCCCACAGCCGCTCGTCGATCAGCGCCTGCAGTCCGGCCCCGTAGGCCCCGGGCTTCGCGCCGAAGACGCGGTGGCCGGCGCGCAGGCCGGCCTCGGCCTCCGGGGCACCATCGGCAATCAGGCGGGCGCGGTCGGCGCGGTGGCGCGCGGCCGCCGGGTTCAGGTCCTCGGGCTCGTCGAGCGCCATGACGGCGCGGGCGGCGGCGTCGATCAGCTCGATCTGGGCCGGGAAGGCATCGCGGAAGAAGCCGGAGATGCGCAGCGTGACGTCGACGCGCGGGCGGTCGAGGTGGTCGAGGGGCAGGATCTCGAAGCCGGTGACGCGGCGGCTGGCCTGGTCCCAGCGCGGGCGCACGCCCATCAGCGCCAGCGCCTGCGCGATGTCGTCGCCCCCGGTGCGCATGTTCGAGGTGCCCCAGGCGGTGACCACCAGCGCGCGCGGCCAGTCGCCCTGGTCCTGCAGGTGGCGCTCGATCAGCAGCGTCGCCGAGTGCCAGCCCAGTGTCCAGGCGGCCGGGGTGGGCACGGCGCGGCTGTCCACCGAGTAGAAATTGCGCCCCGTGGGCAGCACGTCCGGGCGGCCGCGCGTGGGCGCGCCGGAGGGCCCGGGCGGGACGAAGCGGCCATCGAGGCCGGCGAGGAGCGCGTGGCGCTCGGCCTCGCCGCAGGCGCGCAGCGAGGGGAGGATCTCCGCGTGGACCGCTTCGAGAACCGGCGCCGTGTGGCGGAAGTGCTTTGGCGTCTCTGACCACTGGAGGGCCAGGATGGCCAGCTTCTCGAGCCGCTCGACCGTGTCGCCATCGGTGCGCCACGGCTCGGCGACGCCGCCGGCGGCCCAGAGGAACTTGTGGCGCGGGCCGTCATAGGGGGCGCCGAGGTCGCAGTCGAGCGGGTCGAGCTGCTCGGGGTCGATGCCGCAGTCGCGCGCCAGCGCGCGGATCAGCGAGGCGTTGCCGCCCGTGCCGTCGCCGCGCGGCACACGGATCAGCGCTATCGCGAGGTCACGCTCCAGATCGCCCGCGGGCGCGGTGCCGAAGACGTGCAGGCCGTCGCGGATCTGGCTCTCCTTGAGCTCGCAGAGATAGGTGTCGAGCTTGGCGAGCGCGGTCATCTCGTCCATCTCCGGCGTGATCCCGGCGTCCTCGTCGAGGCGCGCGGCGGAGACCAGCGCGCGGATTTCCTTCCTCAGATGCTCCAGCCGGCGCGGGTCGAGGCCGGCGGCGTCGTAGTACTCGTCGACCAGCGCCTCGAGGTCCTTGAGCGGCCCGTAGGTCTCGGCGCGGGTCAGCGGCGGGGTGAGGTGGTCGAGGATCACGGCCGCCGCGCGGCGCTTGGCCTGCGTGCCCTCGCCCGGATCGTTGACGATGAACGGGTAGAGGTGGGGCGTGGGGCCGAGCGCCACCTCGGGGAAGCACTCCTCGCTCAGCGCCACCGACTTGCCAGGCAGCCATTCGAGGTTGCCATGCTTGCCGAAATGGATCACCGCGTGGGCGCCGAACGCGTGGCGCAGCCAGGCGTGGAAGGCCAGGTAGTTGTGCGGCGGCACAAGGTCCGGCGCGTGGTAGGTTGCCTTGGGGTCGACGTTGTAGCCGCGCGCCGGCTGGATGCCGACGGCGACGTTGCCGAAGGTGAGGATCGAGAGGGCGAAGCCGCCCGACTCGCGCGCGCCCGGGGTGTGGAACGGGTCGGCCTCCGGCGGCCCCCAGCGCTCCTCAACGCGGCGGCGCACCTCCCAGGGGAGTTGCCCCCAGAACTGCTGGTAGGCGGCGATGGCGAAGGTCTCGCCGCCCTCGCGCCGGGCGCGGTCGGGCTGCCAGTTGGTCGGGCCGGCCTGGATCAGCGCCATCAGCTCGGCCGCCGTCTCGGGCGCGCCCTCGACGCGGTAGCCGTGCTGCTTGAGCAGCTTGAGCATGTCCACGACGCTCTGCGGCGTGTCGAGGCCGACGCCGTTGGCGAGCCGGCCGTCGCGGTTGGGGTAGTTGGCGAGCACGATGGCGACGCGCTTGTCGTGCGCAGGCGTGCGCCCGAGCCTTGCCCAGGCGGCGGCGAGGCGGGCGGTGAAGCTGATCCGGTCGGCGCGCGCGCGGTAGGCGGCGATGCGGCACTGGGTGGCCTCGTCGTGCCAGGCCTCGCCCTTGAAGCTCACGGCGCGGGCGAGGATGCGGCCGTCGACCTCGGGCAGCGCCACGTTCATGGCGATGTCGCGCGCCGAGAGGCCATTGAGGCCCGCCTCCCACGCCTCCTCGGTGCCGCCGGCGAACACGGCCTGGAGGACGGGGACGCCGGGGCGGTCGAGGGGCGTGGGCGCGTGCGTGCCTGCCTGCGGCGAGGCGACGGCGAAGCTGGTGGCGTTGATCACCACCGCCGGCGGGGCCTCGGCGAACAGGGTCTCCAGCGTTCCCGCCGAGACCGGGTCCTTCAGCGAGGCGACGAAGACCGGCAGCGGCGCCAGCCCCTCGGCGAGGCAGGCGCGCACCAGACGGTTGACCGGGTGCAGCCCGGCGCCCTGCACCAGCGCGCGGTAGAAGACGATGGGGACGACGGGGGCGTCGGGCGCGGGCCAGTGGGCGCGGGCGGTGTCGAGGTCGGCGATGCCCGCGTCGCCCGCCCCTGGCCAGTAGACGCCGGCGCGCAGCAGGGGCCCGGCGGCGGACGGGGGGTCTGAAACGGAGGCGCGGCTGGCGACCAAGGAGCCCCCCCTCCCCATCCCTTCCCCACGAGGGGGGAGGGGGGTGCCGGCGGCCGGCGCGGAGTCTCCGGTTTCGGCGGGCTGGGCGAGCAGCCAGGTGGCGTAGCGCAGGAAGTTGGCGGCGTTCTCGGGACCGCCCTCGACGAGGTAGGCCCACAGCGCGTCGTAGTGCTCGGGGGCGAGGGTCGAGGCGCGGCGCAGAGCGGAGTCGTGCTTGTCGTCGCCGGGCAGGGCGGCGAAAGGGATGCCGGCCGCGCCCAGGCGGGCGGCGAACTGCTCGAGGCCGTAGGGCCAGTAGCCCTCGCCGCCAAGCACGCGGGCGACGACGAGGCGGGATTTCGCCGCCGTGCGGTCGAGGTAGAGGTCGACCGACATCGGGTGGGTCAGGTGCAGGAGCGAGGCGAGGCGCATGGAAGGCGCCGCCGGGCCGAGCTGCGCGCGCGCCTCGGCGAGCGCGGCGAGCTCGGTGTCGGCGGCGGAGATGACGATGAGCTCGGCCGGGTCCTGGGCGAGGTCGACCGGCTCGGCGCCGTCGCCGACCTCTCCGGGCTGGGCGAGCAGGAGGTGCATCAGTGCCGGGCTCCGGACGCGCCGCTCATGGTGCCAGCGCCGCGGTGATCGCGGCGCGGTCGAGGCCGGTCTCGCCGATCACCACGAGGCGCGTCTCGCGGGGGGCCGGGCCGAAGGGGCGGTCGTAGTAGGTCTCGACCCGCGGGCCGACGGCCTGGACCACGAGGCGCATCGGCTTGCCGGCCACCGCGGCGAAGCCCTTGAGGCGCAGGATGTCGTGGCTACGGATCACCCCGGCCAGCCGCTCGGCGTAGGAAGCGGGGTCGGCGATCTCGCCGAAGCCGAGCAGGAAGGTCTCGAACTCGTCGTGGTCGTGGTCCTCCTCCGCCTCGCCCTCGTGGTGCGGCGCGCGGCGGCGCGCCATGTCCGCCTCGCTGGCGAGGGCGAGGCCGAGCAGGATGTCGGGGGCGAGACCCGCCGCGTCCGAGCGGATCACCCTTGCGCCGGGCCGCGCCTGCGCCGCGACCGTGCCGAGGAGCGCGTCGAGCGAGGCCGCCTCCATCCGGTCGGCCTTGGCGATCACCACCATGTCGGCGCAGGCGATCTGGTCCTCGAACAGCTCGGCGAGCGGCGTGTCGTGGTCGAGGTTGCCGTCCGCCGTGCGCTGGGCGGCGACGGCCGCCTCGTCATGGGCGAAGCGGCCCTCGGCGGTGGCCGGGCCGTCGACCACGGCGATCACCCCGTCCACGGTGACGCGGGTGCGGATCTCGGGCCAGTTGAAGGCGCGCACCAGCGGTTGGGGCAGCGCCAGGCCTGAGGTCTCGATGACGATGTGCTCGGGCGGGGCGGCGCGCTCGATCAGGCGCTTCATGGTGGGCACGAAGTCCTCGGCCACGGTGCAGCAGATGCAGCCGTTCGCCAGCTCGATGATGTCGTCCTCGGCACAGGCCGCGTCGCCGCAGCCGCGCAAGACCTCACCGTCGACGCCGATGTCGCCGAACTCGTTGATCACCAGCGCGATGCGCCGCCCGTTGGCGCGCGCCAGCAGGTTTCGGATCAGCGTGGTCTTGCCGGCGCCGAGGAAGCCGGTGATCACGGTCGCGGGGATTTTTGCGGGCATGTGCGCTCCTAGCGGGTGAGGATTTCGGGCGCGTGGCGGGCTTCCCAGCCGGCGTGCGCGAGCTCGGGGTCGTCGTGGTCCTCCTCGGGCCAGCCGAGGCAGAGATAGGCAACCAGGCGCCAGCCCTGGGGCAGGTCGAGGTCGCGGGCCAGCCGCTCGGGGTCGAGGATCGAGACCCAGCCGAGGCCGAGGCCCTCGGAGCGGGTGGCGAGCCAGAGCTGCATCACCGCGCAAACCACCGAGTAGCGGCGCATCTCAGGCATGGTGCCGAGCCCGAGCCCGGCACCCTGCCGGGTCGCCTCGTCGCAGAACACGGCCACCTGCACTGGAGCCTCGCGCATTCCCGAGAGCTTGAGCCCGGCATAGCGGCGGGCCTGCGCGCCGGAGTAGCCGCTCAGCGCCTCGGCGTTCGCCGCCTCGAAGTTGGCGCGGGCGGCGGCGCGGGCGGTCTCGCTCTCCACCATGACGAAGCGCCAGGGCTCGGAGAGGCCGACCGAGGGGGCGAGGGCCGAGCCCGCCAGCAGGCGGCGGACCAGCGCCGGCGCGACCGGGTCGGGACGGAAGCGGCGCACGTCGCGGCGCCAGGCGAACAGCTCGGCGAGCCGGGCGCGGAACGCCGGGCTGAAGCGCGGGGTGACATCCCGGCTGACGTGCATGGGCGCCGCTCTCCCCTTCAGGCGGCACGGGCCTCGCGCGACCAGAGGTGGCCGGCGAGCGCACCCAGCGCCGCCCAGGCCAGCGCCCCGACGGCGAGGACCCGCGCGGCGAACAGCGCCGAGAGCTCGGGCGGCACCACGCCCTCGAACGCCTCCGGGTGCGGCGCGCCGATCAGGTGGGGCGCGGCGATCAGCACGGCCCCGGCGATTCTGGCAGGGGTGCCGCCCCAGACGATC
>DATKCQ010000016.1:0-9481 GCA_035513135.1 Thermohalobaculum sp.
TTCTACGCCCTGATCATGCTGAGCGCCCGCTGGATCGGCCGGGTCGAGGGCATCTGGCCGCTGATGTTCTACGTCGTCGCCTTCCCCCTCGTCTTCTCGGGCCTCGTCGTCTGGACCGTCTGGCGCGCGCCCGAGCCGGAGCACCTGCCGCTCTTCCTCGGCATGGCGGTGTTCGGCACGCTGGGGCTGACGCTGATCAGCCAGGCCTTCCGCATGGGGGCGGCGGCGGTCGTCGCGCCGTTCGACTACACGGCGCTGATCTGGGCGAGCATCCTGGGATGGCTGGTCTGGGGCGAGATTCCGGGCCTGTGGACCTATGGCGGCGCCGCCGTGATCATCGCCAGCGGCATCTACATCGTGCTCCGCGAGACCCGCAGGCCCCGCGCCTAGACCCGGGGGGGTAGACCGGCGGGCGGCCGCGCGCGCGAGGGCCGATTCAAAGAATCCCTTGCATTCAGCGGCTTGGCCTCGTGCACAATGTGTACGCCCGGCGCCGGTCCCGCCGCGCCCGCGCGTTTGTGCTGGACGGCGGGGGCGCCACCGTTCTAGGCAGGGGCATTGGTTGGATGGAGTTGCCAGGGCATGCCGCTTCTGCATTTCCGCCGGCCGCCGCGGATTGTCGAGCACCTCGGCGTCAGCCCGCTGCCCGGCCCCTATCCGGAGCGCCTCGAGGCGCTGTTTTCCCGCGCGCTCTCGGACACGGCGATTGCCGAGATCCGCGGCTGGCCCGGCTATGCGCCGACCCCGCTCTTCGGCCTCGACCGGCTGGCCTCGGCGCTCGG
Organism: Thermohalobaculum sp.; assembly: GCA_035513135.1. Classification (GTDB taxonomy): domain Bacteria; phylum Pseudomonadota; class Alphaproteobacteria; order Rhodobacterales; family Rhodobacteraceae; genus Thermohalobaculum. The sequence continues at coordinate 783 of DATKCQ010000016.1, forward strand.
CCTCGGGGCGGTGCTCTACAAGGACGAGGCGGCGCGCTTCGGGCTTGGCTCGTTCAAGGCGCTGGGCGGGGCCTACGCCGTGCTGCGGCTGCTCGCCGACCGGCTGGGCGTCAGCCCGGCGGAGCTGCGCGCCGGGCGCGCCCGTGACGGCGCCGCGGCGCTGACCGTGGCAACCGCGAGCGCCGGCAATCACGGGCGCTCGGTGGCCTGGGGGGCGCAGCTCGCCGGCTGCCGCTGCCGGGTCTACCTGCACACGGCGGTCTCGCCGGGCCGCGCCCGGGCGATCGAGGCGCTGGGCGCCGAGGCGGTGCAGGTCAGGGGCAGCTACGACGACGCCGTGCGGCTGTGCGCCGGGGAGGCGGCGGTGCGCGGCTGGCTGGTGGTCTCGGACACCTCCTACGAGGGCTACCTGCAGGTGCCCCGCCAGGTGATGGCGGGCTACACGACGCTGGCCGCCGAGGCGCTGGAGCAGGCCGGGGCGCCGGTCACGCACCTCTTCGTGCAGGCCGGCGTCGGTGGGCTGGCGGCGGCGCTGGCGGCGCGCTTCTGGATGCAGATGGGCGCGGCGCGGCCCCGCCTGGTGGTCGTCGAGTCCGAGCACGCGGCGGGCCTGATGGCCAGCGCCCGGCGCGGCCGGGCGAGCCCGGTCCGGGTGCGCCACGAGACGGTGATGGGCGGCCTGAGCGCCGGGGCCCCCTCGCTGATCGCCTGGGAGATCGTGCGCCGGGCGGCCTCGCACTTCGTCACGGTGCCCGATGCGCCGGTCGGCGCGGCGCTGCGCCTGCTGGCCTCGGGCGACGCCGGCCACGGGCCGGTCGAGGCCGGCGAGTGCTCGGCCGCCGGCGTGCTCGCGCTGATCGGCGCCGCCTGCAACCCGGAGGTCCGGACGGCCATGGGGCTCGACGCCGGGGCCCGGGTGCTGCTGATCGGCACCGAGGGGATCACCGACCCGGCGAGCTGGCAGGCGACGACGGGCGGCGACGGGCCGGGAGACGCCGAGAGCACGCCTGACGCCCGGTGAGGCCGCCGCCTCAGCCGCTGGCGCTGCGGGCCGCGGCGGCGGTCAGGTCGACCGTGGCGAGCCGGGCGAGGCGGCCGTCGGCCTGCTCGGGCCAGTGCGCCATGTTGAGCACGCCGCCGTCGCGGCGAACCGCGGCGACCGCCGAAAGGTCGGCTTCGGCGAGGACCCAGCCGGGGCGGTCGAGCTCGCCTTGCGCCAGGATGCCGGTCATCGGGAAGCCGCGGTCGGGCGGGCAGAAGATGCCCGCCGCGCCGGTGGTCAGGTCGAGCGCCTGGTTCCACTCGGCGGCGCCCACGGTGGGCGCCTGCACGCTGATGCACTGGCCTTCGAGCGCCCGGGCGCGGGCGCCGATGCGCACCCGGCTCGCGCCCGACAGCGCCTCGGTGCAGGAGGGGGCGAGGAGGATCTCGACCCCGGCCTCGACCATGGCGCGGCCGATCAGCGGGAACTCGACGTCGTAGCAGATGGCGATGCCGATGCGTCCGAGCGCGGTGTCGAAGACCCGGACCTCGCGGCCGGGGTGGATGTGGAAGACCTCGCGCTCGTAGCGCGTCATGATCAGCTTGTCCTGCGCGCCGATGGCGCCCGACGGCGTGACCAGCCGGGCGCGGTTGACGGCGCGGCCGTCGGCGCGGCGCACCAGCGCGCTGCCGGCGCAGATGTGGACGCCGTGCGCCGCGGCGAGGCGGGCGTGCAGGGCGTCGGCGCGGGGCAGCCACGCGGTCTGGGCGTCGATGCAGCGCACCAGGTCGGCCGCCGTCTCGCGGCCCTCCAGCGTGGCGAGCTCGAGGCCGGCCCATTCGGGAAAGACCAGCAGCCCGGCGCCCTGCCCCGCCGCCTCGGCGACCCAGGCCGCGAGCTTGTCCTCGTAGGCCGCCCAGCTGCCGAGGAACTCGCACGGATAGGCGGCGGCGGCGATGCGAACCATCGGAACTCCCCGATCCGGAACCGCGTGGGCGTCTCGGTTGCGACCTTATCGCCCGGGTCCTTCGGGGGGAAGTGGCGCAAAGGTGTGCACATGTGCACATATGGTTAAGTTATTGATATCGTTGCAATCTCGCCGTGAACGATTTTCGGAGACCCGTGCGCGCGCCGATGGCGCGGGCGGCGATTCCGCCGGCGGAGCGCGGCTAGAGCCGCGATTTCCGGGCCGCAAAGTGCGTCCGCTTCGCTCGAAATCGTTTAGTCCACCGGCTCGGCTAGGCGGGGGCGGCCGGTGGCGGTGGCGGTGACGGTGGCCTCGACCAGCAGGCGCTTGCCCTCGATCTCGGCGTCGCGGACCTCGGTCGAGAGCGCGAGGTGGACCTCGGCCGCGCCGGCCTCGGCGGCGGCGGCGCGGGCCAGGGCGCCCAGCGCCGCCTCGGCGGCGGCCTGCGCCTCGGCGAGGCTGGCGAAGTCGCGCGCGCCGCCGGGCAGGTGGGCGCGGAAGCGGCCCTCGCCGGGGCAGGTGATGGCGGCCGTGCGCGCGATGCGCACCTGGCCGACCACGGCGCCGATGGCGTTGGCGACGCCGGCATGGGCGGGGATCACGCTCTCGGCGTCGAGGGCCGCGGCGACGGCCGGGTAGTAGGTGGGGGCCGGGGCGCCGAGGCCGATCAGCGGCACGCTCAGCGACAGGCGCGGGCGGACCAGGCCGGCGTGGCGGTCGAGCGCCGCCTGGGCGAGGAAGGACCGGCTCGGCTCGGGGCGCTCGAAGCCGTCCTCGGCGAAGGCGGCGTCGAGCACCACCTCGGCCGAGCGGCGGATCAGCGCGTCGAGGATGCGCCGCGCCAGCGTTTGGGCATCGGCGGCCACCGGGCGGCCATCGTTGCCGCGGCTGCGCGCGAGGAGGCGGGTGGCCTTCTCGGCCGCGCCGGCGTCCCAGGCGGCGTGCAGGCCCAGCACGTGGGCGGCGTCGGACGGCGTCAGGCCCGAGACCATCACGACTCCGCGCGAGACCAGGCGCTTCAGCGCGCTGCGCATGAGGCGGGTGCGCAGCACCTCGGCCGCAGGGCGCGGGCCGTCCGTCAGCTCCGCGACGACGCGGGCCTCGTGCGCGTCGAGTTGGGCATCGAGGCCGCTGGCGCCGGCCGGGTCGGGGGCCACAAGGAAACGCCCGGCGAGGTCGGTCACGTGCTCGGCGGCGAGGTCGCGCTCGAGCGCGTCATGCACCAGCGCCGCATGCTCGGCGGCGATCAGCGCCACCGGGATCAGCCGGCGCGGGCCGAGGCTGAGGCGGGTCTCGAGGCCGGCCGCGGCGAGGCCGACCTCCGAGTCGCCGCCCAGCCCGTGCGTGGTCATGGCGACCGCCTCGACCATGGTGCGCCAGCCGCCGACGCGCGCCCCGGCGGGGTCGAGGCGTGGACGGCCGCCGGCCAGCACGGCGATGTCGGTGGTGGTGCCGCCGATGTCGGAGACCACCGCATCGGCGCGCCCGGTCAGCCAGGAGGCGCCGACCAGCGAGGCGGCGGGGCCGGACAGGATGGTCTCGATCGGCCGGAGCCGGGCGAATCCGGCCGAGACCAGCGCGCCGTCGCCACGCACCACCATCAGCGGCGCGGCGATGCCGCGCGCGTCCAGGATGCGCCCGGCGGAGGCGATCAGCCGGTCGATCAGGCCGATCAGGCGGGCGTTGAGCAGCGCGGTGAGCGCGCGCCTGGGGCCGCCTACCTTCGGCGAGAGCTCGTGGCTGCAGGTGACCGGGCGGCCGGTGCGGGCGCGGATCAGGTCGCGCGCGGCGATCTCGTGGGCGGGATTGCGCACGGCGAAGTAGGCGCACACGGCATAGCCCTCGGCCGGGGCCTCGGCCAGCCAGGCCCCGAGCGCGGCGACGTCGGGGGGCGCGATCTCCTCGCCGGTCGGGGCGTGGCCGCCGGGGATGATCAGCATGGGGTCGCCGCCCAGCGCCTCGGCGATGCCGGCGCGCCGCGCGTCCGCCGCGTCGAAGCCGATCATCACCAGGCCGACCCGGCCGCCCTGCCCCTCGACCAGCGCGTTGGTGGCGAGCGTGGTCGACAGCGAGACCAGCGCGATGCGCTCGGGGCCGACGCCGGCGGCGTGCATGGCGGCGCCCACCGCCGCGCCGATGCCGCGGGCGAGATCGTCGCGCGTGGTCAGGCGCTTGGCCGCGGCGATCACCGCGCCGGGACCTTCGGCGAGGCGCGACTCGTCGATCAGCACCGCGTCGGTATAGGTGCCGCCGGTGTCGACGCCGAGCAGGATGCGGGGGGCGTGGCGGCCGGGGGGCTCGGTCATCGCAGGGGCCTCGGGGCGGGCGGATCGCCCGGCCTCATGGACTCGAACGGGCGGCGATGCAAGCGGGATGTCGGGGCAAGCGCGATGTCGGGGCGGCCGAGTGCACTACCCTCACGGCGAAGGAAGAGGAGGAGGAACCATGATCTACCGGGTGCGCGCACGGCTGAGGGCCGGGACCGAGGCGGCGCTGCTGCGGCGGCTGAGCGACGGCTCGGTGGCGGGCCAGAAGCCGGACGGGGCCGAGATCGTCGCCGCGATGGAGCGGGCGGTGATCGGCCCGGACGGCGCGGTGCGCTGGAGCGAGACCTGCTATTGCTCGCCGCCGCTCAGGCACGAGCGCGAGACCGTGCTGGACGCGCATTTCGAGGCCATCGAGACCGAGCCCGCCGGGGCCCACGAGCGGCTCGAGGGCGCGCCCCTGATGGCGCACCTGCGGCGCGCCGCCGGGGGCTGAGCGCCGCCCGGCCCGGCCGCGCGGTCACACGCCGAGATAGCGGTCCGACACCGCTTGGGTCAGCTCGCCGGGCGCGCCGCGCCAGACCGTGCGGCCGCGCTCGAGGATGACGCAGCGCTCGGCCAGCGGCAGCAGCTCCTTCAGGGTCTTGTCGACGATCAGGATCGCCTCGCCCTCGGCCTTGAGGCGCCTGAGTGCCGCCCAGATCTCGGCGCGGATGGTGGGCGCCAGCCCCTCGGTGGCCTCGTCGAGGATCAGCAGCCTGGGGTTGGTCATCAGCGCCCGGCCGATCGCCAGCATCTGCTGCTCGCCGCCCGAGAGCGTGCCGGCCATCTGGCCGCGCCGCTCGGCCAGACGCGGGAACAGGCGCTCGACCGCCGCGCGGTCCCACGGGCCGGGGCGCTCGGTGGCGGCGAGGTTCTCGGCCACGGTGAGGTTCGGGAAGCAGCGCCGGCCCTCGGGCACCAGCCCCAGCCCGAGCCGCGCCGCGCGGTGCGGCGGCAGGCCGGCGAGGTCGCGCCCCTCGAACACGATGCGCCCGCGCGCGTGCGGCGTGAGGCGCAGGATCGAGCGGATCGACGTGGTCTTGCCCATGCCGTTGCGGCCCATCAGTGCCACCACCTCGCCGCGCCCGAGCGCCAGATCGACGCCGAACAGCGCCTGCACCGGGCCGTAGAAGGTCTCGACGCCCTCGAGCTCCAGCATCTCAGGCCTCCGCGCCGAGATAGACCTCGCGCACCAGCGCGCTGGCACGCACCGCGTCCGGGGGGCCCGAGAAGATCACCCTGCCCTCGGCCAGCACGGAGATCCGGTCGGCGAGGCGAAAGACCGCGTCCATGTCGTGCTCGATCAGCAGCATCGGCACGCGGCCCCTGAGCCCCAGCAGCACGCGGGTCAGCGCCGGCGTGCCGCCCGCGCCGATGCCGGCCATCGGCTCGTCGAGCAGCAGCAGCCGGGGCGCCAGCGCGAACGCCATGGCCAGCTCGAGCTGGCGCAGCTCGCCGTGGCTGAGCGCCGCCGCCGGCACGCCGGCGCGGTCGTCGAGGTCGAACTGCGCCAGCACGTCGAGCGCCGGCCGGGTGAGCTGCGCGTCCCGCATCACCGGGCGCATCATTGGGCGCATGAGGCCAGGGCCGCGCCGCTCGCGCCCCTGCACCGCCAGCATGACGTTCCTGAGCGCCGAGAACTCGAGCGCCACCGAGGAGACCTGGAAGGTCCGCCCCAGCCCGAGCCGCGCCCGGCCCGCCACCGAGAGCCGCGAGACCTCGCGCCCGCCGATGCGGATCTCGCCCGCGTCCTGGCGGAGCTGGCCGGCGATGATCTGCACCAGCGTCGACTTGCCCGCGCCGTTCGGCCCGATCAGGGCGTGGATCTCGCCTCGCATCAGCGTGAGGTCCACCCCGCCGGCCGCCTGCACGGCACCGAAGCGCTTGACCACGCCGCGCAATTCGAGCACCGGCTCAGCCATGCCGCGCGCCCCCGGCGAGGAGGCCGATCAGCCCGCCGCGGGCGAACAGCACCACGGCGAGGATGATCAGGCCGAGCGGCAGCTGCCAGTGCTCGGTCAGTCCGCCCAGCACGTGCTCCATCAGCACGTAGAGCGCCGCCCCGGCGACCGGGCCGAACAGCCGCCCGACCCCGCCGAGGATGCAGAAGACGATGATCTCGCCCGAGGTGTGCCAGTTGAGCATGGCCGGGCTGACGAAGCCGTTGAGCTCGGCGTAGAGCGCGCCCGCGAGCGCCGTGAGCATCGCCGAGACCACGAAGGCGGCGAGCTTCACCGGGAACGGCTCGATGCCCACGGTGGCGAGCCGGCCGGGGTTCATGCGCGCGCACATCAGCGCGGCGCCGAAGCGCGCGGCGATCAGCCGCGAGGTCAGCCAGATCGCCGCCATCAGGCAGGCGTAGCAGATCAGGAAGAACGTCAGCGGGTCGTAGGTGTCCACCCCGGGAAAGCGGTTGCGGACATGGATGGAAAGCCCGTCCTCGCCGCCGTATTCCGGCCAGGAGATGGCGAAGTAAAAGATCATCTGGGCGAACGCCAGCGTGATCATGATGAAGTAGACGCCCGAGGTGCGCAGGCAGATTGCGCCCATCGCCGCGGCCACCAGCCCGGCCACGACCAGCGCGGCGAGCCAGATCGCGGGCATCAGGTCGGTGCCGGGCAGCGTCACCGGCCAGCCCATCACCGGCTCGGCGTTGAAGGCGGCCTGCGCCGCGATGCCGGCGGCATAGCCGCCGATGCCGAAGAAGGCGGCGTGGCCGAGGCTGACCATGCCGCCATAGCCGAGCGCCAGGTTCAGCCCCACCCCGGCGAGGCCGAGGATCGCCACGCGGCTGGCGAGGTTCGCGTAGTAGGGCTCGCCGAGCCCGATGGCGGCCACGGGCGCCGCCAGCAGCAGCGCCGCGAGGCCCGCGTTGATCCACGCCTCGCGGCCGGGGCGCCGGGGCGCCGCCTCGGGGGCGCCGTGGGTGGTCTGCTCAGCCATCGGCGGGGAACAGCCCGCTGGGCCGGACGGCGAGGATGCCCGCCATCATCAGGTAGATCAGCATCGAGGCGAGCGCCGCGCCCGTGGTGGTGGCCGAGGACGGATCGGTGAACAGCCCGAACAGCACGGGCAGGAAGATCCGCCCCATGGTGTCGACCACGCCGACCAGCAGCGCGCCGACCAGCGCGCCGCGGATCGAGCCGATGCCGCCGATGACGATGGTGACGAAGGCGAGGATCAGCACCGGCTCGCCCATGCCGACCTGCACCGACTGGAGCGCGCCGACCATGGCGCCCGCCAGCCCGGCGAGCCCGGCGCCGAGCGCGAACACCACGGTGTAGAGCCGGGCGATGTCGACCCCGAGCGCGCCGATCATCTCGCGGTCCGAGGCGCCGGCGCGGATGCGCATGCCCAGCCGGGTGCGCCGGATCAGCCAGAACAGGCCAGCCGCCACCGCCAGCCCGACCGCGATGATGGCCAGGCGATAGACCGGGTAGGCGGCGCCGCCGGGCAGGCTCACATGCCCCGTCAGCGCCTCGGGGATGTCGAGCCACATGGGCCGGGCGCCGAAGATCATCCGCGCGCCCTCGGAGAACACCAGGATCAGCGCGAAGGTGGCGAGCACCTGGTCGAGATGGTCGCGCGCGTAGAGCCGGCGGATCACCGCCACCTCGACCAGCGCGCCGACCAGCGCCGCCGCCGGCACCGCCGCCAGCAGCCCCGCCCAGAACGAGCCGGTCATCCCGGCCACCCAGGCGCAGACGAAGGCGCCGGTCATGTAGAGCGCGCCGTGGGCGAGGTTGATCAGCCCCATGACGCCGAACACCAGCGTCAGCCCGGCCGCCATCAGGAACAGCATCACCCCGAGCTGGAGCCCGTTCAGAAGCTGCTCGACGAGGAGGGCGAGGGTCATCGCGTCACCGGCTCGATACGCGCCCGCGGCCCCGGCCGCGCGCCGGGGCCGCGGGAGCACCGGCCGGAGGCTCCCCCGGCCGGCTCGGCTCACTCCTTAGCGGATCGGGGTCCCGGCGCAAGGCCGGGACGCGCCCCGCGCCGCTACATGGCGCACGCGCCGGCATAGGCGTCCTGGTGGTCCTCCTCGGCCACGCCGATCAGCCGGTTGGTGGGCTTGCCCTCCGGGCCCGCGACCACCTCGCGCACCAGGATGTCCTGGATCGGGTGGTGGTTGGGGCCGAAGCGGAAGTCGCCGCGCACGCTGGCGAAATCGGCCGCGCGCAGCGCCTCGCGGAAGGCGTCCGCCTCGGTCACGTCCGCCTTCTCGAGCGCCGAGAGGATCAGGTTGGCCGCGTCGTAGCCCTGGCTGGCGTAGAGCGTGGGCGTGCGGCCGTACTCGGCGCGGAACGCCTCGACGAACGCCGCGTTCGCCGGGTTCTCGAGGTCGTAGGCCCATTGCGAGGTGTTCTTCACGCCGAGCGCCGCGTCGCCCACCGCGCCGAGGATGATCTCGTCGAACGAGAAGGCCGGGCCGAACACGGGCAGC
>DATKCQ010000017.1:0-8118 GCA_035513135.1 Thermohalobaculum sp.
ATCGCCGCAAGGATGCCGCGCGGGCTGAAGCCCTCGACCTCGGCCAGCCGCACCGGGTCGGCGCCGAAGATGCCGAGGAACAGCGCGACGATGCTGAAGGTGACCACCGGCGAGACCAGCCCCGGCAGGCGGAAGCGGAACAGGAACAGCGCCATCATCAGCGCCGACGTGCCCGAGATCACCGCCATGCGCAGCTCGACGGGGGCTGCCCGCAGCTCGGGCGTGATCAGGCTCAGGCCCATGCCGACCGAGAGCGGCCCGACGATCGCCAGCGCGCTGCCCGGCCAGACCAGGCCGCGTCGGCCGGCGACATGCTCGGCCGCCACCCAGGCGAGCACCCCGAGCCCGAGGAGCCAGGGCACGGGCGCGGCGGTGCGCGCCGGGCCGTCGCCCCGCGTGGCCCAGATCACCAGGCTCAGAACCACGAGCCAGCCCAGCACGATGCCCAGCGCCTGCAGCCCCTGCCGTCGGCGGCCCTCGAGCGGGCGGCCCGCCGGGTCGACCCGCGCCGGCCTCATCGGGCGATCACCTCCCGGGAAATCACTTCGACGGTGATCGAGGGGTTGGTGTAGACGCAGATCTCGGCGGCGATCTCGAGCGCGCGGCGCGCGATCTGCTCGGCGTCGCGCTCGCTATCGGCCATCGCCCGCGCCGCCGCCAGGGCGTAGGCGCCGCCCGAGCCGATGGCGCAGACGCCGCCCTCGGGCTCGAGCACGTCGCCCACGCCGGTGACCAGCAGCAGCGTCTCTCCGTCGGTGACGATCAGCATGGCTTCGAGCCGGCGCAGGAACTTGTCGGTGCGCCAGTCCTTGGCCAGCTCGACGCAGGCGCGCATGAGCTGGCCCGGCGCCGCCTCGAGCTTGTGCTCGAGCCGCTCGAGCAGGGTGAAGGCGTCCGCGGTGGCGCCGGCGAAGCCGCAGATCACGTCGTGGCCGCCGGGCGCGATGCGCCGCACCTTGCGGGCGTTGGCCTTGACCACCGTGTCGCCCTGGGTGACCTGCCCGTCGCCCGCCACCGCCACGCGGCCGGCCTTCATCACGGCGACGATGGTGGTGCCGTGCCATTGCCGTGCGCTGTCCGCCTTCATGCCCCGGCTCCTTGCTGCTTCTCCCCATATAGCCGGGCAGCTTGCGGAAATCACGGGGGCTTGGGCAGGGCTGGGGGCTGGCCTCGTCGCGCGTCCCGCAGTATACGGGCGCGACGGCAGCGAAGGGCCCAAGCGATGCGCAAGGCGAGCCTCACCCGCAAGACGGCGGAGACCGCGATCGAGGTCGAGCTGAACCTCGACGGCACCGGCCTCTACGACAACCGCACGGGCGTCGGCTTCTTCGACCACATGCTCGACCAGCTCGCCCGCCACGCGCTGATCGACCTGAAGGTGCGCGCCGAGGGCGACAGCCACATCGACGATCACCACACGGTCGAGGATGTCGGCATCGCGCTGGGCAAGGCGATCACCCAGGCGCTGGGCGACAAGCGCGGCATCCGGCGCTACGGCGCGTGCCTGCTGCCGATGGACGACACGGCGGTGCAGGCGGCGCTCGATCTCTCCGGGCGGTCCTGCCTGGCCTGGGAGGTGGCCTTCACCGCGCCGAGGATCGGCACGTTCGACACCGAGCTGGTGCGCGAGTTCTTCACGGCGCTCGCCATGCAGGGCGGCATCACGCTGCACGTGGCGCTGATCCGCGGCGTCAACAGCCACCACATCGCCGAGGCCGCCTTCAAGGCGGTGGCCCGCGCCTTGCGCGAGGCGGTCGAGCCCGACCCGCGCAGGTCCGACGCGGTGCCCTCGACCAAGGGTACGCTCTGAGCCATGCGCACGCGGCCCTACACGGTGCACGAGAAGAAGGGCGAGGTGCGGGTGGTCACCGACCGCTTCGACATCTTCGCCCTGGCGCTGCCGCCGCTGTGGGCCATCTGGCATGGGCTGTGGCTGACCCTCGCCAGCCATGCCGCGCTCATCGGCCTCGCCTTCGCGTGGTCGCCCATCGGGCCGATCGTGGTCGAGATCGGCGTCGCGCTGATCCTCGGCTTCGAGGGCGGCGCCGTGCGCCGCGCCGAGCTTCGCCTGCGCGGCTGGCGCGAGGCGGGCGTGGTCGAGGCCCGCTCGGCCGCCGGCGCGGAGGAGTTGTTCCTCAGGGGCGAGGCCACATGACCACGGCGATCGTCGATTACGGCTCGGGCAATCTGCGCTCGGCGGAGAAGGCGTTCCAGCGCATGAGCGCCGAGGCGGGCGGCGGGCCGGTGATCGTCACCGCCGACCCGGAGGCGGTCGCGCGCGCGACGCGCATCGTGCTGCCCGGCGTCGGCGCCTTCGCCGACTGCCGCGCCGGGCTGATGGCGATCGCCGGCCTGTTCGCGGCGATCGAGGAGCGCGTGCGCGCCGGCGCCCCGTTCCTCGGCATCTGCGTCGGCATGCAGCTCATGGCGACGCGCGGGCTCGAGCACGGCAAGACGCCGGGCTTCGACTGGATCCCCGGCGATGTGGTGCGCCTGGCGCCGAGCGACCCGGAGCTCAAGGTGCCGCACATGGGCTGGAACGAGCTGACGGTGAGCGCCGACCACCCGGTTCTCTCCGGCATCCGCACCGGCGACCACGTCTATTTCGTGCACTCCTACCACCTGCGCCCGCGCAACCCCGAGCACCGGCTCGCCCATGTTGCGCATGGCGAGATGATCGCCGCCGTGGTCGGGCGGCGGAACATGGTCGGCACCCAGTTCCATCCGGAGAAGAGCCAGGCGACCGGCTTGCGCCTGATCGCCAACTTCCTCGCCTGGCGCCCCTGAACGCCCCCGCCCGGGCTCTTCCCATTCGCCCGTGCTTGGCCCAAGCTCGGCACATGCCGATCCGCGAGCTCGACCCCTGGCGCCAGCAGTACTTCGAGGGCGTGGCCTGCCCCGAGGACCTCGTCATCCCGACCGATGACGGCGACGCCTGGGGGCTCTACCCGGACCACCGCTGGGTCTACGACAAGCTGAAGGTGGCCGAGAGCCAGAGCCTCGTGTGCGGCCCGCACGGCATCGAGCCGCCCGGTTTCCCGGTGTTCTCGAAGCCGGCCTTCAACCTGCGCGGCATGGGCACCGGCAGCCGCGTGCTGCGCAGCTTGCGCGACTACCGCGCGCATCAGCGCCCCGGCCACATCTGGATGGCGTTGCTCGAGGGCGCGCATGTCTCGACGGACGCCGCCGTGGTCGACGGTGCGCCGCGCTGGTGGCGCCACGCGGTCGGCGAGCCGATCGGCCAGGGCATGTTCGACCACTGGACGGTGCTCGCCGGGCCGCGCCCCGAGGTCGAGGCGCCGCTCGCCGCCTGGCTCGCCCGCCACCTGCGCGGCTACACCGGCATCGTCAACTTCGAGACGATCGGCGCGACGATCATCGAGGTGCATTTGCGCTTCGCCGACCAGTGGCCCGACCTCTACGGCGGGCACGCCTGGGTCGAGGCGGTGGTGCGCCTCTACCGCGACGGCGTCTGGGACTTCGACGACGGCGCCCGGCGGCCGGGCTACAGCGTGGCGCTGTTCGGCGCCCACGGACTGCAGTACCGCCACCCGCCGCGCGCGCTGCTCGACGAGGTGCTGGGGTTGCCCGGCGCAACCAGCGTGCAGGTCACCTTCCACGAGGACCGCCCGCCCGCCTGGCACGCCATGCCGCCGGGCGGCTTCAGGCTCGCCATCATCAACGGCTGGGACCTCGCGACGGCCCGCGCGGCGCGCGAGCGGCTGGCGCTGAGCTTCTGGTCGACGCAGAGTCTCGCCAAGGGCCGCCGGCGCAAGGCCCCACCGGGTGCCTGAGCGCTTCAAATCCGCCGCCGCCCGCGCTATGCGGGGGCGCCACGAGACCGGAGCGGCCGCGCATGATCCTCTACCCCGCCATTGACCTCAAGGACGGCCAGTGCGTGCGCCTCCTGCGCGGCGAGATGGACGCCGCCACCATCTATGGCGCGGACCCCGCCGCCCAGGCCCGCGCCTTTGCGGCCGCTTGCTGCCGGTGGGTGCACCTCGTCGACCTCAACGGCGCCTTCGCCGGCCGGCCCGTGAACGCGGCGGCGGTCGAGGCGATCCTCGCAGCCGTCTCGGTCCCCGTCCAGCTCGGCGGCGGCATCCGCGACATGGCCACCATCGAGGCGTGGCTCGGGAAGGGGGTGGCGCGCGTGATCCTTGGCACCGTGGCGGTGCGCGAGCCGGCGCTGGTGCGCGAGGCGGCGCGGCGCTTTCCCGGCCGCATCGCGGTGGGCATCGACGCGCGCGCGGGCCGCGTCGCCGTGGAGGGCTGGGCCGAGACCACCGGCCTAGGCGCCCTCGACCTCGCGCGAAGCTTCGAGGATGCCGGCGTCGCCGCCCTGATCTACACCGACATCGAGCGCGACGGCGCGCTCGCCGGCCCCAACATCGAGGCGACCGCCGCCCTGGCGCGCGCCGTCTCGATCCCGGTGATCGCCTCGGGCGGCGTCTCGTCCCTCGACGACCTCGCCGCGCTGAAGGCCTGCGGCGCCCGGCTCGACGGCGTCGTCTGCGGCCGGGCGCTCTATGACGGGCGCGTCGAGCTCGGGGAGGCACTGGCGCTGCTCGCGGCCTGACGCGGCGCGCGGCAGGACCGGGCCAGGGCTCAGTCCGGCACGGCTATGTCCACCCAGACAAGCCGGTGGTCCGAGCTCGCCGGCTGCCTCCCCCCCGCCAGCAGCGGCGCCAGCGGGTGTTCGGGCGGCGGCCAGAAGACCCCCGCCCCGGTGACCTCCAGACCCGCGGAGGGCAGCACGTAGTCGACCCGCAGGTTGCCCGGCCCGGGCTCGTCGCGCCAGTCGGCGGTGTCGAGGCCGGGCGGGCCCTCGTGGCGCGCATTGGCGCCGCCTTGCCGGGCTGCAGCCGCCTCGGCACCCTCGCTGGCCGGCCGCGGGTCTTGCAGCCGCGGATGCGCGAGCAGCGCCCGTAGCGCGCCGCGCCGCGCCGCGCCGTCGAAGGGATCGGCGTTGAGGTCGCCCGCGACGACGAACAGGGCGTCCTCATCGAGCCCGCCGGGCCGCCCGGCATCGTCCACGATCCAGCTCGCGCCCTCGATCAGCCCGGTGAGCAGCCGGATCTCGTCGGCGTTGCGCCGCCCGTTCAGATCCTCCGGCCCGTCGAACACCGGCGGCGTCGGGTGGCTCGCCAGCACGTGCAGCACGGCCCCGCCGGGCAGCGTCACCGGCACGTCCCAGAGGCTCTTGGAGCTCAGCCGCAGCGACTGCCAGACCGCGTCCGCGTGGAACGGCGTGCCGTCGGGCATTACCGGCCGGTCGGCACCGGGCAGGTCCGCCCAGCGGAAGCGGCGAAAGCCGCGCACCCCCGCATGGTCGATCGGGAACCGGCTGAGCAGCGCCGTGCCGTACTGACCGGGGAAATGGCCGAAACCGAAGGCGTCGCGCGGGCCGCGGCGCCATCCGTCGCCGTCGAGGTCGTGGCCCGAGGGAACTCCGGTGTTCACCGGGCCCTGGTAGAGGAAGGGATAGTCGAGCCCGGCGAGCCCCTCCGCCCCGTCGCGCAGCCGCCCGGCGAAGCGGCTCAGCGCCAGATGCGCCGGGTCGCGGTCGAACTCGTAGAGCACCAGGATGTCGGGCCGCACCCGCCCGATAATCTCGGCCACCGCGTCGATCTGCGCGCCGCCCTTGGCCATCTCCTGCGCCAGCAGCCCCGCGCCGCGGCGCGACAGCGCCACGTTGTAGGCGGCGACCCGCACGCTGCCCGGGTCCCGCGCCTCCCAGGGCTCCGCCGCCTCTTCTTGCGCGGCAACGCCCTGACCGGCGAGGGCGAGCCCGAGCGCCAGTGCGGCGGCCGCCCTCACCCGGCGGGCGCCCCCAGCCAGGGGAAGCGGCTCGCGTGGGCCGCCTCGAAGGCGCTGATCCGGCTCTCCTTCTCCAGCGTCAGCCCGATATCGTCGAGCCCGTTGAGTAGGCAGTGCCGGCGGAACGGCTCGATCTCGAAGCGGATCTCGCCGCCGTCCGGACCGGTGATGGTCTGGCTCTCCAGATCGATGGTGACGGTCGCGTTGGCGCCGCGCTCGGCGTCGTCCATCAGCTTGTCCACGTCGGCCTCGGGCAGGACGATCGGCAGGATGCCGTTCTTGAAGCAGTTGTTGTAGAAGATGTCGGCGAAGCTCGGCGCCACGACGCAGCGGATGCCGAAATCGAGCAGCGCCCAGGGCGCGTGCTCGCGGCTCGAGCCGCAGCCGAAATTCGGCCCGGCGACGAGGATCTTCGCGTCGCGGTAGGCCGGCTTGTTGAGCACGAAGTCCGGGTTCTCGCTGCCGTCGTCGCGGTAGCGCATCTCGAAGAACAGCGCCTCGCCCAGGCCCGAGCGCTTGATCGTTTTCAGGAACTGCTTGGGGATGATCATGTCGGTGTCGACGTTGATCATCGGCATCGGCGCGGCGACGCCGGTCAGCCTGGTGAACTTCTCCATGAGCACGGCTCCTCGCGAGGGGTCCCGGCCCGGTAGATCACGCGGCGGCCCGGCGCGCAAGCGCTCACGCCTGCGAGAGCGCGCTGTCGGAGCGCGGCGCCTCTGGCGCCGGACCGGGCGATGCCATAGACGGGCCCGATGGGCCGCTTTCTCCTCGAGAACGCCCGCTGGCTGTCGGCGGGGCTGGTGCTGACGCTCTGCTCGTCCTTCGGGCAGACCTATTTCATCTCGCTCTTCGCCGGCGAGATCAAGGCGACCTACGGGCTGAGCGACGGCGGCTGGGGCGGCATCTACACGCTGGCGACGCTGGGCTCGGCGGCGCTTCTCGTGCAGGCGGGCGGGCTGGCCGACACCCGGCCGATCGGCCGCCTCGCGCTCGGCGTGATCCTGCTCTATGTCTTGGTCGCCGCCGGCATGGCGCTGAACGGCTCGGTGCTCGTGCTCGTCGTGCTGATCGCCGGGCTGCGCTTTTGCGGCCAGGGCATGATGAGCCACATGGCGATGACCGCCATGGGCCGCTGGTTCCGTGCCCGGCGCGGCCGGGCGGTGGCGGTCGCGAATCTCGGCCATTCGCTGGGCGAGGCGGTGCTGCCCGCGCTCACCGTGCTGGCCATCGCCTGGATCGGCTGGCGCGCGACCTGGGGCGTGGCCGCCGCCCTCCTTCTCATCGGCTTCGCGCCGCTCCTCGCCTGGCTCTTGACCGAGCACCGCCAGCCGAAGGGCATTGCCGGGGCCGAGCTCTCCGCCGGTCTCGGCGGCCGCCACTGGCTGCGCCACGAGGTGCTCTCGCACTGGCTTTTCTGGGCGCTAATGCCCGGGGTGCTGGCGCCGTCCTTCATCGGCACGGCCGTCTTCTTCCACCAGGTGCATGTGAGCGAGGTGAAGGACTGGCCGCTGGCGCTGATGGCGCTCGGCTATCCGGCCTATGCCGCCGTCACGGTCGTCTCGTCGCTGGTCTCGGGCTGGCTGGCCGACCGCTTCGGCCCGCTGACGCTGCTGCCCGTCTACCTCTTGCCGATGGCCGCCGGCATCGCGCTGATCGCGCCGGGTGAGGGCGTCGGCGCCTGGCAGGGCATGATGGCGCTGCTCGGCTTGACGCAGGGCGCGGCGCAGACGCTGCTCGGCGCGCTCTGGCCCGAGCTCTACGGCACCCGCAGCCTCGGGTCGATCAAGGCGCTGGCGACCGCGTCGATGGTGTTCGCCACCGCCGTCGGCCCGGGCATCACCGGCGCGCTGATCGACCTCGGCCTGAGCTTCCCGGCGCAGTGCTGGGGGCTCGCGCTGTGGCCGGTGCTCGCCTCCGCGGCGTTGCTCGCGGTGCGGGCGCGGCTCGCTGCCGAGTTCCCCGGGGACCCGCCCCGCCCGCAGCCCGCAAGGGCGAGGACGGGAGGCAAACGATGAGGCGGCCCGACGGGCCGCCTCTCCGGTTTATTGGACTGTTGCTCAGAGCAGCTCGCGCACGTCCGTCAGCCGCCCCGTGAGCGCCGCCGCCGCCGCCATCGCCGGGCTGAGCAGGTGGGTGCGCCCGCCGCGGCCCTGGCGGCCCTCGAAGTTGCGGTTCGAGGTCGAGGCGCAACGCTCGCCCGGGCCGAGCTGGTCGGGGTTCATGCCCAGGCACATCGAGCAGCCCGCCATGCGCCAGTCGAAGCCGGCCTCCTGCAGGATCCGGGCGATGCCCTCC